>NZ_JBVJLO010000023.1:9885-108603 GCF_055584685.1 Streptomyces sp. NPDC102258
CGCCCCAGGCGCACGACGTGATCCCAGTCCGTGGGCAGACGCCGAGGCGGACGGCGACCGTCCCGACCGGGGACACCCGCCCCAGGCGCACGACGTGATCCCAGTCCGTGGGCAGACGCCGAGGCGGACGGCGGCCTGGTACGGGCCCAGGGGCACATGTGTGTCCAAGAGTGCGGGCAGGTCCCGGCGGGGGGCCAGGGCGGCGACCCCGTCGGGGTGGACGTCGGGGAACTCGCTGTCCTCGCCGAGGCGGACCAGGAGGCCGGCCCGAGCCAGGTGGCCGACCTCGGCGGCGGTCACCCTCGGCCGGCGCGGCGGCAACACCCTGCCGAGGGCATCCGTGAGCCGGTCCGCCGCCGCCCCGGCACCCACCGGGCCGCGCAGCGCGGCGCGGACCGCTTCCGGGTCGGCGGCCTCCACCACCGCCCGCGACCACAGCCCCGGCCCCGCGTCGGCGGCCGGGACCAGACCGGAGCCCGCCGCCCACCGCCACGCCGCCACCGGCACCCGCAACCGGGCCGCCACCTGAACCTCGTCATAGCTCTCACGCACCGAACGCACCATGAAACGTCCTCCGATCACACAGGGTTCCGCGGGTGAGGCTGGGGACATGAGCAGCGCGCCGGTCACTGTGCACCGCCTGTCAGCCTCAGGGGATGATGGGTCAGTGTCCACCGGCGAGCGAGTGGCGACAGGACCCCCGCCCACCTGTGGGAACTTTCATCGGCCTGGTCAGTGGTGGCGCTCGCGCCTTGCTGTCGGCGGCCGTTTGGATCAGCTGGGATGGCGCTGTCGGGCCGGCGAGGTGACGGTGACAGGGTGCCCGGCAGGCCTGCCGGCACGTCCCCGTGCAAGGAGCCTGACATGTCCGAACGCAACACCGTCTTGCGCAGCCTTCACGACATCGGCCTGGCCGCCTGGTTTGGTGGGGCCCTGATGGGCGCGGTAGGCCTCAACGGCGCAGCGAAGGAGCAAGGCGAGACCTGGGAGGCGGGTGCCAGGATCGCCAGTGCGGGCTGGGCGAGGTGGACTCCCGTCTGCGCTGTTGCGATCGGCGCACACCTCGTTGGTTCCAGCGGCCTGCTCGGCGCGAACACCGCCCGTGTCGTCACCCAGCAGGGCGTCGCCGCTTCCACCCTCGCCAAGACGGTTCTGACCGGCGCCGCTCTCGCCGCGACCGCCTACACCCGGGTCCTCGGCAAGAAGATCGAACTCTGCGCCTCCGATGACCCGCAGGACACCGAGAAGTCCGAGCACCACCCGCTCGACACCGACCAGGCCGAACGCCACCTGTCCTACGCCCAATGGGCGGTACCGGCCTTGACCTGCGGCCTGATCGCCCTCAACGCCCTCCATGGCGAACAGCAACGCCCGGCCGAACAGTTCCACGGCATGTGGCAACGCGCCCGCGCGTTGGCGCCCAGCCTGCCCACCGACCACCGCTGGTATCCGGCTCACTGATCGGCTGCGGCCTCTGATGTGCTGGCCTTCCGTGGGCACTGAGCCACCATCGGGGTCAGCGACTCTCGCGGTGCCGGCCGCGCTGGGGCTCCTTAACAGTCAGAAGTCCGAGAGCCAGCCCGAGCGGGAGCAGGAACAGCAGCAGAAGAGTCATGCTGCCCGCATGCCCCCGACCGTGCGGGAGACTCCGCTCGGATTCGTCTGGCAGAAGGAGTCGATGACCGCATGGCCACGTCGGCCGGACAGGTCGATCGGGTCGTAAGTGTGGGTACGGCCTGCTGGGATATCGGGCAGACGAGGCAACGGTCAAGGGGTGCCTTCGGCGGCCCCTGGGCTCCCGCGGCTGGGTCCGCGCCGTGGTCTGCTGGCTGGTCCTGCTGCTGGTGGCGTTCTTTCCGCCTCGCGCTGATGCCCTGGGCCGCGGCTCCTGGCGGTGAGCATTGACCAGACCGTGTTCAGCCTGCACAGCTTCTACCGGCGGCGGCTGGCCGGAGTCTTCGCCCGGCGGCGGGCAGTGCTCCCGGGACGGTCCGGTCCTGCGGCGCTGCAACCCACGCGGTCGGGGTGTCCTCGGATACGGCACGGCATGAGGGCCACGGGCCGGCCGGGGCACGAGCGGGAAATGGCAGACTTGTCGCCCGTCCTCGAAGCAGCCATGCGCCGTCGGCACCTCAGTGTGCAGGCGCTGGCGGACCGCACCGCGCACATCAGAGTCTTCGTCCAGGGCGGCACCGTAGGCCCCACCCGCCCCACCGAGCAAGAGCTTCGCGAAATCGCCCGCGCCCTTGATCTTCCTCTCACCAAGGTCCTACCCGACGCCGCCCTCGCCGGCGTGCCCGGCGCGTGATGCCAGACCCGGTGGTACCGACCACCGCCCTCCTCGCGCTGGCCTTGCCCGGAGCACTCCTTGTCGGCGGTCTCGCCCTCGGCCGGTACGAGGAACTCCTCCTGATCCTGCGGACCGCTGACTGCACCGGCGGCCCTGCGGCCCAAGCGCGACTGCCCCGAATGTCTCAGCCCCGTCCCCGCCCAGGCCCGCCGCTGCGCCTCCTGCACCGTCCCCCTGCCCCACATGCCCGCCCAGTCCGGAGCCACCGGAGCCGACACACAGCGTGTCGGCTGACACGGAGCAGACGCTGGGCGCGATGCCACGCCTCATCCGGCCCCGGTCCCGGGCCCTATGCCCGGCACCGGCAAGACCCCCTTCGAGCTGCTCAGCGAGCCACGGGTACGGAGACCCCCACACCACCCCGGGCGCCTGCCGCGAGCCAGAGGCGCCTGAGGCAGCGGACGGGTTCTCCCAGAGGGCCGGCATCAGAGGAGGCGTGCCGCGACGACGTTCTCGGCGATCGGGAACAGGTGGATCGCCTGTGTGAGGTCCAGGAGGCGCTCAAGCCGGCGGGGCAGGGGGCCGACCAGGACCAGGCGGTCCGAGCGCAGCAGGCGCAGCATCAGGTTGAGCATGGAGGAGTCGGCGAAGGTGACCTGGCCGACGTCCAGGACGACACGGCGGATATCCGGGTCGGTGACGGCCGCGATGCCGGCCGCGGCGAGCGGGTTGAGGGTGTCCTGGTCGAACTCGCCCGTACACGTGATGACCAGCACGCCGTCCTCATCCGGCCCAACGGTGACCCGCTGCTGCATCCGCGCACTCCCCACATCGAGTCTGCGGGCATTGTGGGCAGGGACGGACGAGTGGGGCAAGCAGGCCCCGCTGCGCGCAGGCGGCGGTAGTGACCGGCGTCCCACCGTATCGGGCCACGGGCCCGGCGGAAACGGCAAGAGCGGCAGACCGCTCCACGCCCGGCTGTGCCGGCGGCATCCCGGGGCCGTGATGTCCGGCGTGCGAGGACGCGCGGCCTCCCCGGCACAGGGCCGGTGCGCACGGCGACGGGGTGCGGCGCGGGCGGACAGTAGCTGCCGGCCTCCTCGGCGACGGCGCCCGCGGCCGCCAAGCCGCGGGTCCGCAGCTGGAAAGCGGGGCCGGTGGCTTTGTTCACGTTCAGCAGCAGCGTTTGTCGATGGGTTTCGGAACTCGTCGACAAACGCTGGGGTCAGGCGGTTGCGGCGACACCGATGCCGATGGCGATGAAGAGCCAGCCGGTGGTGAGTTCCCAGCGGTGGCGGAAGGCGGGGCGGGCGAGGAGTGCCCGCAAGCGGGCGGCGAGGGCGACCAGGGCGAACCAGTAGGCGATGCCGATGACGACGTCCAGGGTGCCGAGGAAGAAGATCTGACGGGTCATGGATCCCCCGCCGTGGACGAACTGCGGCAGGATGCTGATGAAGAACAGGGCCGCCTTGGGATTGAGCACGTTGGTGAAGAAGCCCTGGCTGAAGCCGGCCCGTCGGCGGCCCCGGGCGGGTCCCGGCTCCGCCGGGTCCCCGGGCGCGGGGGCGGCGTCCGCCTGCCGCCCGGCGGTCCGCTCGCGGGCGGACCGCCGGGCGGCCAGGACGGCCCTGACCCCGAGGTAGACGAGGTAGGCCGCGCCGAGGAACTTGACGGCGTCGTAGACCACCGGGGAACGGGCGGCGATCAGGGAGAGCCCGGTGGCGGCGGCGAGCATGTGCACGCACAACCCCGCCTGGGCGCCGAGCGCCGCGGCACGGCCCTTGGCCGGGTGCTCGGTCGCCGACCGGAGCACCACGAGGAAGTCGGGTCCGGGCACGAGGTACGCGAGCAGCACCACGCCGAGGAATCCCAAGAGGTCGACCGACATCCGTTCTCCGTTCGTCGGCCCGGCGGCCGGTGTGCCGCCGGGCGGTCCCCGCTTCCTGCTCCCTGGTCCCCCGCGGCTGCGGGAGTCAGGCCACGAGGGTCCGTATGCCCACCACCGTGGCGACGGCTCCGTCGAGGACGGCCAGGCCCCGTTCCAGTTGTCCGTGCGTCACCGTCAACGGCGGCAGGAGCTTGGCGACGTCGTCCTGCGGTCCGGCCGTCTCCAGCAAAAGGCCGTCGCGGAAGGCGGCGTCACACACCTCGCGGGCCGCTCCCGGCCTGTCGAAGGGCAGTCCCCAGGCCAGGCCGCGCCCGCGCGGTGCGCCCAGCCCGTACCGGCGGGCGGTCCGCGTGAGGGCACGCTCCACCTGGCGGCCCAGCGCGGTGGTCCTGGCTTCCAGCGTGCTGTCGGACCAGTACAGTTCCAGCGCCCGGGCGGCGGTGACGAAGGCCGGGTTGTAGCCGCGGAAGGTGCCGTTGTGCTCGCCGGGCTTCCACACGTCGTACTCGGGCCGGATCAGGGTCAGGGCCATGGGCATCCCGTAGCCGCTGATGGACTTGGACAGGCAGACGATGTCGGGGACGATGCCGGCCGGCTCGAAGGAGAAGAAGGGTCCCGTGCGCCCGCAACCCATCTGGATGTCGTCCACCACCAGGAGCGTGCCGTGCTCCCGGGCCCAGCCGGCCAGGGTGCGCAGCCAGGCCGGTCGGGCCGGGTTGACGCCGCCCTCGCCCTGTACGGTCTCCACGACGACGGCGGCGAGCGGCCTGCCGGCGGAGGCGGTGTCCAGCGCCCGGGTGAGCCGGGCCGCCGCCTGTGCGTCGCCGTCGGCGGGGTCGTCGAAGGGCACGGAGACGGTGTGCGGCAGCGGTACCCCCGCTCCGGCGCGTTTCGCCGGGTTGGCGGTGACCGCCAGGGCCCCGAGCGTCATGCCGTGGAAGCCGCGTTCGAAGTAGGCGACGGTGTGCCGTCCGGTGACCTTCCGGGCGAGCTTGAGTGCGGCCTCGACCGCGTTGGTGCCGCCGGGTCCGGGGAACTGGACGCGGTAGTCCAGACCTCGCGGGGTGAGGACCAGGTCCCGCAGCCGCGTCAGGAAGAGCCGTTTGGCCGCGGTGTGCATGACACGGCTTTCCCCGCCGCAGGCCCCGACCGGAAAGGAACCCGGTGACGTCCGCGCCACGAACCCGGCCGGGTCCATCAGTTCGTCGCGGGTGGGCACGACGAGGGCCGCGCCGGTGCTCCAGGCCACGAACATGTCGAAGACGGACGGGTCGAAGGTGAGGTCGAAGGTCTGGGACAGCCGGCTGTCCGGGCCGGCGCCGGTGCGCTCGACGGCGTGGTCCAGGTAGGCGTCGGTGTTGGTGTGGCGGATCACGACCCCTTTGGGCCGCCCGGTGGAGCCGGAGGTGAACAGGATGTACGCGGTGTCCTGCGGTCCGGGGACGGGGACGCCGCTCAGGCCGGGGCCGTCGGCGCGGTCGGTGAGCGCGACCGGGACGAGCGACGCGGCTTGGCCCGCCGCCCGGGCGTCGCAGGCCGCGTCGGCCAGGACGACCGCCGCCTCCGCCTGCCGTACGACGGCCTCGTTGCGGCCGGGCGGTGCGGCCGGGTTGAGCGGCACCACCGCGGCCCCCAGTCGCTGCAGCGCCAGGTAGGCGGCGTACGTCACGGGGGTCCGCTCCGCCAGCAGGGCGGCTCGGCGGGGCGGTGGCGTGCCGGAGCAGAGCCGGGCGGCCAGGGCCTCGGCGTGGGTGCGCAACTGGGCGTAGGACAGGGTGGTGCCCGCGGCGGTGAGGGCCGGGCGGTCGGGGTGGCGCTCCGTCGTGCGGGCGAAGCGGTCCCACAGGGTGAGGGCGGGTACGGACACGTCAGCCTCCTTGCCGTACGGGGGAACGGTCGGCGGTCGGCCGGTCGGCGGGGGTGCCGTAGCCGTGGGCCGCGTGCACCGGTGAGGCGGCTTCCTCCCGTTCTGCGAGCGCCGTGAACGCCGCATGCTCCGGTTCGCCGCGAACTCCGCTCGCCGCGGCCGTCCCCGGCCGTCGCTGGTCGACAGCGCCCGAATCCGCATGCCGCCGTCGCGCAGGAGATCGCCAACCGCATAGTCGGCGCGGTATCGGCCGCACAGGAGGTGGACTCGCGGTTCGTCCGGGCTCTGAACCGTCTGAAGGCTCCGGATGGCCTGGAGGTCACGGACGCGACCTGGGCCGACGTGGCCGGGGACGCCGAGGTGGTCCGTGAGGAGGCCCGGGATTATCTGCGCGACACGATTCCCGAGAAGAAGTCGCCGGCGGAGCGCGGGGCCTGGTGGAAGGAGCTGTCACCCGATCACCGCGCCGAGCTCCTGGCCGTCTATCCGGATGTGCTCGGAAACCTCGACGGCATCCCGTCCGCGGTGCGCGATGACGCCAACCGCGACAATCTGCAGCTGCTCATCGGCAAGCTGTCCGGACAGGACGACGAGAAGTCACGGACTCAGCTGGCGGGAATGCGCTCCATCGACAGCCAGCTGTGGAACCAGAAGCCGGGCGAGCCCCCGATGTATCTGCTTGGTATCGGTGACCAGGGTGGCGGGCGCGCCATCGTGGCCTTCGGCAACCCCGACACGTCTCGCAACGTGTCCGCGTACGTCCCCGGTCTGGGCACGGCACTGGACGCGGACTTCGCCCGCAACGACGTCCAGCGGGCCCGTGACACGGCCCTTGGAGCACGAAGATACGATCCGAGTTCGGCTGCCATCGTCTGGCTCGGCTATGACGCACCACAGCTGCCCGCGGACCACGTGGTAAACAACCTCGACGTCATGTCCGAGGACCGAGCCCGCAGGGGTGCGCCCGACTACAACCGGTTCATGGCCGGCATCAGCGCCACCAACGAAAACCCCGACCCTCACATTGTTGCGCTCGGGCACTCCTACGGGTCACTGACCGTCGGCCAGGCGGCGCAGCTGGACGGTGGGATTCCGGGGGTCGATGACATCATCCTGGTCGGGAGTCCGGGCACCGGCGCGCACCACGCCGATCAGCTCAACGTGGGGAAGGACCACGTGTTCGTGGGCGCGTCCGACCACGACCCCGTGAGCATGCTCCCGAACAAGTCCGAATCCGGCAGCATGCTGAACGGTGCGGCCGCGGGCCTGGGAGCGGCGGGACTGCCCGGCGCCATCGCGGGCGGAGCCGTCGGATACCTCATTGGTGACGTGGTCAGCGACGAGAACGAAATCTACTTCGGTACGGACCCGGCCAGCAAAGACTTCGGCGCCCATCGTTTCCTGGTGACCGACGGGCCCAAGCCGTTCATCGAGGGAAGCGGCCCCTTCGATGCCCACTCGAACTACTTCAACCCGCTGAAGGACCAGGACTCCGCGTCCAACATCGCCCGGATCATCGCCGGCCAGTCCGGAGCGATCAGCACGGAGGAGCCTCGATGAGACAGCACCGACTCGCCGCCGTCCCGCTCATGCTGACGGTCCTCGCCGCAGCGTGCAGCGGCCCGGATACGACAGCCACGAAGGGGAACGCAGGCATGAACATGCAACAGGGTGCCGACCGGGCCGACGCGATGCTCCAGGAGACGCTCGCCGCAGTACGGCCCGAGCTGCGATGGAACCACGGCCCCTCCTCTGACGCCGGGTGCACGAACCCAACGGGCGGCTCTACAGGCACCGGCGCCGCCAAACGCTCCGTCCTTATCCTGACCATTGTCTCCGAACAGCGTCGCGGCGCTCTCCTCGGAGTCATCGAACGCGAATGGAAAAGCCGCGGCTACAAGGTCACCTCGGTGAACAAGAACCCCGTTTTTCCCGCGATGCGCGCCAGCACACCGGACGGCTACAGCCTGTCCGTCGAGGTCGCCGCCGAAGGCCAGTTCTTCCTCGACGTCGCCACCCCCTGCCTGACCGATTCGCCCGTACAGGCCCCCACCGCCGAACCCAACACCCCGACGCGCACCACCCCGTACCCACAGCGCCCAGACGTGAGGGACGACTTCTGGAGCGCGAGCACCCCCGTTCCGTCGGGCAGCCCTACCTCCTGAGGACCCGCCCGGCCGCACCCCGTAGCAGTCAGCTCGTCGGACCGCGGACTTGAACCGGACCACCTGGCCGGCTGCATCCTCCGCCAGCTCCTCGAGAGGGCTGGGAGGTCGACCCGGAGGATCTGGCCCACATCTCGTCGTACCAGTCACGGTGACTTGCCGGGGATGGGGGCGTTGGTTCGGTCATGTGGGGGTCCGTTCGGAGGGTGGCGGGCCGGCGGTGAAGAAGGTGGTGTCGGCCGGGACGCCGGTGTGCTGGGTGCCGTCGTCGTGCCGGTAGGTCCAGGTGAAGGGGATGCCCCGGGCGGTGGCCGGGTCGGGGCCGTCCATCAGCTGGAAGTGCAGGTGCGGTTCGGAGGAGTTCCCCGAGTTGCCGCAGTCGGCCAGATGGTCCCCCGCCCGTACGCGGTCGCCCACGGCAACCCGGAGGGATCCCCGGCGCAGGTGGGCGAAGCCCGCCACCACACCGTCGCCCACGTCCAGCAGGACGTAGTTGCCCCAGACGTGGCACGGCCAGCCCAGGCCCCGGACGAAGCCCTCCAGGTACATGAACGCGAAGGCGGGCAGCGACCAGCGGGAGAGGTGGTCCCGCATCCGGCCGGCCGTGGCCACCACCACGCCGTCCGCGGGGGCCAGGACCGGACGGCCGAAGGACGGGTGCCGTTCCGGGCGCCGGCCGGGCGGCCAGAGGTTGCGGAAGGGCGGCGGCTCCGGGGCGTCGCCCGCGTACTTGAGGTCGATGGCGTAGGTCTGGGCGTGGCTGTGGGTGTGGCTGGGCACCTTGGTCGCGGGTCCGTTGAGGGCCACCCAGCGGCCCTCGACCGGGACCCGCAGCGCCACCGGCGGGCGCTCGCCGCGGGGGCGCTGCCGGCGGGTCAGGGACCATCGCATCGCACCGCCCACGGCCAGCAGGACCACGCCGAGGGTCCACAAGCGGTTCACCCCGCCGTTGTTCAGCAGGACGCACAGGGTGCCCGCGCCGAAGACCAGGCCGTGCCGCTTCCAGACGATCACGCGGGCTCCGGGGACGGGGACGGGGACGGGGAAGGGGAAGGAGACAGGCCGGGGGCCTCGCGCATGCCGTGGTGGCGGCGGAGTGCGGCCAGCGCCGCCAGGTACCCGCACATGCCGTGCACCGAGGGCCCCGGGGGCGTGGCCGCCGAGCACAGGTACACCCCGGCCAGCGGGGTGGCGTACGGGTCGAGGCGCGGGGTGGGCCGGGCCAGCGACTGGCGGAGCGTGAGGGCGCCCGCCGCGATGTCCCCGCCGACGTAGTTCGGGTTGTACGCCTCGAAGGCGGCCGCGGACCGGCCCCGCGCGGCGATCACCGTGTCGCCGAAGCCGGGCGCGTACTCCTCGATGCGCCGCCGTACGAGGTCCACCGGGTCACGGGTGTCACCGTTGGGCACGTGCGCGTACGCCCAGACCGGGCGTCGGCCGCGGACCTCCCGCGAGGGGTCGGTCACCGCCGGGTCCACCACGAGGACGAACGGGGCGCTGCCCGGGTTCCCGGCGGCCACCGCCCGCTCCTGGCGGGCGATGGCGGCCGCGTCTCCGCCCAGGTGCACCGTCCCGGCGCGCCCCGAGAGCGGGTCGGCCCACGGGACGGGCCCGTCGACCAGTAAGTCGGCCTTCGCCGCGCCGGGCCCGTACCGGTAGCGGGCCAGTGCCCGCCGGTAGCCGGACGGCAGCCGGCCCCCCGCCAGGGACAGGAAGCCCCTCGGCCCCACGTCCAGGAGGACCAGCGGTACGTCGCCCAGCTCGGCCAGGTCCCGTACGCGGTGGCCGGTGCGGAACTCGCCGCCGTGCGCGGTGATGTCCTCGGCCAGCGCCGCCGCGATCCGGCCGCTGCCGCCCTCGGGCAGGGGCCAGCCCGTGCTGTGCGCGGTGTGCCCGAGGAGCATCGCCACCGCTGCGGCAGGGAGCGAGGGCAGGGGCCCGACCGCGTGCGCCGCCACCCCGGTGAGCAGCGCCCGCGCGTCGGGAGTGCGCAGCGGACCGCGCGGCAGCGCGTGCGCCAGCACGCGCGTCGCCAGCCGCAGGGCCGCGACCGGATCGGACGGGAGGCTCCGCAGGTCGGACAGCAGCAGTTCGACCACGGCCTGGGACCGCCGCACCAGGGGTCCCATCAGACGGGACCAGCGCGGCCCGTCGGCGCCGAGCTCCGCCGCGGTCCGGTCGAGGCAGCGCCAGGCCGCCACCGCCCGGCCGGCGCCCAGCGGATGCGCGTACGGCATCTCCGGCTGGAGCAGCGGCACTCCCCGGCCCGGCAGGTCGAAGGCCCGGAAGAAGGGGGAGGCGGCGGCCATCGGGTGGACGGCGGAGCAGATGTCGTGCCGGACGTCGCTGTCGAAGAGCGCTTCGGTGCGCAGGCCGCCGCCGATGCTCTCCGCCTGCTCGTACAGGACCACGCGGAGCCCCGCCCGGGCCAGGGTGACGGCCGCGGCGAGCCCGTTGGGGCCGGTCCCCACGACGGCCGCGTCAGCCCCGGCGCTCATGACGCGGCTCCCGCGGCCGGGGCCAGCTGGCGTCCGGCCAGTCGGCGGTAGGTCGCGTCCCGGTCCATCAGTTCGGCGTGCGAGCCGTGCGCGCGCAGTCTGCCGTCCTCGATGACCAGGATCCGGTCGGCGTCGATGGTGGTGGTGAGCCGGTGCGCGATGGTGAGCACCTGGCAGCGGGAGCCGATGTCGGCGATGGCCCGGCGCAGGGCCTCCTCGGAGTCGGAGTCCAGGTGCGAGGTGGCCTCGTCGAGGAGGAGCACGTCGGGCCGGGTCAGCAGGGCACGGGCGATGGCCAGGCGCTGGCGCTGGCCGCCGGAGAGACCGGTGCCGGCCTCGCCGAGCCGGGTGTCCAGGCCCGCCGGCAGTGCGGCGATGACCTCGGTGAGGTGGGCTGCCGAGACGGCCTCGGCGATCTCCGCCTCGCCGGCGTCGGGCTGTGCGTAGGTGAGGTTCTCCCGGACGGTGCCGCGCATCAGCGGGGCTTCCTGTTCGACCAGGCCGATCCGGGAGCGCAGTTCGTCCAGCGGCAGGGCGGCGGTGTCGGTGCCGGCGAGGCGGATGATGCCGCGGTCGGGGGTGTGGAAGCGCTCGATGAGCTGGAACAGGGTGGTCTTGCCGGCCCCGGAGGGGCCGACGAGGGCCGTTACTCCGGTGCGGGGCAGGGTGAAGGAGATCCCGTCGAGGGTGGGGCCCTGCGCTCCCGCGTGCGCGAAGACGACGTCCGCGAACTCGACGGCGGGCGGCTCCGGAGCACCTGCGGCGACGGCCCCTGAGGTGACGGCCCCCGAGGTGACCCCGGCCGTGGCCGCGTCCTGGGGCGGGGCCGTGGGGCCGTCCCCGTACCCGTGCCCGTACGCGCCGTCGGTCTCGGTCTCGATCTCCGCGAGCTCCTTGACGCGGTCGATGGCCGCCCGTCCCTGCTGGAGCTCGCCCAGCGACAGGAACAGCATCACCAACGGGCTGACCAGGTAGAAGAGGTACATGATGAAGGCCGTGAGGTCCTCGATCGGCAGCGCACCGGTCGCCGTCCGGGCCATGCCCCACGCGATCACCACCGCCAGCGAGACCTGGGTGCCGACGTTCATCGCCGGCATGAGCAGCGCGGACAGCCGGGTGACCCGGATCCCGCTGACCCGGGCCGCGTCGGCGAGTTCCCCGATGTGCCGGGCCTCGCGCCGCTCCGCCCGGGACGCCTTCACCGTGGTGAGCGCGCCCAGTACCCGCAACAGCCCGGAGCCGAAGGCACTGGTGTCCGTACGGTTGACCACCGCGGCCGTGCGTACGGCCCGGGCCAGGCCCAGCGCGACCGCCGAGGCCGCGCCCAGGCAGCCCGCCGTCACCAGCAGCAGCCGCCAGTCGATCCAGGCCATGACGGCGACGCAGCCGATGGTGCTCAGCGCGGAGGTGATGAGCTGCGAGACGGAGGAGGACAGCGCCACCCGCGCCAGTGAGGTGTCCGCGACGGTACGGGTGAACACGTCCCCGTGTTCCAGCTGGTTGAAGGCCCTGATCCGGGAGTGCAGCAGACGGCCCGTCAGGGTGGTGCGCATGTCCAGGACGATGTTCTCGCCGGCCCGCCCGATCAGGTAGAAGTGCGCGGCCGCGAACACCGCGTCGAGCAGGAACAGCCCGGCGATCAGCAGGATCGGCCAGGTCATGGACCGGTCCAGGGCGACCGCTTCGATCAGGTCGCCGATCAGCAGCGGCTGCAGCAGGGTGGCGGCGGTGCCGCCGAGGCCCAGCAGGACCCCGGCGCCCAGCAGCAGGCGGTGCCGGCGGACGAGCGCGCCGATGTTCACGGCCGTGTCCTGCCCGCCGCGATGGCCGCGACCACGGCCACGGCCGTGCCGATGATCAGGCCCTTGGCCCATGACTGGCCGGTGAACTGCCCGTCCTCGCGGAACATCACCGCCATCACGGGTACGGCCACGGCGAACGAGAAGAGGAACCAGAGGGTGCGCGTCGTGTTCATCACTGTTCCTTCTCCGGGAGTACGTAGGTGGTGAGGAACAGCGGATACCGTTCCGAGTACGGCGAGAGGTCCCAGTCCGCGTACCGGCCCTCCGGGACCAGCCCGGCGGCCCGTGCGTACGCGTCGGTCTCGTCGGGGGTGGTCAGCCGGGACAGCTCGGTGCCGACGCGGGTGGTGCCGTCGGACTCGTACCAGACGTGCGAGCACTGCCACAGTTCGGAGCCGGGCGGCAGCGTGGAGTGGGTCTGCAGACCGGTGCCCGGCTCGGGGTAGGGCGTGAAGAGGGTCGTGCGTGAGCGTCCCTCGTGCATCGCCTCGACCGCGGGCCGGTTGCCGGTCTCGATCACCAGTCGCCCGCCGGGCGCCAGCAGGGCGGCCGCCCGGTGGACCATGGCCTGCTGTTCCTCGGGGGTGAGCAGCATGGAGAGGATCCCGCACACGGCGTACACCAGCCCGTACCGCCGCTCGTCGGTGTACGTGCGTACGTCCCCGAGGACACCGGTGACCAGCTCCGAACCCGGTTCCGCGGCCAGCAGGGCCAGCATCTCGGGAGAGGAGTCGACGCCTCTGACCGGGCCGGAGCGCCGTGAGAGGGGGACGGCGATCCGGCCCGTGCCGACTCCGAGTTCGAGGGTGCCGGAGCCGGGAGCGGGGTGCAGCGAGGCGAGGGCAGTGGCGACCGCCGCGGCGCTCGCGTCCTTGGGGAAGACGCGGTCGTACCAGGACGAGAACTGCGTTCCGTATCCGATGTCCGGGACTGCGGTGTCGTCGGCCGTGGTGTCGTCGGCCGCGGTGTCTTCGACCGTGTCGTGGGTGGTGCCGGCCATGTGCGGGGCCTCTTCCTTGCCGTGGGGGATCAGGCGGTGACGAGGTGGCCGCCGACCGGCGGCCGCTTCATCGGGGTGTACGGGGACACGAACAGCGGCTCCGGTTCCTCGGAGGTGTCGTGCCCGGCCGCCCGTACGACGGCGAACTGGAAGCCGCGTACGGCGTCCTCGCCGTGCCGCTCCCGGATGGTCTTGCGGATGAACTCGACCAGCACCTGGTAGGCCGAGTTGGTCTGGGCGGCCGCGGCGCCGCCCTTGGCGGCCAGCTGGAGGATGGAGGTGCAGATGTCGAAGACCGCCTTCTCCGGCCGCCGGGTGGCGAACCAGAACGCCTGGTGCAGCCGGCGGCTCTCGATCATCTCGATCTCGTGCCATTCGCTCGTCGCGCCGCCCGGCTCCAGCGTTCGGTACACGTAGTGGAAGTCGTGCACCGCCGGATTCGGAGCGAAGAACTTCCAGTTGGGGACGAGGGAGAAGACGTCCTTCGTACGGGATCTGTCGAACGCCGGGTGCGGGTGCTGGGCGGCCACCGTGGCCACCAGCATCCCGGCGCCCAGCACCCGCGCCCAGGCGCCCTCGCCGGTGAACGCCGACTTCAGGATTACGGTCACCGTCCTCACCGCTCCGCCCCTTCCCGCCGCTGCTGTCGTGCCTGTTCTTCCTGGGCCGCCCTGGACTCTTCCTGGGCCGCCCCGTACGTACGCACACCGCCGAGGAATTCGGCGATCAGCTCGGCCGCCCGGTGCGCGTGCGGGGCGTTGGTCAGCAGGGAGTCGTGGTCCGAGCCCTCCACGACCTTGATCCCGCCGTGCTCGCCGTGGCTTCGATGGGCGTGGGCCAGCTCGTTGTAGAGCAGCAGCTGTTCCGGGTCCTGGTCCACGGTCTGCTGGGCGGCGATGATCAGGCCGGGGGCGGTGATCGCATCGATCCGTCCGTCGAAGGCCCGGAACTCCTTCTCCACGGCCGCCCATTCGCGCTTGCCCGCCCGCCACAGCCGGGCGTCGGTGTACTGGGCGAACACCCGCTCGCGGTAGGCCTTGGGCAGCCGG
Organism: Streptomyces sp. NPDC102258; assembly: GCF_055584685.1. NCBI lineage: Bacteria > Bacillati > Actinomycetota > Actinomycetes > Kitasatosporales > Streptomycetaceae > Streptomyces > Streptomyces sp. NPDC102258. The sequence continues at coordinate 24,445 of NZ_JBVJLO010000023.1, forward strand.
TCGAGCCAGTCGGGCCGGCTCATCAGGACGCCGGTGCCCAGCCGCAGGTACAGCGCGGCGTGCGCGATGGTGTCGCGCAGGTCCTTGGCGCCCGCGCTCTGGCGTTCCGAGCGCTGGAGCTCCGCCGGGTGCGCCGGGTCGAGGTAGACCAGCCCCGCCACCCGGTCGCCGAGCCGGGCCGCGGCCCGCCGGATCAGTTCGCCGCCCAGGGAGTGCCCGACGAGCACCACCTGACGGTTCGCCGGGACCACGCCGCGGACCAGGTCCTCCAGGTCGTCCACGGATTCGGCGAGTTCGTACGGGGCGGTGGTGCGGCGCAGGCTGCCGCCGTAGCCGGCCCGGGCGTAGGACACCACGGCGTGCTCGGTCTCGTTGACGAAGCGTTCGGTGATCCAGGAGAAGTGCTCGGAGGTCGAGGCCAGGCCGGCGCAGAAGACCAGGACGGGCTCCTCGGAGAACTCCGCCCCACCGGTCTCGTACATCAGCTCGTTGCCGTGCCGGGTGACGAACTTCCGTGAGGTGGGCCAGCCCTCCAGTACGGTGCCGCGGCGCTGGACGGCGATGGCCGCGCTCAGGGCGACCCCGGCCGCGAGCAGTACGGCGGCCGCCTTCACCGCCCGGTCGTCGCGCCCGGCCACGGCGGGGTGCGAAGCGGGTGTGGTGGTGTAGGCGACCATGGGGTGCAGCGAGGGGAAGGCCGTCATGAACCGGCCGAGTCCCATGACGAAGCCGTTGGCGATGTGGAAGCCGGCGGCCGAGGCCAGGAAGGGGCGGGTGAGCCGCCCGCCGGCCAGGTAGACCAGCGGGAAGAGGCACTCCATCGCCAGCACGCCGTGCTGGAGGTACTTGGAGCTCTTCGGGTAGCGCTGGGTCAGCCGGTACACGCCCTCGGAGCCGTAGGTCCGGGTGCGCATCACGCCGGGCAGTGCGGAGGCGTCCCGCCACCGCTCGCCGATCAGCTTGACCCAGCCGGACGCCGCGTAGGAGAGGTTGGCCTGGAGGGCGACATACCAGAGGAAGGCGTCCTGGGTACGGGTGCTGGTGGAGAGCCGGGCCAGGCCTGTGGCGCCCTGCACGAGGGTGGCCACCTGGTCGGATCCGTCGGTGCCGTAGCGGTGACGGGCGGAGAGCAGGCAGGTGGTGGCGCCGAGGAACAGGCTGCCGGCGCCGCGCCAGCGGCTGTTGCCGGGCAGCAGCAGGCCGGCGCTGACCGCCGCGCGCGACGCGTGTAGGGCGAGGGTCACGTGCTTTTCGGCCACGGCTCCGCTGACGCGCCGGATGAAGAAGTTCTTCGATTCCGGCGATTTCTTCATGATGTCCCAGTCGTTCAGGCCGCCGGGATCGAGCTGCTTGCGCTGGTGCAGGTATTCCAGGGAAGAGGAAAGGGTGGTGAGGGCGGAGAGCCGCTCCGAAATTCCCAGGGCCCGGTCCCGTGAGACCGGGACGGGGGAGAAGACCGCCGAGGCGAGTTTCCCTAAGTACCGCAAAGACGTTCCTACCTCTCGGCTCGTCAGTGGCTGCGCTGCTTGGCTAGCATGGGCGGGCTGTCGGGCCGCGATTGGCGCGCGGCCCGACAGCCCGTTCCGGCCGGCCGTCCGGAAGCGGACTCCGCGGGGCGGGTCAGCCCTTGGCGGCGGCCCGTCCGGCCTCGTACGCGCCGACCGCGGCGGCGCCGGCCGCCAGGCCGCCGGCCGCGTAGGGGCAGACCACGAGGACGGCCGGGGTGAAGGCCACCGGCATCATCCGGCTGGTGCGCTCGCCGGTGTCCTCCGAGAGGGTCGCGTCGGCGATCACGCGGACGCTTTCGGTGATTCGGTTCACTTGCTGGACCTCCCTGGGTCGGGATGCGGAATGGGCGGGGTCAGTTCACGACGCGGCCGGCGACATAGGCGCCGACCGGAACGGTGAAGGCGACGACCGCCGCGGTGATCTTGACGGAGGCGGGCACCGCGACGACCGCCGGGGTGGCCATGACGGGGGTGCCGTCACGGTTGACCACGGATTCGGTGATGGGGCCCATCTGCTGCTCGTTCATGAAGGCCGCGATCTTGGCCATGGGGGCATTTCCTTTCGGTTGGTCGTACCGGGACTGCGCCTGGGAAACCTCGCTCGCTCATCAACTGGTGTGGAGCGCCGGTTATCCAAATCGAACACCAGTTGACGTCGTGATGCTAGGCCGATTCCGATCCATGCGTCAACTGATATGGCTGGCCGATAGGCGATGCTTGTTACACCAGTGTGGTGATAGGGTGCGCCCGAGGATGGAGGCACCATGGCCGAACAGAGTGCCGAACCGACTGCCGAACAGAGTGAAGCGCCGCCGAGGTCGCTGGCGGACAAGCTGAACCACCTGTTCGCTCACGTGGTCCCGGCCGGGCGAGGGCCCTATAGCGTCGAGGACGTGGCGCGGGCCATCACGGCCGACGGCATCCCCATCTCCGGCAGCTATATCTGGTTGCTGCGCAAGGGGCAGCGCGACAATCCGACCCTCCGTCACCTCGAAGGTCTCGCCAAGTTCTTCGGCGTCCCGGCCGCGTACTTCTTCGACGACGAGGTGGCCGAGAGCATCGGCGCCGAACTCGCCCTGCTCATGGCGCTGCGGGACGCCCAGGTCCGGCGGGTGGCGCTGCGTACCGCCGGGCTCTCCGAGAAGAGCCTGCGTTCCATCAACGACGTGATCGAGCGGGTCCGTGAACTGGAGGGCCTCCCCGAAGCCCCGTTGGACGGCCCGGCTTCCTGAGGGGCGCCGCCTCCTGGAGGGCGCGCGGGCTCGTGGAGGGGCCGCCGTCTCGTGGACGGCCCGCCGCCCGAGGGCGCTGCGGATCGGCGTGAGTCTGCCCTGAGCTGCGGTTCTCCTTCCGGGGCGGATGCCCGTAAATGCCGAACTGGCGTGAATTAGCCTGGACGGGGCGGGATCGTTGTGTTGGGATCCGTATGTCGAGCTCATCGGGGGAGTCTTCACGTGAACCATGCCCAGTCGCCGGCCACGGCCGTCGGCCGGTGAATGTCGTGCGCCGGCTCATCGGGGCCCGCGGGCTCGGGAAGACCCCTCTGGAGCGACGGTGTGAGGAGCGGTTCCGTGAACTCGCCCTGCCCCCGCGCCGCAAGATGACCATCGAGGAAGTCTGCGAACACGTCGGCGCCCGGCGCGGGCGCCCCCTGCTGGTGCTCCCGACGGCCCTTCCCGCCGACAGCCCGCACGGCCTGTGGGTGGCGACGGACCGCAACGACTACGTGTTCCTGGAGGAGCGGCTCGCCCCCATCCACCAACACCAGGTGGTGCTGCATGAAATCGGGCACCTCGTGTTCGACCACGACACCTCACCGGTGCTGGCCGCCGAGGTGTCCCGACTGTTGCTCCCGTCCCTCGACCCCGGGCTGGTACGGCGCGTCCTGGGGCGCGGACACACCGACTCCGAGGCCGAGGTCGAGGCCGAGCTGGTCGGCTCGCTGATCGGTCGCCGGCTCAGCGGCTGGACGGTCCACCGCGACCGGCCCGTACCGCCCGAGGCCCACGAGCTCGTCGCGCGGCTCGCCCTGCTCGAACCGCCGGGACGGATCGAGACCGACGGCTGAGGGGTGGAGGGAGGGCCGGGGGCTGGGGGGCTGGGGGCTTCGGCTGGTGCCGGGGGGCTGGGGCGGCCGGAGCGCTGAGCGGCCGGGACGAGCGAAGACCACCGGAAGCCACCGGAGACCGGCGAAGGCAGATCCGGCGAACACCGTCCGGAGAAGACCGTCCGGAGAAGACCAAGGAGCGGACATCAACGACATCCTCTACCCCCTGTGCGCCGCTCTCGCCTCCGTCGCCCTGCTCTACAAGGCGCGGGTGCTACGCACGGACCGCTCGGTGGCCCAGCTCGCCCTGATCGGCAGCTTCTTCTTCCTGGTCATGATCTTCACCGTCTCCACCCCGGCCGTCTGGGTCTGGCTCAGCCGGGCCGTCGGCATCGAGAACTTCTCCGGCCTGCTCTCCCAGAGCTCGGTGATCGCCCTGAGCGTCTGCCAGCAACTGGTGCTCCTCAGCCTCACCCTGTCGCCCGGAGCCGCGCGCCGTGCGGCCGTGCCCAGGATCGTCCTGCTGGGCGTGGTGCTGGGCGCCATGGTGTTGCTGTTCTTCGAAGCGGCCGCGCACGGCGAGTCCCCCGACGACTTTGCCGTCGTACGGGCCCACTACACACCGGCCTATCTGGTCGTCTACCTCGCTGCCTTCACCTTCACCCAGATCGGTGTCGGCGTCATGGGCTGGCGTTACTCCCGGCTCGCCCCGTCGCCGTGGCTCCGTCGTGGACTGCGGCTGGTCGCCCTCTCGCTGCCGTTCTCGCTCTGCTACTCGGTGTGCCGGGCCGCAGGCGTCGTCGCCGCACAGTTCGGCGGCACCGGCCACGCATGGGAACCGGTCGCCCAGATCGGGGTGGCCCTGGCGGTGTGCACCCAGACCATCGGCTGGATCCTGCCGGACTGGGGCCCCCACCTGACCGCCGTCGCCGACCGGATCCGCTACCGGAGGGCGCACCGGAACCTGATGCCGCTGCACCGCACGCTGACCGAGCAGGTGCCCGGCCCGGTGATCCCGATGGGGCGCGGCACGGACCTTCGCACCCGGCTCTACCGCACGCTCATCGAGATCCGCGACGCCCAGTGGGAGCTGCGCACCTGGATGGACGAGGACATCGCAGGGGCGGCCCGCCGGGAGGCCGACCGGGCCGGCTTCAGCGGGGAGCAGGCGGCCGCCGTAGTCGAGGCCGCCCAGCTGCAGGCCGCCCTCGCGGCCAAGGCCCGGGACGAACCGCCCGCCCGGCCGGCCGCCACACCGCTGGCCGCCTGTCCCCCGGAGCTGGCGGCCGAACTGCTCCACCAGCAGCGCGTGGCCCGCGCACTCGGCTCGCGGGTGGTCGACCGGGCCTTGACCGGCCGCGCGGCGGATGCGGCGGAGCCCCGTCAGCGGGCCTGACCGGGCTTCGGCGGGGCCGCCGTCCAGCGCCGGACCGATGGATGTCGTCCACGGGTCTACCAGCCGGCCCCCGGGCCCGCCGCCTACGCCCGGGCGACGGCCACGACCGCTGCGGCCGTTATGAACGCCCCCACGGCGTAGAACGGCCTCGGTACTGGTGAGCTCTCGTATTCAACTGTCACCAGTTCTTCGTGAAGCCCAGCCTGCTGGCGACCGTGTGTGGTCTCCAGCGGCGTATCGGCTCCACGTCCCGCCGGTGTCGTTGAGCAGGCGGGTGGTGGTCTTGTTGCGGTAGCCGAGAGCGTCCGCGACGACGGGGTCAGAGCGGCAGGATCGGCCCCGATCCATCGCGGAGACCCCGGATACGGGCGCCACCTCGACCGCGACGGTGACGGCGTCGCCTGCGAATAGGACACCACCTGCCACAGACGCGCCAGCACCCCTGGGTGTCTAGGGTGCCTCCATGGCCAAGCTCAAACCGCACGAAGTGCCCCCGCCGTACAGGCGGTTCGCCGGTGTATGCCTTGTCTGTGACATGGGCCTGCAATGGGAGGCGCACAGCCGCACGACGGTCGTTGATCGTGACGGCAACTCACTGTGCGAGGACGCGTACACGGGACGGCATGTCCTGATATCTGCGCGCTGGGGCCGCAATAGAAACTGACGGCCTGCTCGCGGCCTTGATCGGCGTCAGCGGTGCCGAAGCACCTCCACTCACGGCGAGCACGCACCCCGAGGCGAAAACCGCGGCTGCCGCACCGTCTCCATGCCATGACAACGAGGACCCCTGCCAACCGTCGACGGGAAGGGTGCTCGATGCTGGCACGACCGACTCCCGGCAAGCGTCTTCGAGGGACACGAGCGACCATGACCGATTACCTGCAGGCCGTCTTCGCCATGCTCGGCCCCGGAGAGAAGCGCTACGCCGACCCTGTGGCCTGGCTCCGCCTGGAGGAGGAGCTCGGCAGGACGTTTCCCGGGGACTACAAACAGATCGTCGACGCCTATGCGCCAGTGCAGATGAACGGACACCTCACCCTGTCCCACCCCGCGTCAAGCTGGCGGAACCTGGGCGAGGAGATCCGCTCGGCATCAGAAGTCTGGGCCGATGGCACATGGGAGTCCTACATCACTGGGCCGGACGATGATCCTCGCGTCTTCTGCCGGCTCCCCCAACTCAGCTTCGGAACCACCGAAGGTCTCATACCGATCGCCGCCACCGATCAAGGAGCTGCGGTGTTCGTAGCCTCGTCGGTCCACGGGTTCTCCGACGGTGTGGTGGTACAAGGGACAGAGGGCGACTGGGTCGGACACCCCATGACCTTCGCCGAGTGGCTGTACCGGTACCTCATCGGCGAGGAGATGGCCGGCTGGGACAGCACAGCCTTCTACCCCGGCCCCGTGTGGCTGGAGTACCCCCCTGCAGGCCCAGGCCAACCCATGCGCGAGGCATACGGCCCAGACCGCGGAATGTGACTCCCACACCAACTGAGACGACCTATTATCCGAGGCGAAGTGGGCTCGCTCTGATCGAGCCGGTGATCACGGCGTCGCAGGACCGGCACCGTTCGGCCAGGGGCCATCAGGGCGCGACGTACGCAGCCCGGCGGGATGACGGAACGGACCAGGTCATCCACGAGCTCCTGCGCTGCCAGGTAGCAGAGGCCACTCGTTCGGTTCGCCGACGGCGCCCAGTCGACTTCTCGACCATGACCATTAGTACTCCAGTGCGGTTTTGTGATCTATCCAGCAGGACCGTCGTCGGTAGTGGCTGTGTCGGGCTGTTGCCTGTTGGCGTCTGCGCCAGATTGCCCAGTGCCGCAGACTGGCAGAAGTCAGGGTCGGTGGGCCGAAGACGGCGGTAAGGCAAGTGACGGATCTCGGACGGTCAAGGAGATCGGTTCGCTGTTGTGAGCTGGGCGGTGCGGATCGTTGGGCCGCTTCGGTGCGGCGACGGCGGCGACGGCGGCGACGGCGGCGGCGACGGCGACGGCGACGGCGGCCAGGAGACCAGAGCGAGCATGGCCAGCGTTATGTGCCGGTGCCATGAAGTCCAATGCCTGACCTGGTAGTGGTCGAGTCCGACTTGGCTGTTCGCAGCCTGGAAGCACTCCTCGACGCCCCACCGGACACCGGCCACGCGTACCAGCTCCGGAAGGGTCGCCGTGGCGGGTGACCAGCACAGGTAGAAGGCCAGTTCACCACTGGTGCGGTTGCGGCGGATGAGCAGGTGGTGGTGTTCGGCGGCGCCGATGTGGATCCAGGCCCAGTCGTAGTGGCGAGGGCTCCTCGCGCCGGGGCCCGCACTCTGCCGCTGCCAGGCGGTGGCGGCAGGCGATCGGCGATGTCCGCGCGGACGGGGGTTCGACCCTCGTTCATTACACCTGCCGTTGAGCAGGCGACGGCCATCACGTAGCCGGTCCCGCGTGTCTCCAGACCGGCACGGAGCTGTGGGTCCTGCCCGTAGGCTTCGTCGCCGGTCACCCACCGTGCCTCCTCTCCGGCGTCCAGCGCGGCGGTGATCATCTACCAGGCCAGACGGGGCTTGGTCGCGAACCGCACCGCCCCGGGTATCCCGGCTGCCTGGCGGCGTTCGGGATCGGTGCACCAGGAGTGCTCAGGCAGAAGAGTAGAGCCGGCGGTCGATCAGTGCCCGTCCCCGACTGGTGGCGTAGGCGAGGAAGACGCCGACCTGAGAGTTCTCGATGCGCCCGGCGGTGCCGGTGTACTGCCGCTGGACGCCTGTTGAGCCCCCGCCCATCTTCAGAAAGCCGGTCTCGTCCACGATCAGCACGCCGTCGTCGTCGCCGAGGTGTTCGACGGCGTGGATGCGGATGTCGTCGCGGACGGCGTCGGCGTCCCGCGGGCGTAGCGCAGCAGCCGCTGCATCGGCCCTGGCCGGACGTGACCAGCCTGTTCGGCCAACTGCCCCCCAGCAGTTCTTCCGCTCTGCTTGCGACAGCAGCCCGAGCAGATGGGCACGGATACTCGCCTTCGGCTCGACTCGACCGAAGCGGGCCGCGATCTGGGCCACGACCTGGTCGGACATCATCCGCCAGCGGGCAGGATCTACGCTATGGCCCGCGGCCACCGAACGATCTTCGTTTGTCCACACACCAACCGATGATCACGCGGTGCCCCCCGGCTCCACCCGGGTCCGTCACAAAATCGCGAAAACATCAGAACGGACTACCAGGAGCCCCGTCGCCCTCGACATTGGCCACCATCCTGCGCAGCACCTTGAGCGTGGCTACATACTCCTCGTCGCTGATGCCCTGGTGGACCACGGCACGCACCTCGGTCGCCAGCTCACGGAGCCGTACTCTGGCGGCTTCCCCAGCATCCGTGAGGTGCAGACGCTGCCTGTCGTCGATCCGGAGCCATTCCCGATGGAGCAACTGGTCAACGACCCTGGCGATCTCGTGCGGCCCGTCGGCAAGGCGCGTCAGCTGCGCGACGACCTCCACTCGGCTCGGCGCCGGGGGACCGCCGTTCACGCGGTTGAGCACCCAGTACTGCGGCTGAGTGACGTCGATCCGGGCCATGGCGTCACGTAGATGCCGGGTGACGGCCGTTTGGGTCAGGCCGCACCAGTACCCGACCGGCTGAGTGGCCAGCATGTCATCGGTGGCGGCCGGGTTCGCCGGCGCCTGGTCGGTGGTGGATCCAGTCAGTAATTCCATGATCGCGACGCTACATCCCTCCGGCGCGCCGAACATCAGAATGCGACACTTACCGCAACTCGCCCCGGGTGCGCGTCGGAACCGCCGGCCACCATACTCTTAGGGTCCGTCGCAGCCCGCGCCGTCATGCCGAAGCCCACCGCGGCCTGTGCCGACGATGGCTCGCATACGCAACCAACGAGTGCATCACGAGACCGCACCGGAGTATTAGGTCGACGACCGTGGCGGAGGCGGGCGGGGCCTCTTCGGATGGTGCTGGCGGAGTGCCGGTTCGGTCTCGGCCGCGATGACGTCTTCCAGGGCGGCCCGGTAGTCGTCGCGCATCTCCTCCAGGCCTGTCCCGGCAGGGTCTCGGCGGTACTGCCCAGTTACCGTGGGCCGGGCTGATCGACATGCCGGTGCCGGCGAAGCCATAGGAACCCTGATGTGGCTCGGTGCGGGGCAGGTGCCAGAACAGGCCGCGGGCGGGGACGAGATCGCCGGCGTGGGCTGTTCACGATGAGCCTGACCTGAGCCAATGCAATGCCTTGAAGATCGCTTCCCCGTTCGTGAGCGATCGTTTCCCGGCGGGTGGGGTCAGTCCCACCAGAATTCCCAGGAGTGGGTGAAGACCGACAACGCCTGGGCCTACACCAAGAACACCTGGCGCCAGGCCTGCCGTGACCTGGACATCAGCCCACGCTGGACCCGGCCCTGGCGGCCTCAGACGAACGGCAAAGTCGAACGCCTCCACCGCACCCTGCTCGAAGAATGGGCCTACCACCGGCCCTACACCTCAGACCACGAACGTCAGATCGCTTTCACTGGATCGACTGGTACAACTACCACCGACCCCACACCGGAATCAGCGGCAAAACACCCGCCAGCCGCGTCACCAACCTGTCCGAACAACACATGGAACCTGGTCACGAAGGTTGGCACCAGCACTGCGGGCGCCGACTGGGCCGTTTCGTTCAGATCATCGGATCGTTGGCTGATGTGTGTCGTTGACTGACGCCCCGTGGGCCCGCATTGAGCCGTTGCTGCCGGACCGGACTCCCCGGCGGGGTGGGCGGTGGCGTGATCACCGGCAGGTGATCGACGCGATCGCGTTCAAGTACCGCACCGGAACACCACGGATGGACCTGCCCGAGCACTTCGGGTCGTGGAAGGGCGCCCACAACCGGCTGCGGAAGTGGGCGGCCGACGGCACCTGGGAGAAGGTCTTCACCGCCCTGCTCGCGCAGGCCGACGCCGAGGGCGACCTCGACTGGGTCGTCGCGGGCGGCTCCACGAACGTGCGGGCTCATCAGCACGCCGCTGGGGCCCGTCAAAGGGGGCTGCGGCCGGCGAGCCGGCCGACCATGCCCTCGGCCGCTCCCGCGGCGGACTGACCACGAAGATCCACCTCGCTGCGGACAGCCGCTGCAGGCCGCTGGCCTTCGTCCTCACACCTGGCCAGGCGGGTGACGCACCAGCGTTCCCCCCGGTCATGACCCGCTTACGGGTGCCCCGGCACAACGGCCGTCCCAGGATCACGCCGGACGTGGTCCTGGCCGACAAGGCCTACTCGTCCCGGGCGATCCACCGCCACCAGCGTCGGCGTGGGATCCGGGCCGTGATCCCGCAACCCGCCGACCAGGCCGCCAACCGCAATCGACTTGGCCGGCGCGGCGGGCGCCCGCCGGCCTTCGACCGCGAGGCCTACAAGCAGCGCAACACCGTCGAACGCCGCATCAACAAGCTCAAGCAATGGCGCGGCCTGGCGACCCGCTACGACAAGACCGCCACCATCTACCTTGCCGGACTCCACCTCGCCGCCATCTTGATCTGGTCAGCAAGATGATCCGAAGGAAACGGCCTGGGCCCCGGGGCGGGGGCCGTTAGGGGTGGCCCAGGCGGAAGCCCACGCCGCGGACCGTGATGATCCAGTTGCTTGAGCCGAGCTTGCCGCGCAGGCTGCTGACGTGGGTGTTGATGGTGCGCCCCGGGTCGGACCAGGAGTCGTCCCACACCTGTGCCATCAACTGCTTGCGGGAGACCACGGCCCCCGCCTCCGAGGCGAGCAGGTGGAGCAGGTCGAACTCCTTCCGGGTCACCTCGACATGGCGGCCGTCCATCCGGACCTCGCGGGTGCTCGCGTCGATCTGCAGCGGGCCGCGGCTGATGACGCGGGCGGCGGACGGCTGCGGCGGACGTACCCGTCGCATGACGGCGTCCATGCGCGCCAGGAGCTCGCGGAACCCGTACGGCTTGACCAGGTAGTCGTCCGCGCCGGCCTGCAGGCCCAGTACGCAGTCGAGTTCGGTGCCGCGGGCGGTGACGGCGATGACCGGGGTGTTGCTGACCGCCCGGATGGCGTGGCAGACCTCGAGGCCGTCCAGGTCCGGCAGGTCCAGGTCCAGCAGGATCAGGTCGGCGCCCTGGTGCACCTGCAGGGCCTTGGCGCCAGTGGCCACGCTTTCGGCCACGTAGCCGTGCCGGCGCAGTCCCTGGACCAGGGAGTCGGCGGCGCGCGACTCGTTCTCGATGACGAGGACGTGCAGCGCCTGCCGGCTCCTGGTGGTTCCCGGGGCGTCGGCCCCGGGCAGGCGGCGCTGTTCCCGGAGGACCGGGGTGTGCTCGGGGCGGAGCCGCCTGGTGCGGGATTCGAGTAGATCCGTGGTCTGCCGGTACATCTGATCCTCCTGAGGCACTGTCACGTTGCCGGGTACGGGTGAGATGCCGGGTACGGGTGGGGCGCCGCCGCGGGCGGGCTGACGATCAAACGTTCCATCGGGCTCCTTGGCCTTCCTTTCCCAAGCTCCTGACCCCCCGCTCACGTTGGGAACCAGCCACCGACGAAAGTACAGTATCAAACAGACCTGTTGGTATGCTCTACATTACCTAGGCGGCGGATACCTCGCCGTCGGCGCCCTCCGGGTCCGTCTCCGGGGGCGGGGTGACGTGGAGCCGGCCGAGGACTCCGGGCGTGGCGAGGCCCGGCAGCAGGAACTTCCAGAGGACGGAGACGCGTGCGGGCAGGTCACGGCGGTTGCTGTAGACCTGGGACATGATCTGGAGCCCGGTGAAGGCGCCGACGATCAGCGAGGTCGCCTCCTGCAGATCCACGCCGGGCAGCACCTCGCCCTGGTCCGAGGCCTGTTCCAGCAGTCCGAGGATGGCCGTACTGGACATGTTGTACGGAGTCTGGGCCGGGCGGGAGAAGGAGGTCTGCTCGACCGCCAGCCGTACGCTCGCCCGCAGGACGGGATCGCTGCGCAGGCGGCGCGCGAAGTCCATCGTGAGGTCGATGGCCGCCTGGAGCTTGACCGGGTTGTCGGGCACCTCCAGGGCCTCGCTCTGCAGGGCCACCAGGGCGGCCGCGATCGCCTCCTTGGACGGGAAGTGGTGGTACAGGGCCCCCCTGGTCAGACCCGTGCGGGCCAGGATCTCGGTGGTGCTGGCAGCGTCGTAGCCCCGCTCGTCGAAGACCTGCGCGGCGGCCTCCAGGATCGATCGCTTCGACCGGACGCCTCGTTCTTGCAGTGCCATGTCCACCCTCTCTGAATCAGTCATATTGATCTTTGAAATTAACCGACCTGTCGGTATCTTACTACCCGTCGGGGGATGCGGTCTTTAAGACACCTGCCTCCTGGCCCTGGCCTCACGAGAAACGGGAGTCTCCTATGCCGTCCTTCACCTCGAAGTACTCGTCCAGGCACGCCTGCGTATTAACGGCAGACTCCCGTCCCGTCCGCTCCGCCGGGACCGCGACCCTCTCCCGTCTCACCACCACGGTCCCGCGGGAGTTCGTACACCGCTCGGCCGTGTCGGAGGTGCTGCTCACGGAGTGGGAGCCGGATCCGGACGGATGGACCAGTTCCTGATGTGGGACATGTCCGTCGCCTTGACATCCGAGGCGCTCGTGGTGGGCCCCACCGCTACCGAGGTCGAACGCCGCACGGTCTGCAGCGACGTGTGGTCCGCAGGGGCGGCAAGCTCGTGAGCATGCGGTACGAAGTCACGGTCTGGCGGGACGGCGTCCCGCTCGCGACGGCCGGCGCGGGCTGCAACTGCACAGCCCCGGCCGTTCACCGGCGGCTGCGCGCCGGCCGGCCCACCACGACCACCCAGGCACCACCGCCCGGGATCCCTCCCGCCGAGGTCGGCCGGATCGATCCGCGCGACGTCGTGCTCGCCGCCCTGCCCGGCATGGGCGGGGCCGGCGGGACGGCTCGCCAGTGGCAGCTGCGCATCGACACCGAGCACCCGATCCTCTTCGACCACCCGGTCGGCCACGCCCCCGGCATGGTGCTCCCGGAGGCGGCCCGGCAGGCCGCCCGCGCCGTCACCGGACTGCCCGACGCGATCGCCATGAGCCTCGACAGCGCGTTCGCGCGCTACGCAGAGCTCGACTCCCCCTGCTTGTTCGAGGCCGTTGCCGGCGAGGCCGACGCGGCCGGTGACGTCCCGGTCCGGGTGCGCGGCACGCAGGCGGCCGAGACGGTGTTCACGGCCGACATCGTCCTGCGGCCCACCGGCAACTGATCCCATCGCGCGACCTGGAGGTCTCCGCTTGACCACGATCATGATCACCGGAGCGGCCGGGTTCGTCGGCCGCCACGTCACCCGCGAGGCGCTGCGGCGGCGCGTCGGCCTGAGGCTGATGTCCCATCGCAGTCCGCTGCACGTCGCCGGGGTCCCCGCGGGCACCCCGGCCGCCGACGGGCTCGGCGCGGCCCCGGTCGTCGTCCGGGCCGACCTCACCGACCCCGCGTCGCTGCGCGGGGTGTGCGACGGGGTCGACGTACTGGTGCACTGCGCTGCGCAGATCGGCGGGAATGCGCAACGGTGCGATGCCGTCAACGCCCGTGGCACCGCCGCCCTGGTCGAAGAGGCCCGGCGGGCCGGGGTGTCGCGCGTCGTCCACCTCAGCACCGCCTCCGTCTACGGCCGCGGAACCTTCCGCGGGCAGCGCCCCGAGGAGCTCGACCGGCGTCCCGGGTCGCCGACCTCGGCAAGCCGGGCCGCCGCCGAGGACGCCGTGCTGGCCGCGGGCGGCACCGTACTGCGTCCCCACCTCGTCTACGGGGAGGGGGACTCCTGGGTCGTACCCGGGCTGGCCCGGCTCCTGCGCGCCCTGCCCGGCACCGTGGAGGGCTGGTCCGCCCGTACGTCCGTGATCGCCGTGTCGGACCTGGCCCGCGCCCTGGTGGCCGCCGCCCTCGCCCCCGCCGGGACTGCGATCGCCCCCGTCTACCACGCGGCCCACCCCCGGCCGGTCGTCTGGGAGGAGCTGCTGCGCACGGTGGCCGACTGTTCCGGGCTCGCATGGCCCCGGCTCGACCTCACCGCCCGGCAGGCGCACGCGCTGCTGGCGGAGCACGGGCGCCCGAGCCGGGAACTGGACCTGCTCACCACCGACCACTGGTTCGACGGCGCGCCGCTCTGGGCCGACCTCGGGTGCGATCCCGACCCCGGATTCTCGGGGCACGCCGCAGACTTCGTACGGTGGTACGCGCAGGAGCGGCGGGCCGCCTGAACCGGACCCGCCGCTACGGAGCGAGCGAGTCCGACGGCTCCGGGGCGCCGGCCGGGGCGTACCTCTTGCGCCGGCCCGTCCCGCGCAGGTGCAGGCCGAGGACCAGCAGTGCGGCCAGGACGGTGGCGGCCCCGCCGGCCAGCAGCCCGGAGCGAGCCCCGAACCGTTCGCTGAGCCAGCCGATCAGGAGGGCTCCGAAGGGGGTCGTGCCCTGGAACACCAGGGTGTAGAGGGCCATCACCCGCCCCCGGTAGGCGGCGTCGGAGCCGAACTGGATCCGGTGGTTGGCCGCCTGGGCGAAGGAGATCGAGCCGAACCCGGTGAGGAACAGCAGGACGGCGGCGACGGCGAACGTCGGCGCCAGGCCGGCCAGTACCTCCAGCACCCCGAACCCGAGGGCCGCCCGGATGACCAGGCTCTGCGAAGGCCTGCCGCGCCGCCCGGTCGTGGCGAAGGCGGCGACGAGCGAGCCGGCCGCCATCGACGTGGTGAGCAGCCCGAACGAGGCGGCGTCGGCGTGGAAGACGGTCTTGGCGAACAGCGGCAGGGTGAGCTGGAAGTTGAAGCCGAGCATGCCGATCACCGCCACCAGGAGCATGGGCAGCAGCAGGTCGGGCCGCGAGGCCATGTACCGGATCCCGTCCACGGCGCGGGCCCGCTCCGGCCGGCTCCGCGCGCCCCGGTGCAGTTCGGCGGGCCGGATCAGCCGCAGCCCGGCCACCGTCGCCAGGTAGCTCACGGCGTTGACCAGCATCACCGTCCCGGTGCCCAGCCAGCCGATCAGCAGGCCGGCCAGGGCGGGGCCGACCACCCGCGCCGCGTTGAAGTACGCCGCGCTCAGCGCCGAGGCGTTGGGCAGCAGGTCGGGGCCGACCAGCTCGGTCACGAAGGACATCCGGGTCGGTACCTCGACCGCGTTGACGATGCCGAGGCAGAGGGCGAACAGGAACACGTGCCACAGCCGCACCGACCCCGTCAGCACGAGCCCGGCAAGGAGCAGCGCGAGGATCCCCGAGGCAGCGTTCGTCCCGGTCAGCAGCCTGCGTTTGTCGTACCGGTCGGCGAGGACGCCGGCGTGCAGCGTGAGCAGCAGCAGGGGTGCGAACTGCAGGGCCGTCACCACGCCCAGGGCGGTCGCCGAGTCGCCGGTCAGGGACAGCACCAGCCAGTCCTGGGCGACGACCATCATCCAGGTGCCGGTGACGGAGGCCAGCTGGCCTCCGGCGAACAGCCTGAAGTTGCGGACCGTCAGGGACTGGAAGCCGCGGGCGAGAACGTGCTTCATCGGGTCCTCGTCAGTCGGTGCCGCGGAAGATGTGGTGGTCGGGGGCCTCGCGCTGCTCGCCGGCCAGCAGGGCGGGCCGTAGGGGGCGGTCCGTACGGGCGGGGTGTTCCGTACGGGCGCTGGTGCGCTCGATGGCGGTGCGCTCGGTGGCGACCGTCTTGGGCCGGTCCAGGAGGTCGTGGCTCATGCTTCTCTCCTCGGGTGGGAGGGGACGGTGGGTTCCGCCGGGCCGGTGGCCGGCCGGCCCGGACGGCGCGGCGCCACCGGCCGCGCCCCGGCCGGTGCGGCGTCCATGGCCAGCAGGTTCTCCTCCAGGAAGCCGAGTGCCCGCAGGTGGTAGGTACGGGCGGCCCAGCCTAGGCTGATGTTGTGCCCGGCGTCGGGCAGCTCCTCCACGCGCACCGTCCGGGCGGCCGTGAGCGGGGCGGTGAGCGCGGTGACCGACGCCTCGTCGAAGCGCCACCACTGCTCCTGCTCCGCGAAGGTGAACCGGACGGGCACCCGTATCCGGGGTGCCAGGGTGGGGTACAGCTCCGGCCACAGTGGCCCCTCCCGCGCTTCGGTGGCCGGCACCGGGGACACCAGGGCGCGGCCCATCCGGAAGGCGTCCGGCGGGTACAGCCGCAGGGCTCCCCAGTGCCGGCGCCAGTCGCCGTGACCGTCCTGGCCGGGCAGCTGGTGCGGGGCTACGGCGAGCGTGCTGCCGAGTCCGGAGATGTCCAGGCCCAGCAGCCGGTCGGAGCGCTCGTCGGCGGCCGCGGCCAGTGCGAGCTTTCCGCCGTTCGAGTGGGCCACGAGGAAGAAGCCCGCGCCGATGGTCCGGGTGGCGGAGAAGTCGGCGAGCGCGGCGAGCAGGGTTCCCGCCTGGTCCGGCAGGCACTGCCCTTCGGGCAGGTGGGGGGCCGAGGTGCCGTATCCGGGGCGGTCCACGGCGAGCACGGTGTAGCCGAGTTCCGCCCCGAGCGCGAGCAGGGACAGGCCCGGCCGGGCCCGGCTGTCGAAGTAGCCGGCGCTCATCCCGCCGCCGTGGACGGCCACCACGACGGCGCGCGGTGGCTGGGAAGGGGGCTCCGCGAGCAGGGCCGAGACCGGGATCCCTCCCGCGTCGAGCGTGACGGCACGAACCTCCGGAGCGCCTGGGCGCATCGGCTCTGACATGTGATCAGTACTCCTGGCGGGACAGAGGGGCCCCGGCGGCCCGTGCGGCCGGTGTTCGGCGCGGGCTCCCGGCTGACGGGGCGGCGGAGGCTCGCGGGGCGGGCTCCGCCGCCGGCTCGGTGGGCCGTAGGGGCCGGGCCGGCCGCGCGGGCCGCAGCGACCAGGCGATCCGGCGGCCCAGCAGCGTGCGGATGGGCAGGTGGGTGGAGGGGTGTGTGGGGTGCACGGGCTCAGAACTCCGCATCCGCCATCGACGCCAGCCGCTGCCCCCGGGACCACACGACCCGGAAGGCGATCCGGTCGAAGCGCCAGCCGGCCGGTGTACGCACGGCGCGGGCGTCGTAGTAGCCGCCGACGTCGAACGGTGCCTGCGGGTGCGCTCCGCCGACGTGTACGTGCGTGGCCAGCTGGTGCACCCGTAGCGTCGCCCGGTCCCCGTCGAGGGTGATCTCGGTGGTGGCGCCGATGTGGTGCGTACGGTCCCACTTGCCGTGGGCTCCGCGCAGGAACCCTGCGAAGCCCGCCACCCCTTCGAGGGTCCCGATCGGGAAGTCCAGCCGGGCGTCCTCGGTGAGCACCGTGCGGAACCAGTCGTCGTCGTGGCCCCGCTCGCGGACGGTGTCCAGGGCGATGACGTAGCGCTCGAACAGTTCCCGGAGCTCCAGCCGGTCGGTGACGGCCAGCAATTGGGCGCGGAGCCGGTCGACCTCGGCGGCCAAATCCCGGGCGGGGGCTCCCGCGGGGTGCCGCGCGGGCTCGCCGGCCGGGAGGTGGTGGCGCTCCGCGGCCGGCGTCCGGCCGGGTGTCCGGGCCGGTGTCCGGGTCATGTCGCCGCTCCGGCGCCGTAGGCCGGACCGCCCGCGCGCCAGCCCGGCGCGGTGGGGTGACCCGCACGGCGCTCGCGGCGCCGCCAGCGCACGGGGGGCCCGCCCGGGGCGTGACCGCTCTCGGCCTCCGGCAGTCCGGCGGCGCGGGCGAGCAGGACCACCGTCAGTGCGGCCAGTTCGTCGGGGTCGGCGGACCCCTTCTCTATCCGTATGAACGCGTCGGCGGAGTTCACTTGACCTCGAATATCTTCCAGTGGCCGCGCTTGATGAAGATCGTGCCCTCCTTGGCGTCGACGAAGAAGTCGACGACCGCGTAGCGGCCCGGCTGGAACGAGAGTTCCAGCAGCGAGCTCCGGCCCGAGTTCATCGGCAGTCCGCCCGTGCCCTGTTCCAGGTCGAGCGCGCCGGAGTGGTCGGGGAACTGGCCGCTGTCGCCGAACTCGGCGATGTACGCCTTGAGGTCGTCCTCGGTGACGTCGTCCGCCAGGCGGAAGAAGATCGCCTCGATGTTCTGGTCCTGCGGCATGGCGTTGCGGAACAGGACGGGCCTGCCTGCCCGGACGGTGCCGTCGAGGTCCCAACGCGGCTGGCCGTCGACCATGCTGCCGGTGAGGACCGCGGAGGGGACGGGGGCGGGGCCGGTGCTGCGGCGGCCGGACACCTCGATGGTGCCGTGGCGCGGGTTCGCGTCGCGGATGCTCTGGTAGTCGAAGTACCAGTACGTGCCCGCCTCCAGGGTCTGGGTGAAGGAGGCCGGCAGGTTCGGGTGGATCACCGTGCCGCCGGTGATCTCGGCGCGTTCGCGCAGCTCGGCGCTGCCCTGGATGATGTCCGGGCCCGTGTGGTTGATGATCTTCAGCAGGGAGGAGCGGAACTCCTCGAAGGTGACGCCCGGCTTCGGGCGGACCAGCGAGACCCAGCCCGAGCGGGGGTCGGTGGTGGTCACCCGGAACGTGGTCACGCCCGGTCGGGCGGTGGCGGGTACGGACACTCCGGCCTCGGAGGACTTGATCTCCAGTACCTGGGTCGCGGCCGGCGCGGCGGCCGCGACCTCGGGCTGTGGCGCGGGCTCGGCCACGGCCGGGGTGAGTCCGGTGGCGGCGGTCAGTGCGAGCAGCACAGCGGCGGCCACGGCGCCCCGGAGCAGGTGAGGGGTCTTCGTGCGCATGGGTTCTCCAGACTGACTGGTGACTGGTGACTGGCGGTGCGGAACACGGGGACGGGCGGGAACGGGGCCCGGACCGGATCGGGCCCGAGCCCCGGTGGGCCGGGGAGGCCCGCTCAGCGGGTGGCGGCCCGGAGGGCTTCGAAGGCGTGGAGGAAGGTGTCCTCGGGCATCGCCCCGGTCAGCACCTGCGCGTCCTGGAAGCGGAACACCGGCACCGAGTGGATGCCGAGGCCCCGGACGCGGGCCAGGTCGGCGTCGAGCGCTCCCGCTTCCGGGAGGTCGGCCCGTACACCGGTTTCGGCCGCCAGCCGGTCGAGTACGGCGCGGTCGCCGATGTTCAGACCGTCCGTCAGGTAGGCCCTGAACAGGCGTTCGGCCATGGCCTCGCCCCGGCCCTGGGCGGCGGCCGCGGCGAGCAGCCGGTGTGCCTCGAAGGTGTTGACGTGGACGGCCCGCGCGAAGTCCAGTACCAGGCCGTCGGCCGCCCCCGTCGCGGCCATCGAGGAGGTGGCCCGCGCGGCCCGCTCCGCGGTGCCGAAGAAGCCGAGGTGGACCTCCGACAGCGGTCGGCCTTCCGCCGGGGCGTCGGGCGACACCTGGAAGGGGAGGAAAACCACGTCCACCCGGCCGCCCGTCTCGCGGTGCCGGCGGGCGGCCCGTGCGAAGCGGGTGTAGCCGATGTACGAGTGGACGCAGGTCAGGTCGAGCGCGATCTCGACGCGCACGGCGGGCTCGGTGTCGCTCGGGTCGGTGTGCCCGGTGGTGTGTTCGGCGGCACTCATGGCGGGCCGTCCTTTCAGCTGGTGTCGGGCTCGGTGTTGACGGGTTCGACGGCCCGCACGGTCAGCCGGGTGAAGCGCCAGCCCTCGGCCGTGCGCAGCGCCTCGGCCTCGTAGTGGCCGATGACGTCGAGTTCGGTGTCCGGGGCGTCGGCTCCCGGGGTGTGGGTGACGATCTGGTGCACCCGTACGAGGGCCCGGTCCTGGTCCACGAAGTCGATGCCGTACTCGGCGTTGACCTCCCGGACCGCGCCCCAGTAGCGGCGCGCCTCCTCGTGGAAGGTGTCCAGGCCCTCGGCGCCGCGCTCCGTGCCGTCGGGGTAGCCGATGCGGACCTCCGGTACGAAGACGTCGCGGTGGCGCTCGGCGGCCGAGCGGGTGTCGTCGCCGGGGCGTCCGGTCCGGACGGCCGACTCCAGCGCGAGCAGGTGCCGGTCGACCAGTTCCTGGACCTCGTACCGCTCGGCGGCCTTGCGGGCACGGCGGTCCGAGGCGGAGTCGGCGGCCGGGTCGGCCCCCGGTGCGACGGGTGCACCCGCTGCGCCCGTGGTGCCGGCCGCGGCCCGCTTTCCGGCGGCGACGCGGCGGCCGCCCAGGTAGTAGGCCACCGCTACGAGCAGGGCCGCGCCCGCGACGACGGCGAAGGTCGGCTGGATGCCGAGGGAGGAGACGAGCGGCTGGGTCAGGATCGGGGCCAGGAACTGACCGAGGAACAGCGCGGTGGTCAGCAGGCCCGCGTACCGGGCCCGGACCTGGGCGGGCGCCTCGGCGAGGACCCAGTTGTTGAGGTTCGGCATCAGGAAGCCCAGGCCGGTGCCCATGATCAGCAGGGCCACGACCAGCACCGCCACGTTGGGAGCGACCGCGAGGACCAGGTAGCCGAGGCCGATGGCGAGGAAGGACAGCGCGGCGAGCGAGTACTCGCCCGCGAGCCGGCGGAAGAACGCGAACCGCATCGCGACCATGCCGGTGGTGAAGGTCTGTACGGCCATCACCGCGCCGGAGACCACCGCGGCGGCCTTGAAGTGGTCCTCGACCAGGAAGGGGACCTGGACGGGGACGGAGTAGAAGGCGACCTGGCCCAGCATCATCGCGGCCAGCGCCGCCAGGATGCCGGCCGGCACCTTCGGCTTGGCCGGGGCCGCGTCCCCCTTCGCCACCGGAGTGGCGGCGGTCCCGCCGCCGCCCTTGGGCAGGAAGAGCAGCGCCGGGATGACCAGCAGGGCGCCCAGCAAGTAGATGAGGAAGACGACGCGCCAGTCAAGTCCCGCCAGGGCGCCGCCGCCGAGGAGCAGGACCACGCCGCCGAAGGAACCCGCGGCCGCCTGCCGGCCCAGCAGGCGCTGCCGGTCGGTGCCCTCGTAGAGGTCCGCGATCATGGCCATGCTGCTGGTCATGATCAGCGAGACGCCGATGCCGAGGACCGCGCGTCCGACCAGCATGCTGATCAGGTCGGGCAGGTACGCGCCGGAGCTGCCGCCGAGGCCGAAGGCGATCATGCCGGTGACGAGCGCGCGCTTGCGGCCGAGCCGGTCCACGACGAGGCCGGCGACGGGTGAGAACAGCACGATGGCCAGCGCGTGCGTGGTGGTGATCATGCGCGCCAGCAGATCGGCGTTGGGGGTGTCCGCGAACGCCTCGCGGATGCCGGGTATCGCGGGCGCCACGGTGGCGCCCGCCATGATGGTCAGGGTGCCGGCCAGCACCAGCGTGGCCGCCTGGCCGCGCCCGGTGGGCCGGGTCGAGGGTGAAGTCATGGTTCCCGTCCTCGGGGAGGGTGGTGTGGTTCGGACCTGCCGGGCGCGCCGGGGCTCTAGTGCCCGGAGTCGTCCGGGGCGCGCCGACCGGAAGCGGAGAACAGCAGCGTCGTGACGTCGCGGGCCGAGGGGTCGTCGAGGTTGGCGACGAAGGCGGCCAGGTCCTCGGCGCTGACCAGGCCGTTCTCGACCAGGCCGGCGCCCTGGAGCTTCATCCGCAGCCGCATCAGCTCATTGTCGACGGCGTGCTGGCCCGGTCCCAGCGGGGTGACCCGGAGGTCGACGGAGGACAGTCCGGCGCGCGCCAGGGTCGCCGGCAGCCGGCGGCCCCAGTGCATGTCGGCCCCGGCGGCCTCCCAGCCCTTGAGGTACGCGCCGACCAGCGAGCGCCCCACCTCGGTCGCGCAGTGCTCGCTCGGCAGGAAGTAGAAGTCCTCCACGACGAGGTGGCCGCCGGGGGCCAGCCACTCGACGGCCCGCCGGAGCACGTCCTCGGGGTGCGCCAGGTGCTCGAAGAACGCCCGCGCGAAGATCAGGTCGAACGAACCGGGCTCGAAGTCGGCCTCGGTCACGTCCAGTTGGCGGACGGTCAGGTTGGGGACCCGGCTGGCGTCGAGCTTGCCGATGTTGGTGTCGACGGCGAGCACCGAGCCCTGGTCGGCGAGCTCGGCGAACCAGTACGCCATCGAGCCGGCGCCCGCGCCGAGTTCGAGGATGCGCCAGTCGCGCGCGATGCCGAGCTCCTCGACGATCGCCCGGCTCTGGGGGTCGTAGATCGTCTCCCACAGCGCGTCGAGGGCGGCTTCGACGGACCGGGCGTCGGTCTCCTGTACGTCCTGCACGTCCTGCACGTCCTGCGCGGTCTCCCGCGTGGTGGCGGTCATCGGGTCGTCTCTTCCTTCGTAGGGATTCGGGGGGCCGCGTCCACCTGGGCCGCGACCGTGCACAGCACGTACTCGGGCGGGGCCACCTCCAGGCGGGCGAGCTCCTCCTGCCCCTCGGAGATGCGCGGGTCCGCCATCCAGGACTGGTAGGCCAGTTCGCTGACCCACATCGGGTAGTTGATGAAGGTGGTCCCGTCCCGGTCGACGTACGGGGTGGCCGAGATGAAGCCGGGGAACTCCCGCTTCCACTCGCCGCTCCCGGCGAGCAGGTCCAGTACCCGGCGGGCCGCCCCGTGGCCGTCCAGGTGCCGGGTGGCGACCACCACGACACCGGGACGTTGCGATTCCGCCGCCTCCGGGCCGCTGACCCCGGTGGCCGGGGCTCCGCAGAAGACCGTGGCCGCGAGGACGCCGGGCCGGGAGCCCAGCGCGTGCAGCACTCCGCCGGCCGGGTTCTCCTGGAACGAGGTGCGGTACGCCGCCTCGCCGGTCCACTCGCCGCGGTTGATCACGGTGAGGCCGTCCGCGCTGAGGTGGACCCGCGAGGAGATGAAGCCCGGGGTGTGCCGGACCCAGCCCTCCACCTCGCCGGTCAGGGTCTTCATCAGCGTGGCGGCGGTCTCCGGCGTGTCCACTCTCAGCACGCCGAAGGTGACGAATCCGGCTTCCGGCCGGGAGGGGATCGGGGGATCCGATGACATGGGACGACTCCGTTGTGGATCAGTGGGGTGCGGAGTGCGGCTGCCGCGGGGGTTCGGCAGCCGCACGGTGCTACGCCTGCGGTCGGAACGCCGCGGCGTGTTCGTGGGCCCAGTCCCGGAACGTGCGGGCCGGGCGGCCGGTGACGTCCTCGACGACCGTCGAGCCGAGCTCCGGTTCCTTGGTGAGCGTGGCGAAGTAGTCCAGGGCGCCGTCGGCGTACGAGGGCGGCCAGCCGGACCCGACCATGGCGGCGCGGGCGTCCTCGTGCTCCACGTCCTGCCAGCCCAGTTCGCGGCCGACGACCTCGCCGATGACGCGGACCTGCTCCTCCTGCGACAGCGCCTCCGGCCCGGTCACCAGGTACTTCTGTCCGCCGTGGCCCGTACCGGCGAGCGCGGCCACGCCGACGGCCGCGAGGTCGCCCTCGTGGACCGAGGTGCGTACGGCGGCCCCGTAGGGGAAGTACACCGTGCCGGTGGAGACGATCTGCGGGGCGAAGCCGAGGGCGTTGGCCTGGAAGCCGGTGGTGCGCAGGAAGGTCCACTCCAGCGTGGTGGCCTCCAGCAGCTCCTCCAGGTAGGCGTGGCAGTTGTTGTCGACGCGCTCCAGGCCGATGTGCACGCCGATCGAGGAGACCAGGACGACCTTGCGGGCCGCCCGCTCGATCTTCCGTACGACGGCGGGCGCGGTGTTCACCGGTGTGGTGAAGAACGGCCACATGAGGAACACGCCGTCGACGCCGTCCAGGGCCGCGTCCAGGCTGTCGGGGTCCCGCAGGTCGCCCTCGTGGAGCTCGGTGCCCTCCGGCAGCCGGCTGATGTTCGGATCGTCCTTCAGGACCAGCGCGCGGACCTTCACTCCCGCCGCCAGCAGCTGGCGCACGGCGTGCGGGCCGACGTTCCCGGTCGCCGCGGTGACCAGGACGGTCTTCTGCTCTGTCATGGGTGCTCTTCCTCGGTGTGCGGTGGGGCGGGGGCGGGGCGGGACGGTCACTGCGGCGGGTTGCCGTGCTTGCGCGACGGCAGGTCGGCGTGCTTCGCCCGGAGCATGTCCAGGGAGCGGATGAGGACCGAGCGGGTCTCGCGGGGGTCGATGACGTCGTCGATGAGGCCGCGTTCGGCCGCGTAGTACGGGTGCATCAGCTCGTTCTTGTACTCGGCGATCCGCTGCTGCCGTACGGCGTCGGGGTCGTCGGCCGCGTTGATCTCGCGGCGGAAGACCACGTTCGCCGCGCCCTCGGCGCCCATCACCGCGATCTCGTTGGTGGGCCAGGCCAGCGCCAGGTCCGCGCCGATGGAGCGGGAGTCCATGACGATGTACGCGCCCCCGTACGCCTTGCGCAGCACGAGCGAGATCCGCGGCACGGTCGCGTTGCAGTACGCGTAGAGCAGCTTCGCCCCGCGCCGGATGATGCCGTTGTGCTCCTGGTCCACGCCGGGCAGGAAGCCGGGGACGTCCACGAGGGTGACCAGCGGGATGTTGAAGGCGTCGCAGAACTGCACGAAGCGGGCCGCCTTCTCGGAGGCCTCGATGTCCAGCACCCCGGCCATGGACGCGGGCTGGTTGGCGACGACGCCGACGACGTGTCCGTCGAGCCGGGTCAGCGCGCAGACGATGTTGGTGGCCCAGGCGGGGTGGACCTCGAAGTACTCGCCGTCGTCCACGACCTCGACGATGACCTTGCGGATGTCGTACGCCTGGCCGGGATCGGCCGGGACCAGGTCGAGCAGCGCGTCCGTGAGCCGGTCGCAGGGGTCGCCGGAACGCTCGACGGGCGACATCTCCCGGTTGTTCGCCGGCAGCAGCGACAGGAGGTAGCGCACGTCCTCGATGCAGTGCTCCTCGTCGTCGTAGGCGAAGTGCGAGACGCCGGAGACCGCGGAGTGGACGTCGGCGCCGCCGAGGCCGTTCTGGGTGATCTCCTCGCCGGTGACGGCCTTGACGACGTCGGGTCCGGTGATGAACATCTGCGAGGTCTCGCGGACCATGAAGACGAAGTCGGTGAGGGCCGGGGAGTACGCGGCTCCGCCCGCACACGGGCCGAGCATCACGGAAATCTGCGGGATCACCCCGGAGGCGCGGGTGTTGCGCTGGAAGATGCCGCCGTAACCGGCCAGCGCGGAGACGCCCTCCTGGATACGGGCGCCCGCGCCGTCGTTCAGGGAGACCAGCGGGGCGCCGGCCGCCTCCGCCAGGTCCATGATCTTGTGGATCTTCTGGGCGTGGGCCTCGCCCAGGGCGCCGCCGAAGACCCGGAAGTCGTGGGCGTAGACGAAGACCGTGCGGCCGTGGACGGAGCCCCAGCCGGTGATCACTCCGTCGCCGTGCGGCTTCTTGTGCTCCAGTCCGAAGCCGCTCGCGCGGTGCCGGCGCAGCGGTTCCACCTCGTTGAACGAGCCCTTGTCCAGGAGCAGCGCGATCCGCTCGTGTGCGGTCAGCTTGCCCTTGGCGTGCTGGCGCTCGGTGGCCGCCTCGTCCGGGCCTCGCCGCGCCCCTTCCTTGATCTCGGTGAGCTCGTCGATCCGGCTCAGGATCGTGGCGTCTGCTGCGGGCATCGTCTTCCTCAATTCTCGTACGTCGGTCGGGTGGTCAGGCGGCGGAGGCGTCGCGCCGGGCGGCGAACGCGGCGACGGTCAGCTCGACCTGGCGGGTGGTCCCGGTGGCCAGCGCGCGCGTGCGGGGCGCGATCCGGCGGCCCAGGGCGGTCAGCACGAGCCCGGGTCCGACCTCCACGAAGTGCGTGGTGCCGCGGGCGGCGAGCAGCCGTACCGTCTCCGTCCACCGCACCGGGCTGGTGAGCTGGGCGCGCAGCGCGACCACGGCTTCGGTGGCGGTGGTCACTTCGGTGCCGGTGACGCTGGAGACCAGCGGGGTCCGCGGGTTGTTGAAGTGGGTGCCGATGAGCGCCTCGGTGAACTCGGCCTCGATGTCGCGGAGCAGGCTCGTGTGGAAGGGGCCGCCGGTCGCGATCTCCTTGACCCGTACCGCTCCCGCCGCGCGGGCCAGGCTGATCAGCCGGTCCACCGCGGCGGCCTCGCCGGACACCGCCGTCTGGCCCGGCTCGTTGTCGCCGGTGACCTCCACGACCCGGCCGGTGTCGCGGGCGGCCTCGGTGCACAGCCAGCGCACCTCGGCGCGGTTCAGGCCGATGACGGCGGCCGTGGCGCTGGGCACCCGGTCGTTCGTGGTGGCGACCAGTTCGCCGCGCAGCCGTACGAGTTCCAGGGCGTCGGTCCAGTGCAGTACGCCGGCGGCGGTCAGCGCCGTGTACTCGCCCAGGCTGTGGCCCGCGACCGCGTCCGCCTCGATGCCCCGGTCGCGGAGGATCGCGTGGGTGATGAGGCTCGTCAGGAACACGGCCGGCTGGGCGATCGCGGGATCGGCCAGCTCGGCGGCGGACCCGTACAGGCACAGCCGCGACAGGGGGACGCCGAGGACGTCGTCGGCGTCCCTGAAGTAGCGGTCGGCGAGCTCCGGCCGGAGGGCGTACAGGTCGCGGCCCATGCCCACGCGCTGTGAGCCCTGGCCCGGGAAGACGAATGCGGTGCGGGTCATGCTCTCGTGCCCTTCTGGTCGTGGGTCGTCATCGGTCGGGGGGCGTGCTCCGACGGGAGGTGGGGCGGGGCGCTCGTCGGCCGGTCCCCGGAGCGCGGGTCGGGGACGCGCAGCCATTCGCGGGACAGCCGGCGTACGTCGACCGTCCGCAAGGCCCCGGCGCGTACGGCCGCCGCGGCGACGTGGCCCGGCCCGCAGGGCACGTCGAGGACGGCCCAGCCGTCCGGGTGCGCGGTCCGGTCCTCGCCGAGGTAGTCCTGGGCCGGGGGCCGCCTCAGGCCCGTGCCGATGCCCTTGAGAAAAGCCTCCTTGCGGGTCCAGATCCGGCCGAACTGCCTGGTCCGGTCCGCGCCGTGGACCCCGTCGATCTCGGCGCGCTCCCAGGGGTGCAGCGAAGGTACGCAGTACTCCACGGCGGCCGGCCGGGGGAGCCGCTCCACGTCCACCCCGACCGGTACGGCCGCGACGCCCACGAGGGCGATCCCGGCGCTGTGCGAGAGCGAGAAGTGCAGGGGCGGCGAGGGGGCCCCGGCCAGGACGGGCCGGCCGTGCTCCTCACCGCAGTCGGAGCAGCTCTCGCGGACGAAGCGCAGGCCCTGCGGGGCGGTGCCGGTGTAGCGGCCGAGCAGTCTGCGGAGCGCGATGTGGGCGGCGGTGTAGAGGAGTCCGTCGTCCGGGCGGACGAAGGCGTCGGCGCGGCGCCGTTCGGCGCCGTCCAGTTCGGAGCGGTCCAGCTCCCCCGCGTCGGCGCCCGGCGGGCTGTGCACCAGCCACAGGTCCAGCCGGCCGGGTTCCACCGTGAACCGCGGTTGGGCCGTGTCCCTTCGACCCGGCGCAGTGGTCATGTCATAACCCCCTTGGGCGGGCCGTGGTCGGGAGGGTGGGAGGGCGGGGGCGGGGGTGCGCCGTGCGGGGCGCACCCCCGTCACCCCGTCAGGCCTGGTACGGGGTCTTGGCGCGGGCCTCGCGGAGCGCCTGGGCCCACCAGCCCAGCTGGTCCAGCAGCACCTTGGCGGCGCCGGCCGGGCCGGTCTCGTCCTTCGGCTTGCCGTCCTCGCCGAACTGGTCCCACGCCATGTGGAAGCTGACCGCGTCGCGGACGGTGACCGCGTGCAGTTCGGCGAAGATCGGGCGCAGCTGCTCGACCGATCGCAGGCCGCCGGCCAGACCGCCGTACGAGACGAAGCCGACCGGCTTGGCGCGCCACTGCGTGTAGTGCCAGTCGATGAGGTGCTTCAGCGAGGCCGGGAAGCTGTGGTTGTACTCCGGCGTCACGACGACGTAGGCGTCGGCCTGCTCCAGGCGCGGCGAGATCTTCGCGAGGATCCCGGCCGCCTCCTCGGACGGGTTGTGCGAGATCGCTGCGGGCAGGTCGTGGTCGGCGAGGTCGATCACGTCGACGATCAGGTCCGTGCGCTCCTTGGCGAGCCCGGCGAACCAGTCGCCGACGACGGGACCGAACCGGCCCTCACGGACACTGCTGTTGATCACTGCAAGCCGCAGAGGCTCGTTCGACATGGTTGTTCCTTTCATGGGTGGAGATGTGGTGTGGGGGATCAGGGGGCGGTGCCGGGCACCGCCCGCCGCGGCCAGAGACCGCGGAGTGCGAGGAGGAAGCCGGCCAGTCCGACGGCCGTGACCAGCAGCAGGGAGCGGCCGGGTCCGGACGGGTAGAGCGCGGCGGCCGCCGCCGTCACCAGGGCCGCGCCGAGTTGGACGGCGGTCTGGTAGAGCCCGCTCGCCGCCGCCTGCCGGCCGTCCGGGACCGCCGCGGTGGCCTGGAGGTGGAAGGCGGTGAAGGCGAGGACGAACGCGGCGCCGACGAGCAGCATCGTGGGCAGGACGTCGGTGGCGTAGGAGAGGTCCGCACGGCCGTCGCGCGGGTACAGGGCGTATCCGAGCGGCGCGGCCGCGGCGCCGGCGGCGATCAGCCGGGCCGGGCCGAACCG
The DNA here is from genome assembly GCF_055584685.1 of Streptomyces sp. NPDC102258. NCBI lineage: Bacteria > Bacillati > Actinomycetota > Actinomycetes > Kitasatosporales > Streptomycetaceae > Streptomyces > Streptomyces sp. NPDC102258. The sequence goes on from NZ_JBVJLO010000023.1 coordinate 52,646, forward strand.
GGCCGTGATCCGGCCCGAGTGGAGCGCGGTCAGCACGAGGGGCGCGCTGGCCGGCAGGAAGGCCAGGCCCGTCTCCAACGGGCTCCAGCCAGCCCGCTGTTGCAGGTGCAGCGTGCTTACGAAGAGCAGCCCGAGGTACGAGCCGTTGAGCGCGCCGGCGCCGAGTGCGGAGCGCACCAGCGGCTCCCGCGACAGCAGTTCGAGGTGTACCAGCGGGTGGCCGCCGGTCAGCTCGCGCCGGACGAACACGGTGCCGAGCAGCGCCGCGAGGGCGAAGCCGCCCAGGGTCCGGGGGTCGTTCCATCCGGCACCGGGCACCGACGTGACGGCGTACACCATTGCCAGTACGGCTCCGGTGAGGCTGAGCGCGCTCGCGGTGTTGTAGCCGCCGGACGCCTTCCCGCCGGCCGCGACCGGCACCGGGCCGTCGCGGGGGATCAGCCGCAGCCCGGCGGCGAGCAGCAGCAGCGCCACGGGCGCCGGGAAGGCGAAGGCCCAGCGCCAGCTGGCCTCGGTGAGGGCCCCGGACAGCACGAGTCCGGCGGAGAAGCCGCCCGCGCCGAAGAGAGAGTAGATGGCGACGGCCCGGCCGCGCGCCCGCCCCTCGGGGAAGACGGAGGTGATGATCGCCATCCCGGTGGGGGCGGTCAGCGCGGCGCAGAAGCCCTTCACCACGCGGCTGGCGACCAGTACGTACACGTCGTCCGCGAGGGCTCCGGCGAGCGAGGCCGCCGCGAACACGGCGAGCGCCGCGAGGTAGACGGGCCGGCGGCCCAGCAGCGCGACCAGCCGGCCGCCGAAGAGCAGCAGCCCGCCGAAACCCGCGGCGAACCCGGTCACCACCCACTGCGCCTGGGGTGGGGCCAGGTGCAGGTCGTCGCTGGCGGACGGCAGCGCCACCAGCGCGACCGACACCTCCAGTGCGTCGAGGAGCATGTTGCCCGCCAGGACGAACAGCAGGCCCCAGAGGCCGAGAAGCCCTGGTTTCGGTGTCGTGGTCGAGACGGATGTCATGGTCCTCGTCCTGGTTCTGGTCTGGTCCGGGTGGGGAGGGGGGCCGCGCGGGCCGGCGGTTCAGCCGAGCAGGGTGCCGCCGGTGGCGTCGACGAAGGAGCCGGTGATCCAGCGGGCCTCGGCGGTGGCGAGGAAGGCCACCACGTCGGCGACGTCGTCCGGCTCGCCGACCCGGTTGAAGGCGGACAGGCCCGCCATGGCCTCGACGGCCTCCGGGATGTCGAACATGGGGTTGCCGTTGCGGGTGATGCCCGGCGCCACGCTGTTGACGGTGATGTTGCGCGGGCCGAGGAGCTTCGCGAAGTGCAGCGCGAGCTGCTCCACGGCGCCCTTCGTCATCGCGTACGCGATCTCGTCCGGGTTGGCGAAGTGGGTCAGGCCGGAGGAGATGTTGATGATGCGGCCGCCGTCGGGCATGTTCTTCAGCGCCCGCTGGATGAGGAAGAACGGCGCCTTCGCGTTGACCGCGAAGAGCCGGTCGAAGATCTCGGGGGTGGTGTCCTCGGCCTTGACCCCGCCCATCACGCCGGCGTTGTTGACCAGGATGTCCAGGTCGGTACCGCCGGTGCGCTCCCGCAGGCCCTTCTCCAGGCCGAGGAACAGCTCGTGGACGTCGCCGGCCACGCCCAGTTCGGCCTTGACGGTGAAGGCACGGCCGCCGTCCTTCTCGATGGAGGAGACGACGTCCTCGGCGGCCGACTCGTTCGACGTGTAGTGGACGGCGACGAGGGCGCCTTCCGCGGCCAGCCGGACGGCCGTCGCGCGGCCCATGCCGCGGCTCGAACCCGTGACCAGCGCGGTCTTGCCGTTGAGCCTGCCTGCCATGCCTGTTCTCCTTCGCTTCGCCGTCACTGCGGCGGATGTGGATGCGGGTGATGCGGATTCGGATGATGCGGATGCGACCGCCTTGCCCGGCGTGCCGAACCAGCGGGTCAGGGCCTCGGTGAGCCCGGCGCCTTCGCCGTCGCCCTCCCCTGCCGCCCACACGACGTGTCCGTCGGGCCGGACCAGTACGGCCGCTGCGCCCGGGTCCGCCCCGGTGGCGGTGACCGTGTCGACGAGGCCGGCCCAGGGGGCCGCCCGGTCCCGCAGCCGCGCGCCTGCGCCGTCGGGCAGCAGCAGGACGCCGTGCCCGGTCCGCAGCAGCGAGGTGCTGGTGACGGGTCCGTCCGCGGTGGTCAGCCGCAGTTGCGGCAGCCGGCGGCCGAGCAGCGGGTGGGTGCCCGGCCCGACGTCGTAGCGGATGTCCAGCCCGGCGATCATCCCGGCCAGGTGGGCCCGTACGTCTTCCTGGCCCACGAGCTCCGCCATGACCTGCCGGGCCGCGTCGACCTCGCCCGCGCCGAGCAGCAGCAGGGCCTGCGCCCGGATGTTGCTCAGGATTCGGGCGCCGACCGCGTGGCGCTCGGTGTGGTAGCTGTCGAGCAGCCCCTCGGGGGCCCGCTCGCACACCTGGGCGGCCAGCTTCCAGCCGAGGTTGACGGCGTCCTGGAGGCCGAGGTTCAGCGCCTGGCCGCCGACGGGCATCTGCTGGTGGGCGGCGTCGCCCGCCAGCAGGAGGCGGTAGTCGCGGTAGGCGGAGGCCTGCCGGGAGGCGTCGCCGAAGGAGTTCACCCACAGCGGGGTTCCGCCGGTGATGTCCTCCCCGGTGACGCGCTTCCAGGTGTCGGCCACGTCCTCGAACGACGGCGTACCGCCGCGCGGCGCCGCGCCGAACTCGTGCACCATCACCCGGGTCACTCCGTCGGGACGCCGGGCCGCGATGGCGAGTCCGCCCTCCAGCCGCTGGAAGCGGCGGTTCGGTACGTCGATGCCGGCGACGTCGGCGCGCAGCAGCTCGCGCCGCGCGTCGACCCCTGGGAAAGCGAACCCTCCCAGGCGCCGTACCGCGCTGTTCTCGCCGTCGCAGCCGACGAGGCACTTGGCCCGGAAGGACGCCGTCGTCCCGTCCGCGCGCAGCACCCGTGCCTCGACGTGCTCCCCGGTCACGGTCAGTCCGGTCAGCTCGTGGCCGCGCCGGACGTCCGCGCCGAGGTCCTGCGCCCACTCCCCCAGCAACTCCTCCATGCGGATCTGCTGGACCTTCCACTGGCCCGGGTACGGGCCGGGGAGCGTGAGGTCGAGCGGGATGCCCCCGAAGTGTCCGTTGGGCTCCCGGGGCACCTCTCCCAGCCGGGCGAGCAGCCCGCGCGAGTCGAGTACCTCCATGGTGCGGGCGTGCAGGGTGGACGCCCGCGACTCCGTGGTCGGTGCGGTCAGCTTCTCGAGGACCACCACGTCCGCGCCGGCCAGCCGCAGTTCGCCCGCGAGCATCAGCCCGACCGGCCCGGCGCCCACCACGATCACCTGCGTGTGCGTGAAGTCCCCGGTCACGGTCAGACCGCCTTGGCTTCCGCGTACGCCTTGGCGTACCCGAGCGTGGCGCGGCTGTTGGTGCTGAGCGCGGTGCGCACGTACTCCCGGGCGTCGGCGACGGTCGCCTCCGGGCCCAGGATGCGGGCGATGTTCTCGGTGTTGATGGTCACCGTGTGCTGGGAGGACGCGGCGACGCCGTTGTCGTTCTCCGCGAACGTCCAGTAGCCGGTGTGCAGGGTCATCAGCGCCGGCAGGGTGACCTGCTTGTAGGCGATCTTCTCGTGCGGGAAGGTCACCCGGTAGGACTTGGTGGTGTGCACCGAGCCGTCCTTGGCCCGGGTGTCCATCTCCAGCGTCTGCAGGCCCGGGACGTCCTCGTCCAGCCGCACCTTCGCGACGTGGGGGAGGCGCTCCTCCCAGAGGTCGGCCTCGTTGATGAAGTCGTACGCGTCCTTCGCGGAGCCGTCGATCTGGACGGTGTCCTCGAAGGAGAACGTCAGGTCCTCGGAGCCGTGGACCAGTTCGATGTTCTTCTTCAGCGCGGCCAGCTCGGAGCGGGAGTTGCGGTCGACGGCCTCGTCGATCCACGCCAGGCCCGCCGGGTCGTCGTCGACGGCCCGGTAGTCGTGCAGCAGCCGGACCCGGGAGACCTCCGCGTTGACGGCTTCGATGATCCAGGTGCCGCCCATGGAGGCGATCGGGGGTACGGAGACCTCCTGGCGGAAGGTGATCCGCAGGTTCTCCGGGTCCAGGGTGCGGTGCGAGGTCCAGTTCTTCGGCTCACCGTTGGCGGTGGCCCATATGCGGATGCGCTCGGTGCCCTCGCCCTGCTCCACGTGGTCCACGTAGATCGTGGGCGGGAAGATCTGCGGCCAGTTCTGCACCTCGGCGATCAGCCGGTAGACGGCGGTGGGCGGCGCCGAGATCCTGATCTCGTGCTCCACCTCGCGCGGGCCGGGCTGCGACATGCTCATGCTCCTTGGAATTCGGGGTCGTTGCGGCGGGCGGGCGGCGGGCCGGCTCAGAAGTTGCCGAGGCCGCCGCAGACGTTGAGCGCCTGCGAGGTGATGGAGGCGGCGGTGTCCGAGGCCAGGTAGCCGACGAGGCCGGCGACCTCTTCCGGCGTGGAGTAGCGGCCGAGCGGGATCTTCGACTGGAACCTTTCGAGGATGGCTTCCTCGGAGGCGCTGTACGCGGCCGCGTAGCCCTGCCGGACGCGCTGCGCCATCGGGGTCTCGACGTAGCCGGGGCAGACCGCGTTCACGGTGATGCCGGTCGGGGCCAGCTCGTTGCCCAGCGCCTTGGTGAAGCCGACGACTCCGTGCTTGGAGGCCGAGTAGGGCGCTCCGAGCACGACGCCCTGCTTGCCGGCGGTCGAGGCGATGTTGATGATGCGGCCGCGGTCCTTGTTGCGCATGCCGCCGGTGTTGAGCACGGCGTGGGTCATGCGGAAGACGCTGTTCAGGTTGGTGTCGATGACGTCGTGCCAGAGGCTCTCGTCGATGTCGGCGGTGACTCCGCCGCCGCTGCGCCCGGCGTTGTTCACCAGGACGTCCACGGGGCCGAAGCGGTCGACCGCGGCCTGGACGAAGGCGATGGCGTCGTCGGTGGAACGGACGTCGAGGGTCGTGCCGTCGACGTCCAGGCCCTCGGCCTGGAGCGTCTTGACGGTCTCCGCGACGTTGTCGGCGTTGCGGGCGCCGATGAACACCTGGTGGCCCGAGCCGGCCAGGAGGCGGGCCGCGGCCAGCCCGATTCCGCTGGTGCCGCCGGTGACGAGGGCGACCCGCTTGTCCTGCTGCGACATGTCTCAGTACTCCAAAATCCGGGAAGGGCGATCAGGCGGTGACGAGGTCCTGGAGGTATCTGTTGACGGCGGCGACCAGGGTCCGCGGGGTGCGGTTGTCCGCGAAGATGTCGTCGTCGAGCGAGATGCCGTACTCGCGTTCGATGCGGCCGCCGGTCTCCAGCAGCGCGAGCGACTCGTAGCCGAGCTCCTCGAAGTCGCTGTCGAGGATGTCGCCGTCGAGGTCGACGCCGTCGCCGGCGCCCGCGCCCTCAAGGAGGATGCGCTTGAGGTCTTCGGTGGTGAACTCCTGCTTGGACATGTGCTTCCTTGCCTCTCGTCGGTGCGTCGTGGGTGCCGCCCCCCGGACGGCCCGCGCGGTGCGGGGCGGTCCGGAACGGGGCGGAAGAAGTACGGGGGTGGGGGGGACGGGCGGCCCGCCGCCGGTCAGGGCAGTGGCGTCACGGCAGACGCCGTCCCGTACGGCGTTCAGTGCGGGGCGCGCACCAGAACCGCCGAGTTGAAGCCGCCGACGCCGCGCGCCAGCACCAGGGCGCTGCGCAGCGAAGCGGTGCGGGGCTGCCCGGTGACCAGGTCGATCGCGTACTCGGGGGAGAGTTCGACGTTGGTGGTGGGCGGGATCAGGCCCTCGCGCATGGCGAGGACGGCCGAGACCACGTCCACGGGGGCCGAACCGGAGTACAGCCGGCCGGTCATCGTCTTGGGCGCGGTGACCGGGACCCCGTTCGGTCCGAAGACCGCGGTGATCGCGTCGGCTTCCTCGCGGTCCAGCCGCGGGGTGCCGGCGGCATCGGCGAAGACCACGTCGACGTCGCCGGGCCCGACGCCCGCGTCGGCCAGGGCCGCCTCGATGGCGCGGCGCAGGCCCGGCTCGCGGCCGCTGCCCGGCTTCGGGTCGAAGGTCGCCCCGTACCCGGCGATCTCGCCGTAGACGTTCTGCGCGCCGCGGGCGCGGGCGGTCTCCTCGTCCTCCAGGATCAGCAGCGCGCCACCCTCACCGGGCACGTACCCGGAGGCCGCCCGGTCGAAGGGCAGGTAGGCGCGCTCCGGCTCATCGCTGGTGGACAGGCGGCCGCCGGCGATCTGCGCGACCCAGCCCCACGGGCAGATCGAGGCGTCGAAGCCGCCGGAGAAGATCAGCTTGCTGCCCTTGCGGATCTGCCGCCGGGCCTGCGCGATGGCGTCGAGGCCGCCGGCGTGGTCGCTGACGACGACGCCGGAGGGGCCGCGCATGCCGTTGCGGATGGAGATCTGGCCGCTGTTGACGGCGTAGAACCAGGCGAAGGACTGGTAGGCCGAGACGTACTGGCTGCCCTGGCTCCACAGGTTCTTCAGCTCGTTCTGGCCGAACTCGAAGCCGCCCGAGGTGGAGGCGGTGACCACGCCCATCTCGTACTCGGGGATGTCCCCGGGCTTGACGCCGGCGTCCTCGAAGGCGCAGTCGGCGGCGACCAGCGCGAGCCGCGTCATCCGGTCGGTCTGCGGGATCAGCCGGCTCGGCAGGTGCTCCTCGACCTCGAACCCGCGGATCTCGCCGGCCAGCCGGGAGGGGTACGAGGACGGGTCGAAGCGTGTGATCCGGTCGATGGCGTTCTTGCCGACCCGGGTGGCGGCCCAGAACTCCTCCACACCGAGCCCGTTGGGGGTGGCGACGCCGATACCGGTGATCACTGCCTTGGCGCTCATGACGCGCTCCTCTCAGGACGGGCCAGCACCATCGCGCTCTGGAATCCGCCGAAGCCGCTGCCGACGGTCAGGACCGCGTCGGTGCGGTGGTCGCGCGCGACGAGCGGGACGTAGTCGAGGTCGCACTCCGGGTCCGGGGTGTGCAGGTTCGCGGTGGGCGGCACCACGTTGTGTTCCATCGCGAGGACGGACGCCGCGATCTCGATGGAGCCGATGGCTCCCAGCGAGTGGCCCACCATCGACTTGATGGAGCTGACGGGCGTGCGGTACGCGTGGTCGCCGAGGCTCAGCTTGAAGGCGGCCGTCTCGTGCCGGTCGTTCTGCTTGGTGCCCGAGCCGTGCGCGTTGATGTAGTCGACCGACTCGGGGTTCATCCGCGCCTCGTCGAGGGCTACGCGGATGGCCTCGGCCATCTCGCGGCCGTCGGGGCGCAGGCCCGTCATGTGGAAGGCGTTGCAGCGGGAGGCGTAGCCGGCGATCTCGGCGTAGATGTGCGCGCCGCGCTTCCTGGCGTTCTCCAGCTCCTCCAGGACGAACACGGCGGAGCCCTCGCCCAGTACGAAGCCGTTGCGGGTGCTGTCGAACGGCCGCGAGGCGTGCTCGGGGTCGTCGTTGCGCGGGGTCGTCGCCTTGATGGCGTCGAAGCACGCCATGGTGATCGGCGAGATCGGGGCGTCGGTGGCGCCGGCGATCATCACGTCGGCGGTGCCCTCGCGGATCAGCTCGACGGCGTGGCCGACGGAGTCCAGGCCGGAGGTGCAGCCGGTGGACACCACCGTGGCCGGGCCCTCCGCGCCGACCGCCCAGGCCACCTCGGCCGAGAAGGAGCTCGGCACGAAGTGGTTGTAGAGGTGCTGGGGCGCGTACGAGTGGTCCACCAGGTCGAGGCGGCCGCCGTCGCTGACCACGCGGTACTCGTTGTCGAGTCCGGTGGTGGCGCCGACCGCGCTGCCGATGGTGACGCCGGTGCGGTGCGGGTCGAAGCCGGCCAGGTCCAGGCCGCTGTCCGCGAGCGCCTCGCGGGCGGTGACCACGCCGAACTGCGCGGCGCGGTCCATGCGGCGGATCTCCTGGGGCGTCAGCCCGTGCAGCTCCGGGTCGAAGTCGGCCTCGGCCGCGATCTGGGAGCGGAAGGAGGAGGGGTCGAAGAAGGTGATGCCCCGGGTCGCTGTGCGGCCTTCGCTCAGCAGACTCCAGAAGTTCTTGGCACCGATTCCTCCGGGTGCCAGCACACCGACACCGGTGATCACTACACGGCGGCCCACTAGCGGTGGCCTCCCATCATGTCGTGGCGGAGCGGCTTCACTTGGAGGCCGTCCAGTCGTAGAAGCGGGTGGCCATCGCGTCGGCCGGCGAGCGCCAGGTCAGCGGGTCGTAGGCCTCGATGAATGGCTTGAGGTCCTGGCTGATGCCGACGAAGCGGGGGTCCGACTTGGCCTGCTCGATCAGCTCGCCGCCGTTGTCGCCGTCGAAGTCCTGCAGGTGGAAGTACAGGCCCTTGTACGAGAACAGCTGGCGGCGGCGGGTGCCCATCCGGTGCGGCATCTCGGTCGAGTCGAACTCGCCGAAGAGCTTGGCGACCTCGGTGCTGGACGCCAGGTCCATCCGAGCCACGATCAGGGTGCTGTGCATGTCTTCTCTCTTCCGTGGGGTCAGCGCGCGGTCGCGGGGCTGAACAGGCGGATGAAGTCCGCGACACCGGCCGTGACGAGGGAGTCGGTCTCGAACTCCGACAGCGGCAGTGCGCCGTGGAACGAGGCCTGGACGACGCCACCCGCGACCAGTTGGATGAATCGGCCGGCAGCGTGGTCGCTGTCGGGGATGTCGAGGAGTCCGGCGTCGCCGAGGCGCTGGAGCCGGCGTGCGAGCTCGCGCTGTGCCTGCCGCGGGCCGGAGGTCTGCCACATCTCCACCACGCCGCCCGGGAGTCGGACGATCTCGGCGCTGAGGTGGCGTACGACGGCGAAGTGCTCGGGGAACACGGCGAGCGGCGAGAGCCAGGCGCGCCCGAGGGTGGTCAGGTCCCGCTCCAGGTCCGTGACGTCGACGAGGTGGTCCTCGGCGATGACGGTCAGGGCGGCGGCGACGGAGGCCGCGCCGTCGAGCAGGACGGACAGCAGCAGCTGTTCCTTGTCCTTGAAGTAGTGCTCTACGGTGCCCTGCTCCAGCCCGGCTTCCTCGGCCACGGCGTCGACGGCGGTGTGCGTCCAGCCCTCGCGGGCGAAGACCGTGCGGGCCGCGGCGACGACGGCGCGGCGCTCCTCGGCCGGACCGGCGCTGGGCCGGGCGATCGTTGCTTGGGTGGTAGCCATGGGTCTGTGTCTCCAGTGGTCCGGCTGATGTGACTGCGTCTGCGGGGTCGGTGCGGGCTGGTCTCAGACCGCGAGGGGCTTGCCGAACCACCGCTCCAGGGCCATCGGCAGGTCGTGGTGGCTGCCGGGCGCGGCCCAGGCCACATAGCCGTCGGGGCGGATCAGCACGGCGGAGGTTCCGTGGAGCCCGCTCGCCGGGGCCGTTTCGCCCGGCTCGGCGGTGACGATGTCGACGCGGTCGGCCCAGCCGGCGGCCCGGGAGCGCAGCCGTGCGTTGTCCTCGAAGTCGAGCAGGACTCCGCGGGCCGAGTGCAGCAGTTCCCGGCTCGTCCTGCGGCGCTGTCCGATCGTCAGCTCCACGTGCGGCATGCGCCGGCCGAGGAGCGGGTGGTCGCCGTAGCCGACGTCGTAGCTGATCTCCAGCCCGCTCACCATGGCGGCGAGGTGCTTGGCGACGTCCTCGTACCCGATCAGCTCGCCGAGCACGTCGCGGAGCGGCTGCACCTCCGGGCCGCTGAGGAAGAGCAGGCCCTGTGCCCGGGTGTTCATCAGGAGGCGCTTGCCGACGGCGTGCCGTTCGGTGTGGTACGTGTCCAGCAGGCCCTGCGGCGCCCAGCCGTTGACCTCGGCGGCGAGCTTCCAGCCCAGGTTCACGGCGTCCTGGATGCTGGTGTTCATGCCCTGGCCGCCGGCCGGCAGGTGGATGTGCGCGGAGTCTCCCGCGAGCAGCACCCGTCCGCGCCGGTATTCGGTCACCTGCCGCGTGGCGTCGCCGAACGAGCTCACCCACACCGGCTCGGCGTGCGAGATGTCGTCGCCCGTGAGCCGCTTCCAGGCGTCCGCGACCTCCTGGAACTCCGGGGGGCTCTGGCGGCGGCGCGGCGGGGTGCCGCGCTCGCACACGATGATGCGGGTGATGCCGCCGGGCAGCGGGCCGACCATGACCATGCCGCCGGGCAGCGTCTCCCCGATCATCCGGGTCTCCAGCTCGATGCCCTTCAGGTCGGCGAGGAACATCTCCATCGTCGAGGCCGTGCCGGGGAAGTCGAAACCGACCGCCTTGCGCACCATGCTGCGCCCGCCGTCGCATCCGACCAGGTAGGCGGCGCGCAGCGTGGTGACGCCGCCGGGTCCGCGGACCTCGACGGAGACCCCGTCACCGTCGTCGTCGATGGACAGCACCTCGTGTCCGCGCCGCAGGTCGGCGCCGACGCTGGTCGCCCATTCCTCCAGGTGCGTCTCGGTCGCCGACTGCGGCACCGTCTTGGCGGCCTGGAGGGCCCCTTCGAGCACGGAGAAGTCGACCGGGATCCCGCCGAAGTGCCCGTGGTTGCTCGTCTCGACGTCACCGAAACGGGGCAGGATGCCCCGCTGGTCGAAGACTTCCATCGTGCGGGCGGTGAACCCGAGGCCACGGGATTCTCCCGTGCGCTGGGGAAGTCGCTCCAGAACGATGACATCGACTCCCGCGAGCCGCAGCTCACCGGCGAGCGTCAGCCCGGCCGGACCCGCGCCCACGACAATCACGGCAGCGTCCATGTACCTCTCCTCAGACATCTCTAGGTTCCTTTCAGCGGAAGCTGTTAATAGTCTCCGCGATGAAAGAGAAAGCAACAATGCGCTGCTATTCAAACCCTGGTGATATTCCGTCACGGGTTCGCGCATTATTCAGCGAAGTGTGAAAGGAACTACAGAGGAACTAAAAGCGGGACGTCACCGGCCGGGCCGGACGGGACACGCTCGGATGCCCGTACGGGCCTTCGCGCGGGTGCCCTGACATGCCGGAAGGCGGTACCCCCGGGTGGTCCGGTGGTACCGCCTTCCGCATCCGTTCCGTAGAACGGGCGTGTCAGTCTTTGATTTCGCAGATGGTGGCGCCGGAGGTGAGGGAGGCGCCGACTTCGGCGTTGAGGCCGACGATGGTGCCGGAGCGGTGGGCGTTGAGGGGTTGTTCCATCTTCATGGCTTCGAGGACGACGATGAGGTCGCCTTCGTTGACCTGCTGGCCTTCCTCGACGGCGACCTTGACGATGGTTCCCTGCATGGGGGAGGCCAGGGTGTCGCCGGAGGCGGCCGGGCCGGACTTCTTCGCGGCGCGGCGCTTGGGCTTGGCTCCGCCGGCCGCGGCGGTGCGGGCCAGGGTCATGCCGAGCGAGGACGGGAGGGAGACTTCGAGGCGTTTGCCGCCGACCTCGACGACCACGGTTTCGCGGCCGGGTTCGTCTTCGGTGTCCTCGGTGGGGGGGACCACGAAGGCGGGGATGTTGTTGACGAACTCGGTTTCGATCCAGCGGGTGTGGATCGTGAAGGGGTTCGTGGTGAAGGCGGGGTCGGTGACGACGGCGCGGTGGAAGGGGATGGCGGTGGCCATGCCGTCGATGTCGAACTCGGCGAGTGCGCGGGCGGCGCGTTGTAGGGCCTGTTCGCGGGTGGCGCCGGTGACGATGAGTTTGGCGAGGAGGGAGTCCCAGGCGGGGCCGATGACCGAGCCGGTTTCGACGCCGGTGTCGAGGCGGACGCCGGGGCCGGTGGGCGGGGAGAAGCGGGTGACGGTGCCGGGGGCGGGGAGGAAGCCGCGGCCGGGGTCTTCGCCGTTGATGCGGAACTCGAAGGAGTGGCCGCGCAGGGCGGGGTCTTCGTAGCCGAGTTCTTCGCCGTCGGCGATGCGGAACATTTCGCGGACGAGGTCGATGCCGGTGACTTCCTCGGTGACCGGGTGTTCGACCTGGAGGCGGGTGTTGACCTCCAGGAAGGAGATCAGGCCGTCGGCGGAGACGAGGAATTCGACGGTGCCGGCGCCGACGTAGCCGGCTTCCTTCAGGATCGCCTTGGACGCGGCGTAGAGCTCGGCGTTCTGGGCGTCGCTCAGGAACGGTGCGGGGGCTTCCTCGACGAGTTTTTGGTGGCGTCGCTGGAGGGAGCAGTCGCGGGTGGAGACCACGACGACGTTGCCGTGGGTGTCGGCGAGGCACTGGGTTTCGACGTGGCGGGGCTTGTCGAGGTACTGCTCGACGAAGCATTCGCCGCGGCCGAACGCGGCGACGGCCTCGCGGACGGCGGAGTCGTAGAGCTCGGGGATTTCTTCGAGGTTGCGGGCGACCTTGAGTCCGCGGCCGCCGCCGCCGAAGGCGGCCTTGATCGCGATGGGCAGGCCGTGCTCTTCGGCGAAGGCGAGAACTTCGTCGGAGCCGGAGACGGGGTCGGGGGTGCCGGCGACCAGGGGTGCGCCGGCGCGCAGCGCGATGTGGCGGGCGGCGACCTTGTCTCCGAGGTCGCGGATGGCCTGCGGGGGCGGGCCGATCCAGATCAGGCCGGCGTCCAGGACGGCCTGGGCGAAGTCGGCGTTCTCGGAGAGGAAGCCGTATCCGGGGTGGATGGCGTCCGCACCGGAATCGGTGGCGGCCTGCAGGATCTTGGCGATGTCCAGATAGCTGGCGGCCGGGGTGTCACCGCCCAACGCGAAAGCTTCGTCCGCCGCTCGGACGTGCAGAGCATCCCGGTCCGGATCGGCGTAGACGGCTACGCTCGCGATCCCGGCATCCCGGCAGGCCCGAGCAACACGGACAGCGATTTCGCCACGATTGGCGATGAGTACCTTGCGCACGATGGCTCGTTTCTCCTGACGACCTAGAGATCGGGGCCAGTTTCCCCACAGGCATCATCAGAGATCAACTCGACGCTGTTCAGACGTTGGTGAATTCCTCGCCGCCACCGGGACAAGAACCGGTCACATGGATTCCGTTTCTTTCCTTCCGCTGATGTTCCCCTAAGCCTTTCCTTTCCTCGAACAGCGGGCCGAGGAGGCCCCAGATGCGCTCGGAGGTCTCCGGGTCCCACCACGTGGCATCAACGCGGCCAAGCGATTCCAGGCCGGCCGTCACGACCACGGCCAGGTCCGCCACGCCGTCCTCGTGCAGCCCCCGCATCCGGTCGCGCACCTGGCCCAGAACCGCTCCCACGAGCTGCGAGTTGCCGTCGGATCCGTCGGGGTTCCGTTTTGTAAAGCAGACGCTGGGCTGGACGACCCCGAAACTGCGTACTCCCGAGGCCGCGGACCGCTGGACCTGGCTCCTGGTCGTCGCCCACACCCAGCTCCGCCCCGCCCGGCCGCTGGCCGCCGACCTCCGCCGCCCCTGGGAGAAGCCGGCCAAGCCCGAACGCCTCACCCCGGCCCGGGTCCGCCGCCGGTTCAGGAACATCCGCGCCCACCTCACCTGTCCCGCCCGTGTTCCCCAACCTCGTGGCACCGGTCCCGGACTACCGCCCGGGGGCCAAGAACCGCCGACCCCGTGGACCACGACGGCGTCGGCGGTCTCCAGGGCGAGGTCGGAGCTGTTGATCGTCTCTCAAGGCCGGGCAACCAGGAGCGGCCTCTCAGGCCCTCGGCCGGCGTCACCAGCCTGCCGCGCCCGGACTTCGCCGGTCTCGTACGTTCCTGACATGACCGGAGACCGACCCCGCACGTCCATCAGCGCCTGGAAGCCGTCGGTCCCGGGGATCACAGGCGCGTCCTCCACGTCCCGGTAGCCGGTGGCCTGGACCTCGGGATACTGGACGAAGCGGTCAGACAGCGCGCACGTCGCGGGCGCCGAGACGCAGTGACCTCGGCGTACTCCCTCTCGGCGGTACCTGAGCGAGATGGACCCGGGCACGGCGGAACGCCAGGTCGGATTCCTGCCAGTGCCTGCGGGCACCTTCCCGTTTCATTGAATCAGCAACCAAACGAGGAGGATGCATGAACGGCAAGGCGGTACTGGTGACGGGTGGTAGCCGGGGTATCGGTGCGGCGATCGCAGTGGCGATGGCCGAGGCGGGAGCCGATGTCGCCATCACCTATGCGGCCGACGAAACGGCGGCGGCAGAAGTGATCGGCAAGGTCGAGGCGCTCGGCCGTCGGGGCATCGCCGTGAAGGCGGACGCGGGTGACGCCGGTGACGTTGCGGGCGCCGTGGACTGGGCGAAGGACTCACTGGGCCGGCTCGACGTACTGGTCAACAACGCGGGTGTCGGCGTCCTCGCCCCGCTGGAGCAGCTCACCCTGGCCGATGTCGACCGCGTGCTCGGGGTCAACGTACGGGGTGTCTTTCTCGCTTCTCAGGCGGCAGCGGGCCACATGGGTCAGGGAGGCAGGATCATCACCATCGGCTCCTGCATGACCCGCCGCGTGCCGGGTCCCGGGGGGAGCCTGTATGCGATGAGCAAGTCCGCGCTGACCGGACTGAACAGGGCCCTCGCCCGTGAGCTCGGTGGACGGGGCATCACCGCCAACATCGTTCACCCCGGGCCGGTGGACACGGACATGAACCCGGCCGATGGGCCCTACGCGGCTCCGCAGGCCGCGATGACGGCACTGGGGCGGTTCGGCCGTCCGCGGGAGATCGCCGACACGGTCGTCTTCCTCGCCGGAGACGAAGCCGCGTACATCACCGGCTCCGAGTTCTCCGTCGACGGCGGCCACGCCGCCTGACCGCCCGCCCCTGCCCGACATCGCCGGGCAGGGGCGGGCGTTTAACCGTCACTGGCACGCCGAAAAGTGCCCGCACTACCCCGCCACCGGAGCGGGCACTGCGGCGAGGCGGCTCCCGTACGGCGTCACGCCCGCGCGCTTGACGGTCGGGTGGGGCGATAGCCGGTCGGAGCGCGGGGTCGGTGCGCATGGCGTGGGGTCCCAGGCTGTCCCTGCGCCTTTTGCACGGGGCTCGGACCTGTGAGTTCGCCCCTCTTTTAGCCCTGACGTGGGCGCAGTCGAGGACCACGCGGGAGAGGTTTCGAGCAGGCCGGCATCGTCAAGCCGGTGCAAGATCTCCTCGTGGAGCCGGCCCCACACTCCTGCCCGCGACCAGATCAGGAACCTGCGGTGCGCGGTGGACTTCGATATCCCGAAGCATGGCGGCAGCGCCCGCCAGGCACAGCCGCTGACCAGCACGTAGATGACTAAGCGCCGTAGTTGGCCGGTCTGGCCGACTACGGCGCTCACGCTTCAAGGGCGATCCGGCCAAGGAAACTGGACCGGAACGACTGGTTCAGTTGGTGCTTGGTTCTGCGGCTGCTGCGGCTGTGTCCTCGCGGAGCAGTTCGGTGTCGTCGGTGTTGAAGGCGGCGTTCCAATCCCCCGGCCCCGCGAACCAGCCAGGTGATCATTTGTCAGACAGGCCCCAGCGGGATCCCGCCGCCAGCGTTTCGCGGCGGCGGACCCCCGCCCGGGCTGAACCCACTACGGATCAGACGGCCACCCCCGCACGGGCTGCGCGCCAGGTCCATGCCGTACGCATCCGCGCTCCTCCCCGGGTGCGGCGTGGGGCACGCCGTGGCGGATGACGCCGTCCCCGGAGAGGTTGGCGCCGCCCCGCAGCCCGGCCGGCCAGGACAAGGCGACGTACGCCCACCCCCGCACGGCCTGATCCCGCTCCACCAGCCGCAGACCGCCCACTACGGCGAGCGGCTCCACGCCGGGCACGGGCACGGTCAGCCGCTCGATGGTCAGCCCCGATGCCGGCGCGCTCCGGTCCGCCAGCACTGCGGCGTCGTCTGCCGCGATACGTTCTGCCGCGGCCCGACGGCAGCGCAATGTGGTCGAACGCGGCAGCAACAGCACTCGGCTGCAGGCGAAACCGCTTTCCTCCCATGATCATCGGACTCAGAATGATCCGCATGACTACGACACGGGTGATCACACAGCAGGCCATCGGCCGCTCCGACGTGCTGGAAATCGCCGAGATACCCCTCCCCTCGCCGGGCCCCGGCGAGGCCCTGATCCGGGTACGGGCCACCGGCATGAATCCCGCGGACTGGAAGGTCCGCGCCGGCAAGGTGGACTTCTTCGGCCCGCCGCCGTTCGTGCTCGGCCACGAATTCAGCGGCACGGTGGAGGCCGTCGGCGAAGGCGTAACCCGCTTCGCGGCGGGCGAGGAGGTCTACGGCTGGACCGTCCCGCCCCACGGCAGCCACGCCGACCACGTGGTGGTCAGCGAGGACCGGATCGCGCCCAAGCCGCGCACCCTCGACCACGTCGGCGCTGCCGCCCTGCCGATCTCCGGTTTCACCGCCTACCAGGCCCTGGTCACCCTTTCCGACGTACAGCCCGGGCAGCGAGTGCTGATCCACGGCGCGGCCGGCGGGGTCGGCCACCTCGGCGTACAGATCGCCAAGGCTCGGGGCGCGTACGTGGTCGGCACGGCCCGCGCCGCCAAGCACGAATACCTGCGCGGTCTCGGCGCCGACGAACTGATCGACTACACGGTGGATGACTTCTCGGCCCTACGCGGCATCGACGCGGTGCTGGACACCATCAGCAACGATTACGGCCCGCGCTCACTGCCCACCCTCAAGCCGGGCGGCATCCTGGTCGACGTCGTCGGCGTCGGCGTGGACCGCAGCGAGGTGACAGCCCGCGCCGCCGAACTCGGCGTGCGGTTCATAGAGTTCTTCCTGGAGCCGACACCCGCCGTGCTGACCGCCTTCGCCGAACTCGTCGACACCCACGGCGTACGTCCCACGATCTCCGAGACCTTCCCGCTCACCGAGGCCGCGAAGGCCCACGACCTCAGCGAAACCAGCCGGGTACAGGGCAAGATCGTCCTCGTGCCCTAGGGCGTGTCCGCGATGTCGATTTGCCGTTACGCCGTTCGTGGTGCGACGTCATGAACTGACTGATCAGGCCTGGGACGCGATCGGGCCGTTGCTGGCTCCGCCCCGGATGGGTCGTCCGGTGCGGGGCCGGCGTCAGGTCTTGAACGGGATCCTGTGTGTGCTTGGGAAGTAATACCACCGGGCCTGCACCCGCGGGACCGGCTCCGGAGCCGCGCGCACGATGTCGCGGGTCGTTGTCACCTGCGCCGTGCTGCGGGCGCTGCGGGTTCGACGAGTGCGCGTTCAGGAGCTGTCCGGCCGATCATGCGCGAAGCCGGACGCGGTGCCCTGGTCGAGCGTCACAGGGGCGGCGGGGCACAGCTGCTCACGTCGGGCCCGGCAGGTTCATCCGCGCGAGCTTGGCCGGGTCGACCACGGCGCCGATGGCGGTGATGCGGCCGTCTGTGACGGTGAACGCGAGGACGGAGAGAGGGGTCCCGTCCTCGCGCCAGGAGATAACTCCGGGAAGGCCGCCCACGAGGGCTGCCCGGCCCTGGGTGGCCGCGCTGGCGGCCAGCTGCGCGCCGGCGGCGACCTTGGTGGCGCCGAGGGTGACGACCAAGCCGCCGGGGGTATCGACGGTGAGCCGCACCTCGGGGTCGAGCACGCGCAGCAGACCCTCGAAGTCTCCACCGCGGGCGGCCGCCAGGAAGGCGGAAACCACTTGGCGCTGTTCCCGGCGTGCGCTGGCCGGCTGCTCGGCTGCCTGGACCTTTCTGCGGGCGCGGCTGGCGAGCATCTTGGCGGCGTCGGTGGATTTGCCGAGGATGCGGCCGATCTCGTCGAAGGGCACCGCGAACAGGTCGTGCAGAACGAACGCCATCCGCTCGCCGGGCCGGAGCGATTCGAGGACGACGAGGAGCGCGAGTCCGACCGAGTCGGCGAGCACCGCGTCGTCGTCCGGGGCGGGAGCGTCGTCGAGCGTCACCACGAGGTCGGGCAGACGGTCGTCCAGGGGTGCCTCGGGGCGGGTCTGGCGTGACCGGAGGACGTCGAGGCTGATCCGGCCGACCACGGTGGTGAGCCAGCCGGAGAGGTTGTCGATGGTGGCCGTGTCCTGGCGGGAGAGCCGCAGCCAGGCTTCCTGGACCACGTCCTCGGCGTCCGCGTGCGATCCGAGCACGCGCTGGGCGACCGCACGCAGCCGGTCGCGCTGGGCTTCGAACGCCTGCGCCACCGGGTCCGCCGAGCCGGTATCGAACATGTTGTTACCTTCCCTGAACCCGCTCCGTCATGAGTGATGACGGGCCCGGAGGGGCTCAGGTAACCGCTGAAGGAGCACCATGCTGACGAACATCATGTACGTGACGCTCTATGTCACCGATCAGGAGCGCGCGCTGAGGTTCTACACGGACCAGCTCGGCCTGGAGAAACGCATCGACTACCCGGGACCTGACGGACGCTTCCTCACCATAGGCGTCCCCGGCAGCCCGCTCGAAATCATCCTCTGGCCTCACACCGCGGCCGCCGGGCAGCCCGCCGAGCTTCAGCCCGGCACCACACCCGGCCCGGTCTTCCTCGAGTCGGACGACCTGCGCGCGGACTTCGAGGTGCTCCGTGAGTGCGGTGTGACGTTCGACCAGCCCGAACCGGAGGACTACGGGTACGGGGTCCGCATCGAGGCGGTGGACCCCGACGGCAACCGGATCTCGCTGCGCCAGCGCGCAGCCTGGCAGAGCCGCGGCGATGGCTGACCGTTCGTGGACTCGGCGTGGCCGGCGCCGGACGGCGCCGGCCACGCCGGGCTCAGAACAACGACTGCGAGAGGCCCAACGGTGTTGACCACAGACCCTGACGGACGAGGTACTGCAGCATGCCGATGACGATCAACTCAGTGGTCGCGCGACAGCGCGTCGACGACCTGGAGGCGGCCATCCCCTTCTACGAGCGGTTGACCGGCGAGGCGGCCGACCGCTTCGGCTTCGCCGGTGTGTGCCTGGCGAGCGTCGGGCCCTTCCTTCTGTTCTGCGGTCCGGACGAGGCAGCGCGCAGGGTCGCCCAGGTGAGTGCCACCCTGGCGGTCTCAGATCTGGCCGCCGCCGTCGAAGAAGGCATTGCAGCCGGTGCCACCGTGGTGATGCCGGCGCAACCCACCCCCAACGGCCACCGAGCGGTGCTGCGGCACCCTCACGGGGGCGTGTACGAATACGTCGGCCCCTGAGCTAGTGCCGCAGCAGGCAACGTTCACTCGGGCAAAGCACGAGTGATGATCTTCGTGATACCTTCGGCGCCGCCGTGCACCACTGCGAAATCGAGGAGGTGAGACCGATCAACACTGTCACAGGTCGGGCCTCCCTCCTTTGCATGGCCTAGGGAGCGCCCGCACAAGGCATCCCGAAAGGCTTGAAACGCTGATGCGCTTCACCTCCCAGACGTCGTCAGACGGCGTCACCGAACAGTTCTTCATCCTTGACGAGATCCCCGGCGTGCTGTGGACGCCGGAAGACGCCTGCGGTACTCGTCCCCTGATTCTGCTGGGCCACGGCGGCGGGCAGCACAAGATGACCCCTGGCACCGTGGCCCGCGCGCGCGGCTACGCCGCCGAGGGTTTCGCAGTCGTCTCAATCGACGCGCCCAACCACGGTGACCGGCCCAAGGACGAGAAATTCGGCCGGATCGCGGCCGGGATGCGGGCTAGCATGGCCGCCGGTGAGAATCCGGGCGTGCTGGTCGCCGGCATGCATGGCTATCTGGCCGGTCAGGCCGTCGCGGACTGGCAGACGGTCCTGACCGCGGTCCAGCGCCTCGATCAGGTCGGCGTCGGCCCGGTGGGTTATTGCGGCATGTCGATGGGGTGCGGGCTCGGCATCCCGCTCATTGCCGCAGAGCCCCGGATCCGCGCCGCGGTGCTGGGCCTGCTCGGCGTCCACGGGCTGGCCGAGGACGCCGCGCGGATCACCGTGCCGGTGCAGTTCCTGGTCCAGTGGGACGACCAGATGGTGGCGCGGGACCAGAGCCTGGCCTTGTTCGATGCCCTGGCCTCGGCTGAGAAGACGCTGCATGCCAACCCCGGCAAGCACGGGGATGTGCCGTCGTTCGAAGTGGACAATTCGCTGAGGTTCTTCGCCCGGCATCTGAGCTGACACGAGATCGCAGTGCCCGGCGCGCTGGCCGGAACTCGTTCCCGGCCAGCGCGTTCGGTCCAGGCTCTTCGACATGGCCGAGCGGGTGCAGGCGCGCGCGATCGATGATGACGAGGGACGGCGGCTGCTGCGGATCATCCGCAGGGGCACCGGGCCGGTGGTGACTGGCGGCGGGCCCAAATGGTCCGGCTGACCGCGCAGGGCATGCCGGCAGCGAGGGTCGCCGAGGTGTCGTTCACCAGCGACGACCGGGTCCGGTATGTGATCCACAACTTCAACGCCGACGGCTTCGATTCCCTGTATCCGAAGTACAAACGCCCCGCCAACGTCCACCTGCGGGAGGCTGTGGCCGACGGCCGGTTCGGGCAGCTGAAGCACCTGGAGATCGAGGGGCGTACCGCGCTGATGTGGGAGGGCTACGCCCTGGGCCTGGACACCCTGGCACTCGACATGATGCACGCAGACTTCGACCTGGCCACCAGCCTCCTGGGCACCCCGGACACCGTGCACGTCACCGCCACCGAGGGGTCCGAGGGGCGCGGCTCGGCGGCCGAGGTGCTCCTCGCCTTTCCCGGCGCCGCCGCCCGTCTCACGTCCTCCTCGCTCATGCCGAAGCCGTACGGGATGCGCGGCGGCTACCGTGCCACCTTCACCGGCGCCGTGCTGGAGCACAGCATGGGCACCGACTTCACCGGCCCGTCCACCGGAACCCTCATCGCCCACACCCCCGCAACGGCGAGTGTCATCGACCTGCCGGACACCAGCCCGTACGCGGCGATGATCGACCACGTCCTGGACGTCCTGGCCGGCCGCGCCGAGAACCGCATCACCCCCGACAGCGCCCTGAACGCCCTGCGCCTCACCCTCGACGTCCACCAACGCCTCACAGGAGCCTGAGCCGACCGGTCTCATGGCCCCCGGGACCGACCTGCCGCGTCCGGCCCCACCCCGGCGGCCGGGCGGGGCCCGGGCCGGGAGAGTAGGACGAGTACTTTCGCGGACCTCGTGCACCACCGCTCCACGAACAGGAGACCCTCATGCCTTTCGCCCCTGCATCAGCGTCAAGGACACTGCCGCCAGCATCGCCTTCTACAAGTCGATCGGTTTCGACATCGACTCCAGCACGGCCCGCGACGGCGACGACATCCACATGCTCCTCCACCAGGGACAGTTCTGCGCGATGCTCTACCGCGACGCCGATCTCAAGAACTGGCTGCCCGTCCTCGCGGAGACACCCGTGGGGTTCGTCGGCATGTTCTACCTCCCCGTCGACGACCTCGAAGCCGCCCACGAGCACGTCTCCCGGCACGCGGAGATCGTCAAGCCCCTGACCAGGGACCACAACGGCCAGCGCGAGTTCTACTTCCGCGACCCCGACGGCTACATCATCGGTTTCAACGACAAGGCCGCCCTCGAAAACAGCGACCTCGGCCAGTACGCCTGACCGACAGCACGGCAACCGCCGTCACAGCCATCGCAGAACTGAACGTCCACCTGACCGTGGTTACCGTGAGGCGCCGGACCCCCCGCCCTCAGCCCTTGCCGAAGTGCACGGCGGGGAAGGCGCCCGCCGCCCTGAGGGTTTCTGAGAAGCCGCCGGCCAGTTCGGTGAGGCGTGCGGTGGCGGCCGGGCCAAGGTGGTCGTACGGGGCGGCGCCGAGGCGGTCGGTGAGCACCTCGGTCTCGCCACGCAGGGCCGTGCCCGCCCGCGTGAGGTTGCCTGCCTCGTCCAGCAGGCCGCGTTCACGCAGCTGGTTCCGGGCGATGTCCCATTGCTGCGCGGACCACCCGCGGGTCCGCATGAACAGTGCCGACGTCGGTGCCGTGCCGGTGGCGTTGTGCAGGACCAGCGCCTCGATGCCGGACAGGCCGGCTATCGCCAGGGCGGCGAGGTGACCGTCACCCCGGTGTTCGCGCAGCAGTGTCGCGGCGTGCCACAGGGCCAGGTGCGGTTCTTCGGGTACGGGCAGGTCGGCGTTGGCGGCGTACAGCGGGCGTGCCTCCCGGCGGCAGGCTTCGGTGGCGTGCAGCGCCAGTTCGGCCGCCTCGGTCATCTCCTTTGAGATCAGGGCTTCCTTCCCGAGCATCCGCTGCAGCGTTCGGCCGGCGCCGCGCAGGCGTGCCGTGATCACCTTCTCCGGTGTGGTGACGGCCCATGCGGCGGGGATGTACCGCTGCACGTGCTGGTGGTTGAAGTTGTAGAACGTGGCTGTGACGGTGCCCGCGTCGACGGCCCCGAGCGGTGCCGCGCGGCTCGCGAGGTAGACCATGGGTCCGCGCTCCAGCCCAAGTGCGGCGAGTTCGCTCTCCTGCTCTGGCGCGAAGTACACGGATGCGTGCAGAGGGCTGACGGCGTTGTGGCAGTGGCGGCTCGTGCTCGCCTCGAAACTGGTCATGCTGGGACTCCGGTCTCGGTGATCGGGTGCGGTCGTGCGGCCAGGCGGGCGGTGCGCGTCAGGCTTCGTCCGCGGGTTCGTGGTGGGGGCAGTCGGTCAGTCCGGCCGCGGTCTGGGTGAGGTGCCGGGTCAGGACCTCGGCCGCGGTGTCGGCGTCGCGGGCGAGGGCCGCCTCTTCCAGCCGGCGATGTTCCAAGGCGCCGTCCCGGCCGGGGTTGCGGTGCGCCGACCAGCGGCGGGCCAGCTCGCTCGCGGTCCACATGCGGTCGAAGGTCTCCAGCAGGACGAGGTTGCCGCATCCCTCCAGCAGGGTGCGGTGGAAGACCCGGTGGGCTTCGGCCCATGTGCCGCTGTAGTGCTCGCCCTCCCCCGCTACGTACGCCGGGGTGCGGGCCAGACGGTGGTGGGCGGCTCGTACGCGGGCTTCCCAGTCGATGTCACCGCGTTCGACGGACATGCGCAGCATGACCGGTTCGATGCTCCGGCGGGCCTCCGCGATGTCCTGCCAGCGACGGTCGGAGAAGGCCGGGACGGCGAAGCCGCGGTTGGGCAGCCGGTCGGCGAGGCCCTCACCGACCACCCGTACGAGCGCCTCGCGCACGACGGCCAGGCTCACGCCCTGCTCTTTCGCGAGGTCTTGGGGTTTGAGGGCGTCACCGGGGGCGTGATCCCCGCGCATGATCGCCTCCCGCAGGTGTGTGTAGACCTGCTCGGAGAGCATCTGCTTCCCCGCCGAGGCTGAGGGGTGGGTCGTCTGGGTCATGTCTACACAATAGACGATCAGGCGAATAATCGATTATCGGTGCTATGGTCGATCTCGGTGGTGAGCAGAAGCGCGACCGCATCGCCCTCCCGGCGCTGCCACGGCGGGCCCTCCGTCGGCCGCATCACCACCACCCCACGGCCCACCTGAGAGGTACGACACCTTGAGCGCCAACGACCCCTTTGCCCGTCTCCCCGAGGCGGCCTCTTTCACCGTTGTCAGCACCACCGTCACCGACGGCGCCGCCTGGTCGATCGAGCAGTTCTCCGGCCTCGCCGGCGTTCCCGGCGGGAAGGACGTCTCCCCGCAGCTTTCCTGGAGCGGCGCCCCGCAGGGCACCAGGAGCTACGCGGTCACGGTCTACGACCCCGACGCCCCCACCGGGTCCGGCTTCTGGCACTGGGCGGTCGCCGACATCCCCGCCACCGTCACCGAGCTGCCCGAAGGCGCCGGCGACGACACCGGCTCGGGGCTGCCCGGGGGCGCGTTCCAACTGCCCAACGACACCCGCGCGGCCCGCTTCATCGGCGCCGCCCCGCCGGCCGGACACGGCCCGCACCGCTACTTCACCGTGGTGCACGCCCTCGACGTCGACACCATCGGCGTCCCCGCCGACGCCACCCCGGCCGCCCTCGGCTTCACCATGGCCGGCCACACCCTCGGCCGCGCAATCCTGACCGCCACCGCCGAGACTCCCGCGGCACCGCGCCCGCTTGGAGGAGGAGCTGTTGCGGGCGTAGGGGCCGGGCAATAGGCCCGCCACCTCGCACGGTCGGTACGCGCTGATCGGACAGCCCGAGACCCTGGCCATCGTGGAGCGGATGGATGGAGACCCCTACCCCGCGTTCGGTCTGCGCAGTCAGTGGGAGAAGGAGCTGGAGACCGTCCTGCTGGATGACTAGGGCGAGGGTGAGGGCCCGGTCGTGCCAGCCGGCCTTGCGGGCGAGGGCAGCTTGCTGGCGGGCCGCCTCCGCGACCGCCACGGGCGCCCCCGCGGCGGCGGCGAAGTGCCGGGCGCGGTCGGCTGCCATCCAGCCAAGTTGCGGCTGGTGGCCTGGTGCCCGGCGGAGAGCAGGCGAGGGAGGCGCAGGGCGAGGCCGGAGTGCGCGCAGTCGTTGAATTCGGACGAGGCACGGCGGGGTTCCGCCGCAAGGACGTCCACCGGCGTGGTCCTCCGGTTGTTCTGTCCGCCCGGCCGGAACCTGTTCTCACGGCTCCGGCCGGGCGGAACACGACCCGATAGGAGCTCGTCAAAGAGCTGACTGCTGAGCACGCGACCCTGGCCAAAGCCCTGGACAGCGAGGTCACCGTCCAAAACCCCGGCCTGCGAGCCACCTACGGAGTCGGCCCCGACACCGCGGCCCCAGCTGCTGATCACGGCGGGCGGCAACCCCGAACGCATGCGGACCGAGGCCTCCTTCGCCGTCCTGTGCGGAGCCGCACCGGTACCTGCCTCCAGCGGTCGCACGTACCGGCACCGCATCGCACTCGTTCGCGTGGCCGCAGACTCCCGCACCCGCGCATACGTGGCCCGACAGACCGCCGTCGGCCGCACGTAGAAGGAGATCATCCGGCTCCTGAAACGGGCCACCGCCCGGGAGATGTTCCGCCTGCCTGACCACCACGGTCACTGCCCCCGGCATTGCCGGCCTGCGACCTCGGCGGCAGTCCAAGAACATCACCCTCACCACCGCCGCACGGCACTTCGGCCTCTGGACAGCCACGATCTCCGCCCTCGAACGCGGTATCCGCCGAGACGACGACCTCGCCCACACTTACCGGGACTGGCTCCGTGCCGCCTGAGAGTTCATGGAACGTCTGGCACGTCAGGCCACGGGTGGCCGTCAGACGAAGCACCCGACGGCCGGCCCGCGCGCACGAAGTCGCCGTACTCGTCCTGGACGACGTTCTCGTTGACCCACCGATCCCGCTCGGCTCCAGTGCGATCCTCAGCAACGATCAGCGCGGCCAGAGGGTCTTCTGCCATGCCCAGGAGCCGACCGAACTCGTCGGCCTCTTCGTCGGACGAACCTCGACACAGCGCACACCCGGGCGCTCTGCCGAGCCGTACGGCCCAAAGGAACTGCTCGACCGAACGGCCCCGCCGCAAGGACCCAAGGATGAACGACTCTGCCAAGTACCGCACCCGACCCCCCTACGACGCACAGCCCGCCTCAACGGCTTGACGATCAATGGGGGCATCAAGAAGGTCCCGAGGTTAAAAAACTAATTCCCCTCCGGCGCGGAGTTGGAAGACTTCAGTCCGGTGAGGACGGGGCGGTGGTCGCTGCCCAGGTCGGGCAGGACGCGGGTGTGGGTGGCCTCCAGGCCGCGTAGCAGTGCGTGGTCGATCCGGACCATGGGGAAGGCTGCCGGCCAGGTGAATCCGAAGCCCTGGCCCGCGTGTTCCTGGGCGGGGGCGAGGTGTCGGGTGAGGGGGGCCAGGCCGCGGTCGGCGAGGCTGCCGTTGAGGTCGCCGAGCAGGAGCACGCGCGGTTGCGGGTCGCGGGCCACGCGGTCGGCCAGCTGGGCTGCGGCCGCGTCACGGGCACCGACGGCGAAGCCTTCGCTTGCCCGGACGCGTACGGAGGGCAGGCGCACCGCGTATACGGAGGTGTCTGCGCCGGGGGTGGCGGCTACGGCCCGGATTGCGTGCGGCCAGGGACCGCCCAGGTCCATGGCCTCGACCTGGCGCAGGGGGTGGCGTGACCACAGGCCGAGTGTGTTGTGGGTGGTGTGGTGGGGGTAGGCCGCCGCGAGCGCCTTCTCGTAGGCGGGCACGGCCGGCAGGGGGACTTTCTCCAGGGCGACGACATCGGCGCCGGTGGCGATCACCTGGCGGGCGACGGCCTCCGGGGTGGTACGGGCTCCGCCGACGTTGAAGGACAGGGCCTCGAACTCGCTGGGTCCGGCCCGGGGCGGCGGTGTCAGGGTGGGGACGAAGAGGTGGCACCAGGCGGCGAGGGGCACCAGGGCTGCGGCTGCCGCCATGGTGGTGCCCCTTGCAACGGCTCCCAGCAGGAGGACTGCCACCGCGATGCCCGACCATGGCAGGACGGTCTCGATGAGGCTGCCGAGGTGACCGGGCCGGTCGGGCACGAGCTGCGGGAAGAGCAGCGCTCCGGTGAGCAGGGACGCCGGGATGACGATGAGCGCGGTGCGGCGGGGCCGGTGGCCGGGACGGCCCCGCCGTGTGCTGCGGGTCATGGACCCTCACTTTCACTTCGGGAGACGGCGCTGCACGGCCTAGAGGCAGCCCCGGCGTCGCAGGTGGGTGAACATGGCGATGCCCGAACCCGTGACCAGGGCGAGGAAGGCGGGCCAGGCCCAGACGAACGCCGTCTCGGGCTGGTGGAAGTTCGCCGAGTAGATGCCGCCCAACAACGTGGGGATCATGAACACCACGAGCCATGACGAGACCCTCCGGGCCACCTGGGTGCCGCGGTGGAGGTCGACCGACTTGCGGTGCAGGAGCACCATCTCCTTCCGGTAGCGGCGGACCCCTCGCAGGAAGGTCCGCAGTTCGTCCTTCGAGTACGCGTCGAGGTCCCCCGGGGTGAGCCCGGTCAGTGGGGAGCGCATGGAATCGTCCGACATGATGTATCCGTCCTCCGTTCGGCGCGCTTCCGCGCGTCCTACAGCCAGCCCTTGCGCTTGACTGCGACATAGGTGGCGAACGCGGTGGACGCCAGAGCGGCGAGGAACAGCGGCCAGCCGTACTTGAACTGGAGCTCCGGCATGTGCTCGAAGTTGGATCCGTAAAGGGACGCCAGGGCGCCGGGCACGACGGCTATGGCCGTCCAGGCGCTCACCTTGCGGGTTTCCACGGTGACCTTCAGCTGGTCTTCAGTAATTTCCCGAATGTCTTCCATTTCTTTGTTCAGGCCGCGGATCTCCGTATTGATCTCGCGAAGCAGTTCGACCTTCTGGGTGTGCTCGGCGACCGTTTCGGCAGGCATGAGCGTGTCGTCGTGGTGTGTCGGCGTCAGGTGGGACATGGCAAAGACTCCCGTCACGGCACGTCCTGGGCAGCACTCGGCGTGCCGCCCGGCGAAGCCCGGACGTGCCTTGGTGGTGAACGTGTGGTGAAGGTGTTTGAGAAGGATCCGGAGACGCAGCGCGCGGCGGTAGGCCGTGCGCCGGTGCGGCGTCGGATTCGTAGGAGACGCATAAGAGAAGACGCAGCCGTCGGGGAAAGACATTTCCCCTGCGGGATGTTACTTCGGTGCGTCAAGCGGGATCGGTGGCGCATACGCCTCGGGACTACTGCCACCAGGCACGCTGATCACCTCCCGAACATCGGAACGCGGTTCGTCCCGCGTTTCGTCCACCGTAAACTAAAGGCAATGCGATGACAAAATCGCCCGGAATTCCGTATCGGCCGGTGCGGTGGCTGTCGTTGTGCACCGGCCAATTGAATCTTCGTGGGCCAGCCGCCACTGGACCGTGCCCGGCTTGTCCGTCCCCGCCGGGCCGAGACCGCGTGTTGAGAGCCCGGCAGATCGTGGAGTCGGCGTTCATCTCCCAGGTGGTCAGTGCTGCCGCGTCTGTCCCTACGCACGCGTCAATTCTGTGAAGCAGTCCGGGTGCGGGGCGGGATCCACCCCGCCGGGGCGGCGGCGTCCCCGCCGTCGGCGGCTGGCGGTGGCGCGGCCGGCCCGCACGCGACCGGGCGCGCGATCCACTCGAACCCCCGCCCAGTCCCCGAGGCGCAGCACGAGCGGGGAGGGGTAGACGCGGACGATGCACCCGTGGCCTGGCGGTCGCGGTCGAAGACCCCCGCTGCCCGAGCGCGTACCGGCGGGGGTCACCGGTGGCCGGCCCGCGCGCAGCGCTTCATCAGCACCTGCATGTCGGTGACAACGGTGCCGCGCAGGGGCTGTCCCCGGACACGAGCCCAACCTCGTCATGGCCGGGTAAAGCACCAGATAGCACCCCGGTCTGCCCGAAAAGGCCCTTCCGCAACACTCTTTAGCCGCCCATCCTGATCCCGTGACCGGGTGGTGGTTCACGGTGCGCGCGCCCGCGGCGGAGCTACACGTCGGATTCCGGCCAGCACGGCGGCCCGGTCGACGCCAGGCTGGCGGGCATGACACGCACTTACCAGCCTCTGCCCATCGACCCCTCAGCCCTGGCCGAGCTCCGCGTGCTCGACGACGCCGGGCGCCCGATGTCCCCGTACACGGCCCCGGAGGGCGGTGATCCGCTGCGCTGCTGCCTGCGGCCCGGGGCCATGGGCGAGCGCATCGCCCTCGTCTCCTACGCGCCCCTGCGCCGCTGGGCGGCCGGGACGGGCGCCGACCCCGGTGCGTACGACGAGCAGGGGCCGGTCTTCATTCACGCCGAGGACTGCGGCGGGCCCGATGCCGGGGCCACCGGCTACCCCTGGGCCCGGCCCGGTGCCCTGCGGGTGCTGCGCCGCTACGACGGCCGGGGCCGCATCATCGGCGGGCAGTTGCTGGAGGTGTCACAGGACGCAACCGAGGCCTTCGACCAGGCTCTCGGCCGGGCCTTCGCCGACCCGGAGACCGCGCAAGTCCACGTACGAGCGGTCGACTACGGCTGCTACCACTTCCGCGTCGAACGGCCCTGAAGGCCCGGAAAAGAGCAGGAGGAGGCAGGAGGGGGATTCGAGGTGCACCGGGCCGGCTGACTGTCGGCCGGACGCCGCCCCTGAACGCGCGCGTCACGCGGCCGACAGGGCTCCCATCCTCCGTACCGCGCACTCGCCTTAATCTCCTCCCAGCCCCGGAGGAGACCAGGGCGGCCGGGGGTGCCGGGTGACGCTTCTCCGGCCGCAACAGGAAAGATGCACGCACTTGGGGCGGCTGTGCCTTGGCGTGGGCCGGCTCAGCGGGTCTCGTACCGGTCCTGTGCGTCAAGTACATCGTCCGCGTATCGCGCGGCCCACGCGCCCATCGCCCGCATCGGCGTGAGCAAGGCCGTTCCGGCCTCGGTCAGGGCGTAGTCCACGCGCGGCGGGGCCTCGGGGTAGGCGTGGCGTTCGACGAGGCCGTTGTACTCCAGCCGTCGCAGCGCCTCGTTCAACACCTTCGGGCTGACCCCGCCGATACGCACCGCCAGCGCGCGCGGCCGCATGGGGCCGGTCACCCCGAGCGTGAAGACCACGACGCTGTCCCAACGGTTGGCCAGCACCTCGAAGGCAACGCGCGCCCGACAGTCCGCCGTGTATTCGAGGTCCGGCAGCCCCGCGACCGGATCGGTCAGCTTCTCCATACCGCCCATCCTGCCTCTCCTGATGGACACCGAACGGTGCACGTCTGCGTGCGTAGCGTCGACCCCCAGGATGGAACGAGCAGGACGAGAGGGAATCACGACGATGCGCATAGGCGTACTGGGTACGGGGGACATGGCGGCGGCGCTGGGCGGCGCGTGGGCGCGGGCGGGGCACGAGGTGTTCATCGGCGGGCGGCACATGGCCGCTGCCGAGGCGCTCGCCGGGCGGATCGGGGCGGCCGGACACGGGACGCCCGGGCAGGCAGCGGCGTTTGGGGAGGAGGTGGTGTTGCTCGCCGTACCGGCGGCGGTGGCGCCGGCGCTGGCGCGGGAGCACGCCAAGGTACTGGCCGGGCGGACGGTCGTGGACTGCACCAACCCCCTCGCCCCCGGGCCTGGCGGGGTGATGCTGACGACCGGTGCCGGGGAGAGCGTGGCCGGCCTGATCGGGGCTGCGGCGCCGGGCGCTCATGTGGCGAAGGCCTTCAATCTGGTCCACGCGGGCATGTGGGAGCACCCGGCGGCCGCCTTCGGCGCGACCCCGCCTGCGGTGCCGTTCTGCGCGGACGCCCCGAGGGCTGCCGAGCACGTGACGGAGCTGATCACCGCCATGGGGTGGAGCCCGTTGCCGGTCGGCGGGCTGGACCGGGCGGCATACATGGAGGCCACGGCCGCGTTCGTGATCGGCGTGTGGTGGGCGGGCGGCGCACCCGCACTTGCCTTCCCGGAGCCTCCCAAGGCCGCCTGAGGGGCGCCGGCTCCCGTCTGCCAGGGCCCCTGGAAACCGCCGGGTCTGTCCGGGGCTGCCTGCGGCTCGACCGCCGTCGGCAAGGACACCGTCGAGTACAAGCTGGACAAGGCGGTTTGCGCCGGCACCGTCGACCTGGCCCCGGCGCAGCCGGCCATGGCCACCGACTGGACCACCGCCCTGACCGCCGTCGGTTGGGTTGGCGAGCGGTCCCAGCCACCGGCGGGCTCGGCCCAGGCGTGTTGTCCGCTGGCTTTCCGTCGGCGGCGCGGGGCGCGAGGGTGAGCTGGTGGCGGCGGGCGACGGCCAGGTAGAGGGCGGTAACCGGCCTCATATTTCGGACGCGTCCTCGAACCCTCGGCCTGCATGGCCGGCGTACCGGACCGCCCGTCAGCGATAGCGCGCCCGGCCCACCGCCGCGGCCACCGTCAGCGGCACGGTGAGGAGCGCCGCCAGCCAGAAAAGGGGCCGGTAGTCGTACGCCTGGACGGTGGAGGCCGCCAATCCGCTGGCCACGGCGCTGCCCACGTACAGGGCGACGCCGAACATGGCCACGCTCGTTGCGCGGGCCGTCGGGGACAGCGCCGTCGCCCACGACTGGATGGTGGAGTGCATGAAGGACCAACCACCCCCGAGGAGCAGGGCGACCACGACGAGCGTCCCGGTGGACTGGCTGAAGCCGGCGAGAAGGTACGCCACACCCATCTGCGCGCCGCCGGCCACGATCAGGCTTACCGGGGACCAGCGGCCGACGAGCCGTTTGACCGCCTGCGCGGCCGCCATGGAACCGACCCCGTACAGGGCCGCGACCGCGCCGGCCAGGGTGGTGGGAACTCCACGCGCCTCCAGGGCCGGGGCCAGGTAGGTCAGGAAGCCGAGGAGCACCGCCCCCTCCAGCATCGCCACCGCCATCACGTACCACTGCCACGGCGAGGACAGGACCACGCGGAAGGGTGCCAGCAGTGATCCGGAGGGGGCTCGCTCGGGCTCGGGCAGGCGGCGCAGGGCCACCGCCAGGTAGACGGCGAGGACACCCGGCAGCGCGAACACCAGTCGCCAGCTGAGGTAGTGCGCCAGCGCCCCGGCGACGACCGTGGCCACGGCGGTGCCCAGCGCGAACGCCGTCATCAGTTGGCTGAGCGGGTGCTGCCGTATCGCGGCGGGCACCGTGTCGCCCACGTACGTCAAGGAGGCGGCGATGGAGGCGGCGAAGAACGCGCCGGCCAGGGCGCGGGCCCCGATCAGCACGGGAGCGTCGGGAGCGAGGGCCGAGGCCAGGGCGGCAAGCGCGGCGCCGGTGAGCGACACCCGCATCACCCGCACGCGACCCCATCGGTCGCTGGCCAGCCCCCACACCGGCTGCATGAGCCCGTAGGTGAGGTAGTAACCGCTGGCGGCCAGCACCACGGTGGGGAGCGGGGCCCCGAGCCGGGGGCCGATGAGAACCAGCATGGGCGCGATGCAGAAGCGGTCGAAGTTGCTGACGAATCCAGCGGTGCGCAACAGCCGCAAGGAGGACGCGGGCAAGGTCGCCACCGGTGTCGGCGCGGTGGTGGTCACGGGGTGGACGCTCCCTTCCGAATGGTTCGACGAGAACGGGTGACAGAGGGACCGATCCTTGGCGGACGCGATCTGTCACCAGTTCAGCACCGGGACCTGCTGGGCGGAGAGGGCTGGCTATTACCATCACTCACAGCCTGCCGGTCCGGCATCGCGCCTGATGACGGCAGCATCACAAGAGGGCACCCGCGGCCGGGCGGCGCCCTCCGTCCGGAGGAGGGGCACCATGACGCGCGGCCGGCTGTCGCCGACGGACACCTGCGCACCGCCCGCTGCGGACCACGGTTCCTCACCGGGCACGGCCGGCCGCGGGGGCGGTGGCCGATGAGCACCGCCCCCGCACCGCGGGGCGAGTCCTTCCGCCGTGAACTGGGGGCCTTCCTGCGGTCCCGCCGCGAACGGCTGACGCCGAGGGACGTGGGCCTGCCGGACGCCCCGGGCCGCCGGACACCGGGGCTGCGGCGAGCCGAGGTCGCCGAACTCGCGGGCATCAGCGTCTCCTGGTACACGTGGCTGGAGCAGGGCCGGGTACGCACCTCGGAGCAGGTGCTGCGCGCGGTGACGCGGGTGCTGCGACTGGACGCCGCGGAAACCGCGCACGTCCTGTCCTTCACGGAGGAGAGCAGGCCGCCCGCCGATGCTCCCACCTGGGTGTCGCGCAACCTGCTCAGTCTGGTACAGGCCATGACTCCACACCCCGCCGTGGTGCTCGACCCGCACTGGGACCTGCTGGCATGGAACTCCGGCTACGCCGCGCTGCTGACCGATCCGGCGCGGTTGCATCCCAAGCAGCGCAACCTGCTCTGGCTGGTGTTCCGCTGGCCGCCGGCACGCACCCTGCTCGCCGACTGGGAACACGAGGCTCGCGCCCTGCTCGGCCAGTTCCGGTCCCGGGCGGCTCGCCGGCCGAACGACCCGCGGTTCGCCGAACTCATCGGCGAGCTGCTGTCCGACGGCGACGCGGCCCGCTGGTACGAACGCCGGGAGACAGCCGGATTCCAGCCCTCGGTCCGCCGTTTCCGGCACCCAGCCGTCGGCGAACTGCGCCTGCGGTACGTGAAACTGGCCGCCGTGGACGAGCCCGGTCACCACTTCCTGGCCTACCTGCCCGGTGACCGGGACTCCGGGGACGCCCTGATTCGCCTGCAGGCAGGCGGATGAGCCTGTCGGACTCCTCAGCCGTGGGCCGCTGGCGCCCGTAGGTTCGGGTCAGTGGTGCGGTGTCGTCCGGCTGCGGTAGGAGGGCGCGGCGATGAGAAGGCCGATTCCCCAGACCAGGAACTGGGGGATGCCGTAGGCGACGATCCACCGGCTGAAGACGCCCGGCTCGTTCCACTGTGCGTGTGGCTGAGCGCTTCAGTCGGCGCGTCTGAGCGTTCCGGTCGGCGGGCTCTACCGAGCAGACGCCGGGGCCTGCCAGCAG
Organism: Streptomyces sp. NPDC102258; assembly: GCF_055584685.1. NCBI lineage: Bacteria > Bacillati > Actinomycetota > Actinomycetes > Kitasatosporales > Streptomycetaceae > Streptomyces > Streptomyces sp. NPDC102258. The sequence goes on from NZ_JBVJLO010000023.1 coordinate 85,659, forward strand.
GAGTCACCGTGGGTGCAGGTCATCTACTGACCGTTGGCGCCGTCGCCGAGCGCCTCGGAGGTGTCGGAGGCCGGCCCGGTGTGGAAGACCGGCCAGCAGATCACGGTGCGCCACTCGGCCGGGTCCGTGCTCTCGTGGCGTCCGACGGGGTAGTACTCGCGGATCGGGCCGTCCACGGCGAGGGCGTGGTCGGCGACGTAGGCGCCGAGGGTTCCGTAGGCGAGGTCGATGTTCGTGTGCGGGCCACGGTGGACGATCGTGGCCAGCTCGACCGGGGGGACGACGAGCGCAGTGACCCGGCCCATGGGGCGTAGCGGTCCGGCGCACGGCACGAAGATCGTCGCCGGGCCGTGTTCGTGGGTGAACAGGTCGTTGCTGAAGATCCCGCCGGCCGGTCCGTCGGCGGTCAGGCCCTGGGCGTCGAGCGTCGCGTAGATCTCGCCGAGTGCGCCCTGGTACCAGGTCAGTGCCTCGCCGACGTCGACCGTCTCGGTGATCGCGGCCGCGGGCGTAGCCGGGACGCGGCGGCGCCCGATTTCGGCGCGCGCACCGCCCGGCGGAAGTGTGAGCAGGTCACGCAGCGAGGCGACGGCGTTCTGGGCGCGGGTCAGTTGCTGTTCCATCTGGTTCAGGTGGGCGGCGATGAGCGCGTTGCGGGTGGCCAGGTCGTCGGTGGCCAGCACCTTGGCCACCTGCTCGACGGGCATGTCGAGGGCGCGGAAGCGGCGGATGATCTGCGCGGTCGGGATCTGTGCGGTGGTGTAGTGCCGGTAGCCGGTGTGCCGGTCGACCTCGTCGGGCTCCAGCAGGCCCACCCGGTGGTAGTAGCGCAGCGTCTTCACGCTCAGATGCGTGGCTCGGGCGAAGTCCCCGATCGGCAGGGTGGCGTCCATACCCGTCACTGTGCCACCTCCCCTGGGGGGAGGGTCACGGTTGGGCGCGGTGCTTGACCCTCCCTTTCGGGCACCTCGCAGTCTTGCGTCAAGGCGGTCAACCGGACCGCCGGCCCGGAAGGAGCAAGACCATGACCGTGACGGCTTCCCTGCCGCCCGTCGTCGCCGAATACCTGGCGGCAGTCAACGCATTCGACCTCGACCGGATCGTGGCGGCCTTCGCCCCGGACGCCTACGTCAACGACGCACGCCGCGAGATCAACGGCGTGGACGCCATCCGGCGCTGGGCTGAGAAAGAGATGATCGGCGACCACGTGACGATGGAGGTCCGCGAGGTCCTCGACCACCACGGCGACACCATCGTCCGCTCCCGCTACGACGGCACCTACGACAAGACCAACCTTCCCGCCGAGCTGGTCACGTCGGACTACTTCAGCGTCCGCGACGGAAAGATCGTCAGCCTCGCGTTGATCCGCAACCAGCCTTCGCCGTACTGAGCGAGCTCGCGCCGCACAGCACCCGACTCCGCCCCCGGCCCCGCCGGAGCCCCGCGGTGCACGTGAGGCCGCCCGGCCTGCGTGCACCGGCACGACCTCCCGACAAGCTCCGCCCACCTATAAAAAGCGAGAACCTGACAATGAGCTACACCCTCGACCCGGAGCTCGTCCCGATCATGGCCGCCCTGGCTGCCCAGAGCGCGGACCGGCCCGCCCGCGAGCGCGGGGACTGGCGGGCGATGCGCGAGGCCGGCAACCTCGGCCAGGCGGCCATGGCCGCCCTGGTCCCCCCGGTCAGCGGGATCAAGACCACTACCCATTTCGCCACGGCACCCGACGGGGCCCGGATCGAACTGCGCTGGTACACCACCGCCGAACAGACCGGGCCCGGCCCCGCCGTGGTCTACGCCCACGGCGGCGGCATGGTCCTGGGCAGCCTGGACACCTACGACACCCTGCTGTCCTGGTACGTCGCCCACAGCCGGGTGCCGTTCCTGTCCGTCGGCTACCGCCTGGCCCCCGAGGCGAGCGGCACCATGCTCGCCGAGGACGTGTTCGCCGGCCTGACCTGGCTCGTCGCCCACGCCCACGAGTTGCACGCGGACACCGGCCGCATCGCGGTGATGGGCGACAGCGGCGGCGGCGCACCCGCTGCCGCCGCCGCCATCCTCGCCCGCGACCGGCAGATACCCCTGGCCCGCCAGATCCTGGTCTATCCGATGCTCGACGACCGCAACCAGACGCCCGACCCGACCCGCGAGCCCTTCCTGACCTGGACCTACGACGACAACCACACCGCCTGGACGACGGTCCTCGGCGACGCGCTCGGCACCACTGCCGTCTCGCCGATCGCCGCACCGGCCCGCCTGCAGGACTTCACCGGCCTGGCCCCCGCCTACATCGACACCGGCGACCTGGACATCTTCCGCGACGAGGACATCTCCTACGCAGCCCGCCTCGCCGCCGCCGGCGTCCCGGTCGAACTCCATGTCCACCCCGGCGTACCTCACGGATGGGACCGCATCGCGCCCCAGTCCCGCGCCGCCCGGCGCACCCTCGTCGACCACCTCCGCACCCTCACCGCCCTCTGAAGCCGGGCCTTCGCAGAACCGCCAGGTCAAGCGCTCATCCGCCAACTGAAGCGCTCAGTCACAGGTCCGGGCTCGCTCTCCTTCGGGTACGGCCCTACAGGTCGAACTCAAGGTCCAGGAGACCGGGGGCGCGTTCGAACTGCCGGAGAAGCTGGACGAGACGTACGACCTGCTGGTGCACTTGGTCGTCTCGGGGCTGCACGCACCCCGCGAATGAGCCGGCCCGACGGGGTTTCTGACGGTTAGTGGGGCCGGCAGCCGTCCGCGTCGAGCAGCAGGCGAGCGGCCGTGGCGGCGCCGTCGGTGCGGATCGTGGCGGCGACGGAACGGGCCCGGGCCAGGGTTTCGGGGGCCAGGGCCGTGCGGAGGGCGGCGGACAGGGAGTCGGTGGTCGGGTCCGGCGCGTGGTGTGCCGCGCCGATGCCCAGCTCGGCCACCCGGGCGGCCCAGCGGGGCTGGTCCACGATCCGGGGCAGGACGACCTGGGGGGCGCCGGCCCGGGCGGCCGTCGTCGTCGTGCCCGCGCCGCCGTGGTGCACGACGGCGGCCACCCGGCGGAAGAGGGCCTGGTGGTTCACGTCGCCCACGACGAAGCAGTCGGTGGGAGTGTGTGCTGCGGGGTCCCGCGCGGGGTCGGCGGCCGGGGCCAGGTCGGCCCAGCCGCGGGCGAGCAGGACGCGGTGGCCGAGGGCGCGGCCCGTCTCCAGGGCGACCCGGGCGATGTCCTGGGGGGCGTGGGCTGCCATGCTGCCGAAGCCGACGTACACCGGTGGGGGGCCAGCGGCCAGGAACGCCTCCAGGTCGGCGGGCAGCGGGCGGTCGTCGGGCAGGATCCACGCACCGGTGCGCACGAGGTCGAGGTCCATCGTGTCGTGCGCCGGCCAGAGCGTCGGGTCCGCCGCCAGCCACGGCCGGTCGCCGAAGACGTGGTCGCGGACGCCGGCGACCGGCGGCAGGCCGATCGCGGCGCGGTGGCCGTTCAGCGCCTCGCGGTACAGCGCGTCCACCCGCCGGGCGTCCTCCTCCCACAGCGCGCGGTGGCCGCTCTCGTCCCCCGCGGACGCATGGCCCGGCCGGGCGGCGGGGAGGAACTCCCGCGAGGGCAGCCCGCTGGTGTGGAAGCAGGCGTACACGTAGCCGATGCCCAGCTGCTCGGCCACGTCCCGTGCGCCCGCCGGCATCAGGCCGGTCGCCAGCAGCACGTCGCACCCCTCGGCCGCCGCCGTGAGCGTCTCGAAGCGCGCGGCGACCAGTTCGGGGGCGAGCCGGAAGGCGTCCTTCGCCGTCGGCGGCTTGGGGCCGGAGACCACCGAGCGCACGGACGGGCCGAGCGGCACCAGCGGTACGCCGACCCGCGCCAGCAGGGCCGCGAACTCCTCGTCCGGCGGGGCGCAGACGACCGCCTCGGCGCCTTGTTCCCGCAGCGCTACCGCCAGGGCGGCCAGCGGCTCCACGTCCCCGCGCGAGCCCCAGGCAGACAACAGCACACGCATGGCGTGACTCCTCGTTTCCGCAGGTCCAGGCCTCGGATCCGCTGTCGGTCCGGGCCCCGGGCCGCCGATTCTGCGGTACGGAGGGGGCCTTGCCGCAAGCCCCCCGGCGCGCGGTACGGTGAAGGGGGCGAGGAGGTCGGAACTCCTCGCCGATTTCCGTGTCCCGCTCTCCCCTCGCCGGGGGCGGCGGTCCCGCTCAGCCCGGCCTGCGGACCGATATCGAAGCCGCGGCCGCAGGGCTCCCCCTTTCCTCCACCGGTTCGTGGAGCTCGCCCTCGCCTTCCACCACGCCGTCCGCGGCGAAGACCAGGACCGGGCCGCCACCGTCGACCGACTGCGCGCGCTCACCGCCACCGGCGACTTCGCCCACTTCACCGACATCGCCCACTTCATGGCCGGCCTGCCGCTCTCGGAGCCGTCGACTACCCGCTGGACCGTGAACGAAGCCGACGTCCGCTCCGCCTGGCGCGACGTGGTCCGGGGCCGACAGGAACATCTCCTCGCCGGAAACTGACTCCGGACACACCACAGCCCCGACCGGAGACCGCAGGTCGGGGCTGTCGTCATGTACGGCCGGGCACCGGCCCGGGGAAATCAGCCGGCGTCTGGGTGCTGTCGCACGAGCTGGGTGAGCAGCTCGATGATCTGGGCCTGGTTCCGGTCGATCTTCTTGTCGAGCGCCTCGACCTTCTGGTCCAGGTTGCCGATCTGGAGGCGTACCGCGGTGAGGTCGGACTTGATGATCCCGAACTCGCGGTCATGCTTCTCCGAGACCTCTTCGAAGCGGCGGGTCATGGCAGCGAGTTCGCTGTGGGCGATGGGCTCGGGCACGCGGGCGTCTGAGAACCGGGGGGGTACGGGACGGGCATCGTCCGAGACCTCCTATCCGTTGACGACGTTGTCGTAGCGCAGGGCGACGTAGCCCGAGGCGGCGTGACCGGCGATGCGCCCGTCGGTGCCGCCGTTGAGGTAGTCCTGGCCTCGCATCATGTCGTCGGTGGTGTTGGCCTCGTGGATGTAGGAGAACTTGCCGGCCGCCTTGTCGACCCACTTCTCGAAGAGCACCACGTGCCCGTCCTGGGTGTTCAGCGCGTCGCCGGGCTGGAGGTCGGACTTGGAGATGGCGGTGCCGGCGCTCGGCAGGCTGTGGGTCGTGTAGCTGCTGGCGGCGTGCCAGGCCATGGAGACGAAGCCGGAGCAGTCGGTGCGGTAGGTGTGGTCGCCGTCGGGGTCGGAGGCGTAGGCGCCCTGGTTGTAGGAGATGTCACGGTTCAGCCAGTTCACGGCGCGGCTCATGATCTCGCTGCGGGCGATCTGGCCGCCCTTGGTCGAGGGGTTGGGCGCCGGGGGCGCCGGCGGCTGGTAGGTGCAGTCGTTGGCGAAGGCGGAGAGCAGGGTCTGGGTCCAGCCGCTCGCGTCGACCGGGTCGCTGGGGTGGTAGGCGATGTCGCCGCCCTTGCCGTCGGTGGGGTCGGCGTCGTGGTACCAGTACATCCCTCCGTTGGTACGGCCGTAGTAGAGGCCGCCGCCGGGCGAGACCAGGTTGTCGACCGCCGACCAGCCGTCGCTCTTGAGCTCCGAACTCTCCCAGTCGCCCACGCCGTTGATCTGGTAGGAGAGCAGCCTGCCGTCGGCCGTGCTGGCGATGAGGACGTCGTCGCCGGCGGCGGCGAGGGTCTTGAGGACGAAGCCGTCGTCGATCACCGCGTGCTTGGCGATGTGGGCGGGGCCGCTGGGCTTGGCCTGGGACACGTTGTACCGGTGGAGCTGGCCGGCGACCGTCCCGTAGAGGTGACCGGCGCCGTCGTAGGTCATCTTGTCGAAGGTCCAGCCGCCGTCCCAGATCTTGGTGATCCCGGCCAGGGTCAAGGCGTTGTCGTTGGTCTGGATGTCGACGCGGTACAGGTCCCCGGCCGTCGACGTCACGAGGACCGTGTTGAAGTTGAGGGTGGCCATCGCCTTGGGCGTGAACCCCAGGTTCGCGCCGATCAGGGTCTTGACCCGGTCGCCGTTGTCGGGGGATATCGCCGTGTAGGTGAGGCGTCCGTCGGGGAGAGTGCCGTAGATCGACACGTCGCCGCCGCAGATCGCGGCGGCCTGCGCCGGCGCCGAGCTGAGGGTGACCATGCCGAGGGTGGTGGCAGCGACGGCGAGGGTGCTGGCGGCCAGGCGGAGCTTGCGGGACGACGAGAACATGGGTGTCTCTCCGGATTCGGGGCAGCCCTGACGTACGCGCGTCGGGCCGGAAGCGTGAAGGGGAAGGAAGAGGGGGCGCTGTGAGCGTGTGCCGGGAGGAGGCGGGCGGCTCAGTACCAGTTGTTGTTCAGGAAGTGGTTCCAGGCGCCGCACGGGGTGTTGTACCGGCCGTCGATGTAGGACAGGCCCCACTTGATCTGAGTGAGGGGGTTGGTACGCCAGTCGTCACCGAAGGCGTCCATCTTGGAACCGGGCAGGGCCTGGGGGATGCCGTATGCCGTGGAGTTCGGGTTGTCGGCCCAGTAGCGCCAGCCGCTCTCCTTGTCCCAGAGCTGCTCCAGGCAGTTCCACTGGGTGGAGTTGTTCCAGGCGCCGTCGTCGTGCTTGTTCATCAGGTCGCGGCCGGCCGCCTTCACCGCGGGTATGTCCGTACCGTCGAGCGGGTCCGCGGCGGTGGTGCAGCTGAATGTCTCCGGCTGGGCGGAGAGCAGCTCCTGCGTCCAGCCTCCGGTGTTGACGGGCGTGTCGTTGTGGTACGCGATGTCGGTGCCGGTGCCGTCGGCCGGGTTGGCGTCCTTGTACCAGTACATGGCGCCCGTGGTTTCGATCCGGCCGTAGTAGAGGCCGCCACCGGGGGATACGACATGGTCGAAGCCGGACCAGCCGGAGGTCTTGAGGTCGTCGCGGTCCCAGGTGCCGTCGTCGCTGATCTTGTAGGAGAAGAGCGCACCGGTCGAGGTGGTGGCGAGCAGCCGGTCATCGCCGGCGGCAGTGAGGGTCTTCAGGACGAAGCCGCTGCCGATCTCCTTGCGCTGGCCGATGTGCGCCGAGCCGGTCGGCTTGGGCTGCGAGACCAGGTACTGGAGGAGGACGCCGCCCGCCGTGCCGTACAGGTGGCCGTGCCCGTCGTAGGCGAGCTTGTCGTGGGTCCAGCCGCTCTCGAAGATCTTGACGGGCGGGCGCTCCAGGACGAGCGACGTGTTGTTGGTGAGGACGTCGAGGCGGTAGAGCGCGCCGGTGGTCGAGGTGACGAGGACGGTGTTGAAGTTGAGGGTGGCCATCGCTCTGGGCTCGAATCCCAGGTCTGCTCCGACGAGCACCTTCTTCAACTCGCCCGTGGCCGGGGTGATGGTGCTGAAGGTCAGGCGGCCGTCGGGCAGGATGCCGTAGATCGAGGCGGTTCCGGTGCAGGTCGTCGCGGCTTGTGCGGCCGGGGCGGTGGCGACGGCCGCGGCGGTGAGCAGTCCGGCACCGATGACACTGGAGAGGGCGGCCACCGCGCTCTTACGGGCAGCCTGACGGAGGGTACGGGACACTGCGTTCTCCTTGGGAACATGCGCGGGGCGGGGAGGCACCGGTCGGTGGCGGGATCGTCACGCCGCCGTCAGTGGTGCGGCCCGGGGGTGCTGAATCCGTGCTCCCGCAGAGGGGAACGGGCACGGTCGAGGATGGCGTGGGCCTGATGGAGGGCTTCGGCTTCCGAGGGGGCCCGCAGAAAGAGGTAGACATCCACGCCGTCGTCGGCGGTCTTGGTCCGCAAGTGCTCGAGTCCGTGCGCTGTGGAAGTGTGGGCCCAGATCAGATCGGTGACGAGCGCGAGCACCCTCTTCTCGTCAGGATCATGACAATGTCCGGAGAGGGAAGCCCGGATCACACGCATCCCCTCTAGTCCCAGTTGATGCTGTCCGTGGCGGACGTGGGTGCCGTGTCCCAGTTGATGCTGTCATCGGCGGAGGCACTGATGTGGTGGCCTTCGGCGGAAGCGGTCACCGAGAGGGTGGTGACGGCCCCGGCGCAGAGGGCGGCAAAGGCGGCGGCGACAGCGGCGAAGCGGGCGGTGCGGGCGGTGCGGGACATGGATTCCCCCAAGGTCTGAAGCCGGACGGGCGATTCGTTCGTGCGGTGTGCTGCGCGCTGTTCCGGAGCGTCCTTGCGGCTCTGGCCTGAGTCGGGGATCTTCGTCCCCGCCGTCCCGGTGACACCATGTTGCTGCCCTCGCGGACTGTGAAAAAGAGGTTCGGTCTGGCACCAAAAGGTCTGGCACCTTGGTGCCAGACTTCCCCTACGATCACGGAGGCGGCGCTCGCGGGGGGCGGCCGAAGTTCAGCTGGGGGGCTGGGACATGCTGCAAACACTGGGTCTCGGAGCCGACGTGGAAGCCGTGTACCGGGGAATGCTGGCCGACCCCTCGGGAGGGGTCGCCGAGCTGAGTGCCCGCCTCGGCCTCACCCAGGCGCAGGTCCGGGAGGGCCTGGACAGGCTCGTCGACCTCGACCTGCTCAGACCGTCACGGGACAGTCCGGGCGCGCTGCGAGCGGTGAGACCCGAACTGGGCCTGGAGTTGCTGTTGCGCCGGCAGGAGGAGGAGCTGGCCCGGCAGCAGCAGGAGTTGGCCCGCAGCAAGGCGGCCGCGGCACAGGTGGTCTCCGAATTCGCGGAGCTCTCCCCGAACACCGAGGTCGACGGCGCGGAACGGCTCGTCGGGATGGACGCCATCCAGAGCCGACTTGAGCAACTCGCCCATGGACTGGTCCGGGAATGCCTGGCGATCCTGCCGGGCGGCGCACTGTCCGAGGCAAGCCTGGAGGCTTCCCGGCCGCTGGACCAACGGGCGCTGGCCCGTGGCATCGAGATGCGCTCGGTGTACCAGGACAGCGCCCGCAACGATCCGACGACGCTGGCCTACGCCCGGTGGCTGACCGAGCAGGGCGGCCAGGTGCGCACCAGCCCGCTCCTTCCGCCACGCCTCCTGGTGTTCGACCGCACCGTGGCGGTCGTTCCCATCGACCCTGACAATTCCCGGCTGGGCGCTCTGTGCACCAGTGCGCCGGGAATCGTAGCCTTCCTCACCACCCTGTTCGAGCAGACGTGGGACGCCGCCGTACCTCTCGGCGCCGACCGCACCCGCCCCAGCGACAGCCGCCCCAGCGCGACCGAACTCGAACTGCTGAAACTCCTGGCTTCGGGGATGACCGACGAGGCAGCCGGCAAACGCCTCGGGGTGTCCTTGCGTACCGTCAGACGCCAGATGTCCGCCCTCATGGAACGCCTCCATGCCACGAGCCGCTTCGAAGCCGGCCTCAAAGCCGCCCAGCAGGGCTGGCTCTGAACCACCCCTGCGGGCGTAACGGCATCGGCACGCAGACAGGTCCGCGATCCGGCAGCCATGTGACCAGGCGCGTCAACGAGCCAAACGCCGGAACCAGCGGCGTCACCGCCCGTGCCCAGAGCCTGAACGCCGAGATCGAGGCTGCGGGGCTTCCTTTCCTCCACCGGTTCGTGGAGCTCGTCCTCGCCTTTCACCACGCCGTCCGCGGCGAGGGCCAGGACCTGGCCGCCACCATCGGCCGGCTGCGCGCGCTTACCGCCACCGGCGACTTCGCCTACTTCACCGACATCGCCTACTTCATGGCCGGCCTGCCTCACGCAGCCCTCGAACACCCGCTGGATCACGAGCGACCACGACGTCCACTCCGCCTGGCGCGACCTGGTCCAGGCCCGGCAGACATACCTGCTCGCCGCAAACTGAAATCAGGCACGAACAGGTGAAGCCGAAATCGCCGGTCATGGTGATGCAGCCTAGTGAAGGCTTCCGGAGTCGTCGCGGGGGGCTCGCTCTAAGCCGCCCCCTTGAGCCGTGACGCGCTGGGGCGTTTCCATGTGGACCGCTCGGCTGATGCGGCGGGTGCGGCAGCATGCTCGGCGGAGGGTCCGCCAGGGCTTCGGCTCAGCTCTTCCGCTCACCCGGGTACCCCGCTGGGTCACGGCATCCCGCCCTCCTGCTCGGCTACCGCTCGGACCCGGGTATGTCCAGTACGGCGACGAGGGCGTCCCGCACCCGCTCGTAGCGGAAACGGGCCTCGTCCGCGTCCTCGGGGACATGCCCCGACTCGTCCGACACCAGGGTCCAGGGCAGGCCGCGTTCCAGCGCGCGGGCCACGACGGTGCCACTGTCCTCGAAGCTCGTCACAGGGTCGTTCCTCCCGTGGACGACCACGACGCGCTGCTCCTGGCCGGTCGCGGCCAGATGCTCGGGGTCGAAGACCCGCTCGTGCGGTAGCGGCGACGTGACGTCGTAGCGCAAGGCGAACCACTCCGCGTACCGCTCGTCCTCGGCGGCGGCGCGGGCGGCCTGCCTCCGGACGTCGCTGAGCGGCGCGCTCGCGACGGCCCCCGCGAGGTCCTTCACGAGGCGGCAGCCGAGCAACGCCAGGGACCCGCCGAAGCTCCCTCCGAGGAGGGCCGTGCGGCCGGGAGCGACCCCCATGTCCCGGAGGCCGGCGAGACAGGCATCGAGGTCCCGCTGGAACGAGGACTCCCAGTCCTTCCACGGCCTGCGCAGGAATGCGCGGCCGTAGCCACTGGACCCCGTGTAGTCGAGGCCGACGACGAGCACGCCGCGGTGCAGGAGCTCCCGGTAGAGGCCGTCCCAGCGCAGCTCGTCGCGTTCCTGGGACTCCGGGCCGCCGTGCAGGGCGATCACGGCTGCGGTCGCCTGGCCTGGCGGCCGGTGGACCAGAGCGGGGGTGTCCGCGAAGTACGTGTGGTCGGGCCGGGGCAGCGCGGGATCGGGCGGGACGGCTCCGGGCGCGGTCCGCACGGTCGCGTCGGGGTCGATCCACCAGAACGAGGTGCCTGCGGCGGTTGAGAAGCCGTACAGGCCCGTGCCGCGGGGCGACGCCACTCTGAGGAGGAGCCGTCCGGCACCGGGCGTCTCCAGGGGGTGCGCGTCACCGGAGTCGAGGTGGAGAAGATCGAGGCGGTCGATGCCCTGGTACGTGCTGACGATCAGCGCGGAGGAGGCGCCGTCGCCGGTGAAGCGGCCGTCGTCGACCGGCCCGGGGCCGAAGTCGAGATGCCGGAAGGTCGCGTCGCTCAAGCTCCACAGGCCGAGCCGGGGCGCGTCCGGCGCGTCGGTGAGGACGAGGGCCCGGCCGGCGCGGCCATCAAGCCACCGACCCTCAACGGCTGACACGGGCGGGGCCGGACGGTTGCCCAGCGGTTCCGCGTGCAGCAGGGGCCGGAGGGGGCCGCGGTCCTCCTGGAGGACGACGACGGCATCGTCCTCGTCCCATTGCACCACCCGCCCGGCGGCGCGGGGACGGTGGACGACCGTTTCGGCACCTTCGGCTACCCGGAACAGAACGGTCGCGCCCTCATCACTCCCGTCGTCCTCACCGTCCGCGTCCGCTACGGTCAGCACGTAACCGGTGCCGTACGCGCCGGATCCCGTCTCGATGACGTCGTGGAGCGTCCACCGGCTCCGGGGGGCCGACGGCAGACCGGTGCTCCAGACGTGGAGCGTGCCGTCAAGCGTGTGCCGGGTCACTTCGAGGCGGTCGCCGTCGAGGGCGAAGGACACGAAGGAGTCGGTCGCCGGCGAGTGGAGGAGGGCGTCGCCGCTCACCTCGACGTCCCGGGGCGCGCGGGGTTCGCCGTTGCGGGGCGGGAAGGCGACCCGCAGCCTCCCGTCGTTTTCCACGTGCGCGAGAACGGGTCCGTCCTCCCAGCCCAGGAGGTGTTTGCGGCGTTCCTCGAAGAACCGTTCAGGAAGCGACACTCTCGGTTTCCTTCCGCAGGTCGGCCACCGAGGAGGTGCGGACGCGCCGGTAGAAGAGGGGGACGAGGACGGCGTTGGCGGCGGTGAGGGCGGTCGCGATGAGCACGGTGGTCGAGCTGCCGAGTCGGTGGTACAGCAGGCCGCCCAGCGCGCCGCCGAGGGAGTCGCCGGCCAGGAAGGCGCTCTGTGTCAGGCCGAAGAAGACGCCCGCGAGCGTGGTGGGGAAGGCACCCAGCTGGAGCAGCTCCTGGGAGACCGTCGCACCGAGCAGGAAGGCTCCGCGCAGGGCCAGGGCCACCGCCGCGATCCACGGCCCGGTGGCTACCGCCAGGACCAGGGTGGTCAGCGCGCAGCACGCCTCCGAGATCAGGAACACGGCCAGGGGCGAGCGTTCGCGCAGGTGGCGGCCGGCGAGGGAGGCGGCGGCCAGGCGCACGGTGCTCGCGACGGCGAGGACGACGCCGACCCAGGCCAGGGGCACGCCCCTGGCTCTGAGGAGGAGTGGCAGGTACGGGCTGAGCAGGCTGACGTAGAAGCCCATGAGGAGGCCGAGCCCGGCGACCCCGAGGGCCAGGCCTCGGTGCCGGGTGACCACGTCCCGCAGTCTGGGGCGGTCCGGGGAGTCCTTTGCGGCGCCCGCGTGCACGTGCGGCTTGCTGGGCGGGATGAACGCCAGGGTCACCAGGACGAAACCGGCCGCGAGGAGGAGGACACCGACGTACCCGCGGTCCCCGGAGCCGATCACGGTGACGAGAGCGCCCGCGGAGCCGGTGCCGAGCGCCATTCCGGCCTGGTTCATGAACTCCCTGCGCGAGATGACGGCGGGGCGCTGGGACTCGTCCGCGTTGAGGAGGGTCCAGGTGCGCAGGGCGATGAAGACCGAGGAAGCGCCCAGGCCTCCCACCACGCCGGAGACGACGGCGAGCGCGGGAGCGTCGTGGAAGACGCGCAGCGCCATGCCGCCGGAGTACAGGACCGAACCGAGCGCCATCACCGGCCGGGGACCCCAGCGATCGGCCAGCCGGCCCACGAATACCGACATGGTCCCGGCGACCGCCATCGCGGTGTACGAGAGGCCGAACGCCACGAGGTGACCGTGGCGTTCGAAGTACAGGGGGTGGACGGTCTTCGACAGCCACATGCCGGTGAAGAACAACAGCGTGAACGCCGCGACCCGGCGGGTGCCGGGAACCCGAGCGGGAGCGGAGGCTGTGAGCGGGGCAGCGGTCACGCGCAGGCCTTGAGTACCTGGTCGAGGTTGGCGCGGGCGTCGGGATCCTCCGGGGTGAGGAGCAGCACCCGTTCCAGGGCGGCGCGGGCAGCCGGCAGGTCGCCGAGCCCGGCGTGCTGCTCCGCCGCCAGCGTGAGCAGCCTGGCCTGTTGCTCCGCGTCGAGACCTTCCAGGCCTCGGCCTTCGACCACGGTCAGCGCCTCCTGGGGGCGGTCCGTCTCGGCCAGGACGTAGGCGTAGTCGTAGACGGCGTCGAAGTCACGACCGTCGTACTCGTATGCCGTCCGGTAGGAGACCTCCGCGTTCTCGACGTCACCCGACTGCAAATACATGTATCCCAACAGCGAATGCACCTCGGGGATGGAAGGGCCGAGTTCCCGTGCCGTGAGAAGACATTGCAAAGCCTCTTCCGCATTCCCGGCATCCATATGGCAATGGGCGAGTTCCATGTGATACTCGGGCATCTTTCCATCAAGCTCGATGAGCTGCCGGTACGTCTCTATGGCCGCTGCGTTGTCGCCGATTCTCCTGTAGCACTGGGCCAGGTTGTAGATGAGCACCGTCTGGTGCATGTGGTTCTTCGCTGAACCGTTGCGCAGTTTTTCGATGCCGTCGGTCAGGTGAGCCACCGCCTCGTCCACCCGGCCGCGGCGGAACTCGACGAGGGCGTAACCGTTCCGGTTGAACACCTTGTGGAATTCGAGGTCTTCGGTGGCTTCGTCCGCCTCCTCCAGTACGGCGTATCCCTCTTCCAGGAACCGGGCCGTGCGGTCGAGGGAGCGGAGGTACGCCGGGTGGTGGCGGGCGTAGAGCATGGAGAGTGCGTAGCAGGCCCCCGCCGAGCTCACCGGGTCCGGGTCCTCGCGCCAGCGCAGGTAACAGAACTCGGCCTGCAGGCTGTGGCCGAGCATGGCGTGGCCGAGCCCGAGGCGGCCCCAGACGGCGGGGTTCGCGCGGTGGGGAAGGAGGGCTTCGAGGATGCGGACGGCGGTCCAGCTGTCGCCGACGCTGAGGTAGCGGATTGCCTGCTCGTACAGGAAGTCAAGGTCACCGGCGGAGGGCGCGGCTCGACGGACGGTGTCGTCGATCCGCCGCTCGGCATCGGAGAGCGTGTGCACCACGGCCCCGGTGCCGGACGACCCCGGCGCCATGGTCACCGTGACCTCGCCGCGCGGCATTCCCGCGAGGGCCTCGAAGAACGCGCGGCTCCCCTCGTCGAGGATCTCGGCCGAGGTCACCTCGACGGTGCACGGGCCGGCCCCGTCAAGGAAGGCGCGGGCCACGTCGCGGAAGTTCCGAAGGAGACGCCCCTTGAGGAAGAAGCGGATGCGGTCGTGGGCCTGCGCCGCGTCGGTCAGGCTGCTCTCGGTCTGCACGGATTCACACTCGGGGGAATCCGGCGCGATGAGCTTCAACCCGATGAGCGCCTCGCGCGGCCACCCGCTCTTGTCGGCCTGCCCGATCAAAGCCTTGACGGGACCGAAACCGACGGTGTGCCGGTCGGCCGCTACCACGAATTTTCGCATCGATTTCTCCCGTACGCCTTCATTAATCACACCGGCGGGGGTGCCAGGCACCCCCGCCGGAATCAACTTGCGCGCTGGGTGAATCAGGAGGCGTTGTACATGACAGAGAAGACGACCTTCTTGGCCTTCGGAGCAGCCTTTACGAGCTTCATCTCTAACTCCTCTTGTAAACCAGCAATGTTTGCCGGGCTACCATGAAGCTAACCGCGACGCATGGCCCATGCAACAGAAACATTGAGGCTGCGAGCGATATGCGACACACCGCAAGGCGATCTTCGGCTTGAACTGTCCCGTCCGCGGTGAAAGGATTCACGGTATGTCCGCTTTGTCGCCCATATGGGGGCCCTCGCACGACCGAAAAATACCCAGGACCAACTGGCCGAAAAAGCCGATGGCGATGAAGAGCCAGCCGGTTCCGAGGTAGAAGATCTGACGGGTCATGGATCCGCCGCCGTGGACGAACTGCGGCAGGATGCTGATGAAGAACAGGGCCGCCTTGGGATTGAGCACGTTGGTGAAGAAGCCCTGGCTGAAGCCGGCCCGTCGGCGGCCCCGGGCGGGACCGGGCTGCGCCGGGTCCTCGGGCGCGGGGGCGGCGTCCTCCTGCCGCCCGGCGGTCCGCTCGCGGGCGGACCGCCGGGCGGCCAGGACGGCCCTGACCCCGAGGTAGCCGAGGTAGGCCGCGCCGAGGAACTTGACGGCGTCGTAGACCACCGGGAACGGGCGGCGATCAGGGAGAGCCCGGTGGCGGCGGCGACACGCCCCTGCGGCGGCCTCCGCAAGCGCCCCGGGCAGACTCGGCCGACTCCTCAGTCGCCGACGTGGATGCCCGGGCGCCGGTCCGGGTCCGGCTCGTGCTTGCGGATGATCTCGCGGGTGACGGGTGCGGTGTCGCCCCGGCCGAGCAGGAAGTAGCGGAACATGTGCCGCAGTGGGCTGCCCTCAGCCCAGGCGAAGTAGCAGTGCGGCCTGACTCCCGTGGTGTCGCGCAGGGCGAGGAGGACCGCGGCGATCGCGTTCGGCGCGGCCGGCGCCTCGGCGCGCAGGATCCGGTAGCCGTCGACCTCGACGCCGCGCACGGTGAGGGTCTCGCTGAAATCGGAGGGGTCCACGACATCGATCTCCAAGAAGATGACGTCGGCCGGTCCGGGGACGGGGTTGGAGCCGCGCTGTTCGAGTTCCTTGCCGGCGTACTCGGCCCGGTCCCCCGTCTCGCGGCGGTTGGCGATGATGTTGATGGAGTTGTCGTGGGCGAGGGTATCGGTGACGAACCGGCGCGCTGCCTCGTCGAAGACGATCCGGTCGGCCCGCAGTTCGGTGGTGCGCGAGACGCGCGAGATCAGGGATACGACGATGATGCCGGCGATGAACATCCCCGAGATGGTGATGCCGTCGGGCTTGTCGACGATGTTGGCGATCAGCGCGTAGAGCAGGACGGCGGTGAGTACCGCGAACCCGGCGGTCGTGGCGCGCTGGCGGCGGCGCAGGGCGGAGACGGTGACGGCGAAGGCTCCGGAGACCATCATGGCGAGGATCCCGGTGGCGTAGGCGCCGGCCTGGGCGTTGACGTCGGCGTCGAAGCCGATGGTGATGCCCACGCACAGGGCGGTGTAGACGAGTACGACGGGCCGTACCGCCCGCCCCCATTCGGGGGCCATGCCGTAGTCGGGCAGGTAGCGGGGCACGATGTTGATCAGGCCCGCCATGGCGGAGGCGCCCGCGAACCAGAGGATGAGGATGGTGCTGATGTCGTAGACGGTGCCGAAGGCTTCCCCGACGTGTTCGTGGGCCAGCCAGGCCAGCGCACGGCCGTTCGCCGCGCCGCCGGCTTCGAACTCCTTGTGCGGGATGAGGACCGTGGTGACGAAACTCGCGGCCAGCAGGTAGACGCTCATCACGAGCGCGGCGGTGGTCAGGAGTTTGCGGGTGTTGCGGATCCGGGACTGCAGGCGCTCTTCGGGGTCGTCGCCCTCGGCGGCGACGAGCGGCATCATGCTCACCCCGGTCTCGAACCCGGACAGGCCGAGGACGAGGAGGGGGAACGCCAGCAGTGCCGGGCCCGCGAGGTCGCCGAGGCCGCCTCCGCCTTCGGCGAGGGCGTCCGTCCACGCGGACCAGGCGCCGGGGGTGGTGAACACGTCGAACACTCCGACGCCGATGGTCACCGCGTTCAGCAGCAGGAAGACGGCGACCAAGGGGATGGCCACGCTGACCGCCTCGCTGAACCCGAGCAGGAACACCCCGCCGAGGAGCAGCAGCATCGCGACCGTGATGGCCACTTCGTGGCCGTGCAGGGCTTGCGGGAAGAACGGGTTCTCGACGACGTGCACGGAGGCGTCCGCCGCCGACAAGGTGATGGTGATGATCCAAGAGGTCGCGACGAAGCCCAGCAGGACGAGGACGAACAACTTGCCCCGCCAAAAGGGCAGCAGATCTTCCAGCATCGCCACCGAGCCGGCGCCGTGCGGGCTTTCGCGCGTCACGCGCCGGTACATCGGCAGCATGCCGAGGAGGGTCAGCGCGACGATGACCAGCGTGGCCAGCGGGGAGACGGCGCCGGCGGCGAGCGCGGCGATCGCCGGTACGTAGGCGAGGCTGGAGAAGTAGTCGACGCCGGTCAGGCACATCACCTTCCACCAGGCGTGGGGTTCGGAGTGCCCTTCACCGGCCGCCGGCCCGACCGGCTGCACCCGGTGTCGCAGCAGCCACTGCGCCAGCCCTCCGCTGGGCTGCGGTCGCAGAGCGGGGCTGTCCACAGCCTCCGGCACGGCCAGTTCGTTCGTGTCCTTCATGTCCCCCATCAACCTTCCGGCCCGGAGCGCCGGGCGTGACCGTCGTCGCGGCCACGTACCCACGACGACGATCACCGAGTATGCGGCCTGCCGCCCTCGACGGCCCCGCCGGGGGCGTCACTTCTCCGGGAATTCCGGAGCGCGGGCGGAGTGGTGCGGTCCGAAGGACCGCCATTCCCGCCCCGGGCAGTGCTGGCCCCGCGCCCGTCACGATGTCCGTGCCGGGTGGACAGAGCCAGGCCCGGCTTGGGCGGTGCCGGCGGAGGCGGCTGCCGCATGGTGCACCGGCGGGCCGCCATGCGGTTGGAGGGCAGCGACGCCGGGAATCCGGCGGCATACCCGGGGGCCGCGCTGGCAGGATCGACGGCATGCTCATCACACCGCGCCGGCGCCGACCATCGGACTGACTCGCGTGGACTGACCGTCCTGCCGACGGTGACCGTGGTGGCGGTCTTGGGAGCGCCGGCCTGAACGGCTCCGGTCGCGTCGGCGAAACAGCTCGCGGCGGACAGGACCCACTGGGGGGGCGACGAGGGTGCCCGTGCAGGCGCGTTCGGCGTTGCCGATGACGATGCTGGCGGTGTGGGAGTGGGCGGCCGCGTCGGTCGGGGTTCTCTGGAGGGCATGCGCAGGCGACGCCAGCAGGTCTCCGGCCACTGCTGCGACGTCGGCGGCGCTGCCGATCCATGCTCTGCCTCTACGTACGTTCGACTGACGTTCTCCGAAAATCGAGTCAGGATGTTCCGGCCGCGCGACACGGCGGACGGAAAGGTGGTCGAATGCGGCGGTCCGGCGGGATCTCCCCACCGGCCGTCGGCGCAGGGCTAGGAGGAGACGGTGATCTCGACGAGGACGTGATCGCGGCGCTCGGGGTCGGCTGCTTCTCCCCCGCCCTTCCACTCGTTCGGGGCTACCGTCACGTTCTGCTTGCTGCCCTCGGCGGTCAGCGTCACGTCGGCCTCGTGGGTGGCGTCGCCCTTCATCCCGTACACCGCGGGAACCTCCAAGCTGCCTGATCAGTGGCCGCTCTGAAGAAGGTCATGAGCCTGCCGACTCCACGGTCAGGTCACCATTGGTTGTGGACAGATCCAAGTGGTACTCGCCCGACGGGTCGTTCTTGAACGCCACCTTCTTGTCGCCGTGGGAGTCGTTCGCCGAGATCTGGTACTTGGCGGGCGGGGCCGTGATCGTGAGGCTGCCGCTGGTCGTGCGGGCCTTGATGTTCTGTGGGGTGGCCGTCCGGATCGTCACCTCGCCGTTCGACGTCTGCGTGTCGATGTCGCCGCCCTTGGCGTCCTTGACGTTGACGTCACCGTTGGACGTGCGCAGCTTCACCGGGCCCGTCGGGCTGTTCACTACGATCTTGCCGTTGCTTGTGTGCACGTCGACCGTGCCGACATCGGTCAGTGTGAGGCTGCCGTCGGACGTGCCTCCCGTCACCGGAAGACCGGCGGGCACCTTGACGACGTAGTCGACCCCGCAGTTCTTGCCGCAGCCGGAGAGCGTCAGGACGCCGTTCTCGACGCTGAAGGACGTGCCAGTCGGCTTGGCGCCACGATAGTTGACCTTGCGGTGCACGGAGGTCGTTGAGGTGTCCGTCGAGGCGTCCACCTTCACCCCGCCGTTCCCGCTGTCGAGACGGATCGAGGTGATTTTCTGGGGCATCTTGGCGTCGTCCTCGAAGGTCTTCTGGCCGAGGGCCGAGCACGCGGAGAGCCCGCCGACGGTGAGAGCAGCCAGAGCCCCTGCTGCAAGGAGGCGCGTCTGTAGGCGTCGCATGAAGTTCCCCCGTATGGAGCGAGTTGGATCGGTGATCAGTCACTGCGAATTTATGCAGCCACAGCCCCGCCCACGATGGGGAAAACCCCCCAATGCCGGGACTGGGACGACCCTCACGGCGGCCACAGCCGCCGTGAGGAGCTCGCGTGACTTGGAGAGACATCGCCGGTGGTCGGCGGACGGCACCTGGGAAAGATCTTCCGGGCCGTCCAGGCCAAGGCCGACTCCCAGGGGCGCATCGACTGGAGCATGGTGAGCGTCGACTCCGCCTCGTGCCGGGCCCACCAGCACGCCGCTGGTGCACCGCGCAGAACACCGCCGATCCCGAAACGGAGATCGACTCCGCGGCAGCACCGCTCCGACGACCCGCTCGGCCGGCGTCATCGACTCCAGGACGACGAGGAAGGCCATGGCCACCGACTCGCCCAGCACGATCTGGTGGGCGGGGTCCGCGGGGCTGCCGGGTCCGGCGGTACCGCCGCCAGCGTGGTCCCACTCGGAGCGGTCGGGCAGCGGCTCGGGCAGCCACGCGCCGACGTAGCGTTCCCGGCGGGCCCGCGCCGAGCCGAGCAGGTCCAGACAGATGCGGCCGGTCACCGTCGTCAGCCAGGCGCCGGGGAAAAGGATCTCCTCCTGCCGGCTCCGGGGCAGCCCGTACCAGCGTGCGTAGGCGTCCTGCACGGCGTCCTCGGCCTCGGTCACCGAGCCGAGCATCCGGTAGGCCACGTTGATCAGTCGGCCGCGCTCGCCGGCTATCCCGTCCGTGCCGCCCCCGACAGTCCCATGCCTCCGGTGCCCCCCGCCTTACCTTTCGCAGCCCTGTGTCGTCGGCCTGGTGAGACCTTGTCGACCTGCTGCCCGAGGGCGGAAATGGGGACTGTGACATGGCCACTCAGATGACGGCGACGGCGACCGCACACCGCGGCTCCTCGTTCCTGCGGATCGCGATCGCCCTGCAGACCCTGACCATCTTCCTCCAGGCGGTCTCCGCCGGACTGCTGCTGACCGAATCCTACGGAGCGACGCTGCACGATGTCGGGGCCCGCGTGATGTACGGGGTGTCGATGCTCTGTACCTGCTCGCGGCCGTACTGGCACGGAAGCCCGGCGGCGGCTCGGCCCGGCCCGTCGGGTGCGCGGCGGGGTTCCTGGTGCTCGCCTCGGTCCAGGCCGTGTTCGGCATCGCACACGTCCCGTCGGTCCATCTCCCCCTGGGCGTGCTGATGTTCGGCCTGAGCATGCTGGCGCCGGCCCGGCGCTGAGGTCCGAGGCGCCGCCCATGTGACCTGCCACCCCGGCCGCGGGCCGGCCGCCGCACTCGCTTGACCTGGCGGGGAGAAGGACAAGCTGCCCTGTTGCCCAGTCGTCAGCGGAGCGCGTCGACGCTGCCGGGTCCAGGTCTCGACCGCGCATGCTTCTCGATTCGTCCCCGAGTAGGAGGTGCCAAGGCCGACGGTCTCCTTCCGGAGGAGGAGGCAGGGCCGGGCCGCAGGTCCCGGACCAGGGGGTGGACGGGGCCGGGGTCCTCGTGCCCTTGGGCGATGTGCCGTACCAGGGCGGGTTCCTAGCCTCGGATCATGCGATCACACGAAGCGGACGCTGCTCAAGAAGCCCCCATGACCACTGTCAGCCCCGCCGCACGCCGCGCCTTGGCCGTAGGCCTCACCCTCGCCGCATGCCTCACGTCCTCCCCCGTCCTGGCCACGGCCGCCGAGGCCCCCGCCCAGGACAGCTCCGGGGCCGGACTGGACCGGTACTACCGCCAGCACCTCGGCTGGGGCAGCTGCATCAAGGGCCCCGACGACACCACGGGCCGCGATCTGGACCGGGCAGGCGTGCAGTGCGCCGACGTGACCGTGCCCCTGGACTACGCCGCCCCCCGGGGGCGCACGATCACCGTGGCGGTCTCCCGGCTCAAGGCCACCGACACCCGCCACCGCATCGGCGCGATCCTCCTCAACAACGGCGGTCCGGGCGGTCCCGCGCTCCAGTCCCCGCCGCAGGCCCGGGCGTCGATGAAGGAGGTCGGCGCGCGCTACGACATCGTCGGCTTCGACCCGCGTTTCATCGGGCGCAGCACCGCGCTGGACTGCGGCCTGCCCGTCGGCATGACCTGGCTGTCGGCCGGCACCGGCCGGGCGGGCTTCGACCGCCAGGTCGCCCTGCAGAAGAGCCTGGCCGACAAGTGCCGGGCCACCGACGCCGCGGCGCTCCCGCACATCACCACCCGCAACACGGCCCGCGACATGGACGTCATCCGCGGCACGCTCGGCGAGCGGAAGATCTCGTTCCTGGGCTACTCGTACGGCACCTACCTGGGCACGGTCTACACGCAGATGTTCCCCGGCCGGCACGACCGGATGGTGCTGGACGGGGCGATCAACCCGAGCGACTACCGCCCCCGGCTGCTGAAGGGCACCGAGCGCGAGAACGAGAAGGCGTTGTCCGACTGGGCCGCCTGGGCCGCGGAGCGCCACGACACCTACGGTCTCGGCCGCAGCCGCGCCGAGGTGCTCGCCGCCGTCGACCGCACCGCCGCGGCGGCCGCGCGCGGTCCGCTGACCATCGGCGCCGGCGCCGATGCCTTCCGGATCGATGACAGCCAGGTGCCGCTCCTCCTCTTCTCGGGCATCGCGGACGACAGTGCCCCGGCGCGGGCGTCGTTCGGCGAGCTGGTTTCCGTACTGGTCAAAGCCGCGGAGGGCCGGCCGACGACGGTGCCGCCGATGCTCGTCCCGGAGCTCCGGTACGTGCTGCGCGGTGAGGGCGAGCCCACCGGCGCGCAGTCCGCCGTCATCTGCGGGGACGTGGCCGCCGCGCGCGATCCCGAGCTCTACTGGCGGGACATCGAGCGCAACCGCGTCGCGCACCCGCTGTTCGGGGCTCTGACCAACAACATCAACCCGTGCGCCTTCTGGGACGCGCCGCGCGAAGAGCCCACCCGGGTGCGGCGCGATGCCCCTGCCCTGATCGTCGCCGCCACCGGTGATCCCCGTACGACGTACAAGGGAAGCGTCGAGCTGCACAAGCAGCTGCCGAGCTCCAGGCTGGTCACCCTCGAGGGCGCCAACCGGCACGCCCTCTTCGGGCGCTACGGCAACGCGTGCGTGGACGACCAGGTCAACCGGTACCTGGCCACCGGCAAGCTGCCGGCGAGGGACCGGACCTGCGTCAAGCAGGCGGGGTAGCGGTCTAGGCTGCACGTTCCTGGTGCGCGGGCCAGCAGCATTCTGCGGTTGCTCGTCGCGGTCTCGGTGAACACCGACTTGTGGTGATCCTGCACGGTGTGCTCGGAGGCGAACAGCTGGCCGGCCCCGGTGTGCTGATCCGGTCCCGGCCCGTCAGCTCCACCGGCCGCCCGCGCCGGTACGCGGTCCGCCCGCGCCCCGATGGCCTGCTGCTCGGGTGGGAGCGGTGACGGAGCGAGCCGTGGCCGCTGAGACGTGGGGGCCGTCGGGAACCGGGGCGCTGGGCGGGGTGGTCAGGGCGCGCAGCGTGGCGCCGACCATGCGGCCCGGGTGCTGACAAGGAGGGCGCACTCCCGCTCGGAGCCTAGGGCCGTTCCAGTACCCGTCGGTGTTGTGCGGGACCGGGTCGGCCGCCGATCGTGGAGGTGAGCAGTTTCCCTGCTGCGGCACGACGACCAGCCCGGCTGACTCCCCCGTGCCCCCGGCACACCCCTTCATCCAAATGGTTCCCACCACTGGACACCGCCGTGCGGGAGCACGGGCAGCTCCGGCGACCGCGGACGGAAACGGGAACGGGAATGGGCGTTGGGGCGCCCCCCCCGGGGGGGGGGCCCACCCCCCCCCCCCCCCCCCGGTTCCCGGGGGACCACCGGGACCCACCGGCGCGGGCGCCCGGGGGGGGGGCGGCGGAAACCAGCAC
>NZ_JBVJLO010000024.1:0-102172 GCF_055584685.1 Streptomyces sp. NPDC102258
GCCGCGGCTCACCACACGGCGCTCCGCGCCCGCGCCTCAAACGCCGGCGGGGCTGGAATTGCCCTCCGGGCAATCCAGCCCCGCCGCACGACCGGGCCGGGCCCGTGGGGAACGGGCCCGGCCCGGGTGGGGGGTCACGGAGGTCAGGGGGCAGGGGTCAGGCCGGCGCCGCCAGTTCCGCGGCCAGGGCTTCGCGGATGACGGCCGCGCTGCGGTCCACGTCCTCCCGGGTCGTACGCCAGTTCACGACGGAGATCCGCATCGCGGCCCGCCCCTCCCACAGCGTCCCGCCGAACCAGCACACCCCGCTCGCCTGGATCCGGGCGATCACGTTCCGCGTGACCTGGTCGTCGTCCCCGAAGCGCACCATCAGCTGGTTGAGGACGACGTCGTTGAGCAGCTCCACCCCCTCCACCCCGGCCAGGTGCTCGCCGAAGCGGCGGGTGTGCGCGCAGCACCGTTCCACGAGGTCCGCGACCCCGGAGCGCCCCAGTGACCGCAGGGCCGCCCACACCGGCAGGCTCCGCGCGCGCCGCGAGAAGTCGGGGACCCACTCGATGGCGTCGCGCTCCCCGTCCGTGCCCGGCGGCAGGTAGCCGGCCCGCTCGTTGAGCATGGCCGCCCGGTGCGCCTCGGGGTGGGCGATGACGACGATGCCGCAGTCGTAGGGCACGTTGAGCCACTTGTGGGCGTCCAGCGCCCAGGAGTCGGCCCGTTCCACGCCCGCGACGAGGGGCCGCAGTTTCGGGCTGGCCGCGGCCCACAGGCCGAACGCGCCGTCGACGTGCACCCAGGCCCCGTACCGGTGGGCGATGTCGCAGATCTCCCCGACGGGGTCGATGGCGCCGGAGTTGACGTCGCCGATCTGCGCGGCCACGATGACCGGCCCGTCGATCCCGGCGAGGACGGCCTCCAGTTCGGCCGGGATCATCCGGCCCTTGGCGTCCACGGGGACGTTGCGGATGCGGTCGGTGCCGAAGCCCAGGTAGCGGGCGGCGAGGTCGATGGTCATGTGGTGCTGGGCGCCGGCGACGATGGCCACGTCGGGCGCGCCGCCCAGGCCCCGGGCCTCGACGTCCCAGCCGGCCTCGGCGAGGAGCTTGTGCCGGGCCGCGGCCAGGGAGGTCAGGTGGGCCATGGTGCAGCCGGTGGGGAAGCCGACGGAGGCGTGCGCGGGCAGGCCCAGCAGTTCCAGGACCCACTGCGCGGCGACGTCCTCGGCGACGGCGACGGCCGGCGAGAGGTTGTAGAGGCTGGCGGTCTGGTCCCAGGCGGCGACGAGCCAGTCGGTGGCGATGGCCACGGGCAGGGTGCCGCCGGTGACGTAACCGAAGTAGCGGGGGCCGTTCGCGGTGGGAATGCCGCCCTCGGCGACGGCCCGGCCGAGGAGTTCGATGGTGTCGGTCGCCTCCCCCGGCCCGGCGGGCAGCGGGCCACCGAACATTTTCAGCAATTGTTCGGAGCCGGCAGTGGCAGCCACCGGCCGATCGGCGAGGCCCGCCAGATATTCCATGGCCTGCTGATAGGCCAATGCGAGAGGCGCACTGTCTGCTGTGGTCATAGTACTAACCTAGGCGGCCGGTACTGACGTGCGACTGACGAAATTGGCCGGAAGAACCGGTTACCCGAACCGCGTGGACTCCAGGGGCTGTTGGACTGTATTACTTTCTCCTGTGGCCCGGTCCGACCGGCGGGCCGCCCGTGCCGAGCCATGAGACATGAGGAGACCCGATGTCCGACGAGCAGACACGCAAGGTTATCGACCAGTTCAACCAGGCTTTCCAGCAGCACGACGCGAGCCTGCTGAAAGACCTCCTCGCCGAGAACTGCCGGCTGGAGAACTCCGGGCCCGCCCCCGACGGCTCGAAGCACGTCGGTTATGACGAATGCCTTCAGTTCTGGACCGCGATCGCGGCCAACGACCAGATGACCTTCGAGGTGGAGGAGGTCTGGACGGCCGGCGAGCGCGCGGTGTGCCGCTGGACGCTGCGCTGGGGCACCGGTCCGAAGGACTTCGTGCGCGGGGTGAACGTGACCCGTCTGGAAGGCGGCCTGATCGTCGAGAGCTTCGGTTACGTCAAGGGCTGATCCGCACGCGGAACGGCGAAGAAGGGGGCACGGGCCGCATACGGCCCGTGCCCCCTTCTTCTCTTCATCTCCTCGGCCTTTTCGTCAGCCCAGCTGGGAGACGATCATCACGCAGTCTTCCAGCGCCTTCGTGGCGTGGCCCTTGCCGTGCGTGTCCTCGACCAGCTGCGTGTTGCCGGGGACGAAGGTGCGCCAGGTGCCGTCACTGACACCGCACTCCATCCGGCCGCTGACCAGCGTCATGATCTGGCGGCGCGGCGCCGGGTGGAAGTCGCCGAACCACCCGGCCGGGATGTAGAGGTAGACGGCCTGCTTGGCCGGCACGCCCTCGGAGACGAAGAGCGAGGGCGCGGGCGGCGCGAAATTCACCGCCGTCACCTCCAGCGTCTCGTCGATGAAATGCGACTCCCCGTTCTCGTCGGCGTACAGACGCGATACGGAAATCTTGGCGGTTTCGGCGCTCACGGGAACTCCCCTGGTACCAGATGAAGAAGCTCGATCGCCTTCGACTATCCCAGTGACCGCTGATGGGCCCCTGACCGGTTTCCCGATTTCCCTCTCAGATACACATCAGCACCGTGTCAGCCGGTGCGTGCCAAGCTGATGGCACAGAAAGACCGGAGGAGAGGTTCCCAAAGCGGCCGAATGGGGTCCGGTGGGGTTACTCGCCGGACGGGCTCTGCCCACGCAGGTTCGAATCCTGCCCTCTCCGCAGGTGCTCATCCCAGGCACGCGCATCCCGATCCGATACCAGGGGTGCGCGTGTCTTTGGCATGCGGGGCCCGACGGCGGTGCCGGGGCCCGGTGAGCGCCCTTCTCGTCCCCGGTCCCGCGGAGCGACGGTATCCAGCCCTTCCGCCCGCGGCCCCGTCGACGTCACCGCACGTTCCCCGACCCCCTCCTTCCGCCCCTCCGGCGCGACCCGACCAGGCGTCGTTCCCCGAGCGACCCCGAGAGACATGGAGACGCAGTTGCCCAGCAGCGACAACCCCACCGTGCCCACGATCCGCAGGACCGACGCCGCCGCGCTCGTGGAGGAGGTCTCTTCCTGGCTGACCGTGGACGCCGACGAGATCGACGCCAAGTTCCTGGGCGAACGCGCGCGCATCGTCGAGGCGGTGGCCGACATGAACGCCGCCGCCGTCACCGGCCCCGACCGCGACGACGCCCACTACCACCAGCAGCTCCTGCTGTCGCGCATCTACCAGACGGTGATGCAGATACCGGACCGGCCGACGGCCGAGGGCTCCGTGCTGCTGCACGAGGTCACCCGGATGCTGGAGAACGCCACCCTGGCCGCCGAGGACGCCCATCTGGAGCCGGGGCTGCTGGAGTCGGCGCCGGCCGAGCCCAAGCAGTTCCTGTCGTGGCTCAAGGGCCTGGTCCGCAAGCACCGCGCCTTCAAGCACCCGTACTACACCGACTTCATCAACCGCGAGGCGGGGCGCGAGGACCTGCGTACGTACGTCATCCAGGAGTCGCTGATCGACGGCCGCTTCGACGACTTCCTGGCGATGATGCAGATCGGCACGGCCGGCGCCAGCAAGCTGGAGATCGCCGGGAACTACTGGGACGAGATGGGCAACGGCGATCCGCAGGCCGTGCACACCCACCTCTTCAACAAGATCTACGAGGTGTTCGACGTCCGCGCCGAGGACCTCGAAGCGGCCATGACCACCACCGACCTGCACTCGGGGAACCTGGCCGTGCTGCTGTGCCGCTACCGCCACCTGTACCCGGAGGCGGTCGGCTTCCTCGGCATGACCGAGTGGCTGGCCCCCGACCGGTTCCGCAACGTCGTCCGGGCGTGGGAGCGGCTGGGCCTGCCCGAGGTCGGGATCACCTACCACCGGCTGCACATCACCATCGACTCGCAGCACGCCGCCGGGTGGTTCCACAACGTGGTCATCCCGAGCGCCGACACCGCCTACATGCGGCGGGGCATCGCCCGCGGCGCGCTGTGGCGGGCCAACTCCTCCGCCCGGCACCTCGACGAGCGGCTGGACCAGGCCCGGCCGGCCGTCGAGAGCGCCGAGCGCACGCCCGTCGCCGCGGGCTGAGCCGTGCGGACGGGTGCGCACGGACTGCGCGAGCACGGCTTCGCGCCGGTCGGCCTGCCGCCGGTGCCGGCGGCGGTCACTGCGGGGTTCCGCGACCACCCGTACCGCCCGTTGCGGCTGCGGATGTCCTGGACGGCGGACGACGACTGGCTCTTCCAGTACGTCCCGCCGTCCGGGGCGTCCGGCCCCGGTGGCGGCCCCGTACGGGACCTCGCGGACCGGCGGCTGGCGGCCGGGTGCGGCGCCCTGCTGCGGCGCACGCTCAGCGGTGCGTGGCTCGACATCCACGCGGACTGGCTGATCACCCTGCACCGGGTCCGTACGGTCGCCCCGGCGGGGACGACCGTACGGGTGGCGGCCCCCGAACCGGCCCCCGTGGACAGCGAGTTCGGGCTGCTGGCGGTCCTGGGCCGGGAGGGGGAGGGCAGCCTGCGCTCCCGCCTGTACGGGCCGGGCGGGGCCTCGGCGCCGCTGCTGGAGGCCGCGCCGCGGCCCGGGCAGGGGCTCCTGCTCGACCGGCGCGCGGTCACCGACGACCTCCACGAACTGCTCGCCGGGCCCGGTGGCCCGGTGACCCAGGACTTCCTGACCGCCCACCTCACCCCGGCCGCGACCCCACCGTCCTCGGCCCTCAGAGGCCGCCCCATGCAGGTCCGCGGCCCGACCGGCACCCTCCTCCACACCCGCCCGGCCCTGCGCTGACCGGCGCGACGCCCCTGCCCGCCCCGGGCGGGCGGGGGCTGCTGCCCGTGTCCGGCGTCAGCCCCGCTCGCCGAGTGCCGCCCGCAGCCAGTCGAGCGTGCCCTGGCCCAGGAGTTCGTCGGCGAGCCGCTGCCCGGTCTCCGTGGTCAGCCGGCTCCGGCAATTGTCGATCCACCGCTGCGCGGCCGCGTACCCCTGCGCCTTGTACTCGATGCCCTGGAGCATGCACTCCAGCTTGTCGGCGTCCCGCGCGCAGACCGCCTCCGGGGAGTCCGCCGCCTCGTACTCGGCCACGAGCTCCCGGACGGCCGAGGCGAGGGCCTCGGGCATCCCCGCCGTCTGGTCGGCCGTGACGGCGGCCGGGTCGGCGCCGGCCGCGTACTTCCTGCCGAGGTGGTTCACGTCCCCGGTGCGGGTCTCCTGAGTGTCGTGCCAGACGGCGAGGAACGCGGCCCGCGCGGGGTCGGCGCCCTCCAGTTTCGCGATGACCGAGGCGATCAGGGAGGTGCGCCACGAGTGCTCCGCGACGCTCTCGGGCTGCTTGACGCCGGCCATCCACCAGCCCGTGCGGGCGGTGTTCTTCAGGGTGCCCGCCTCGTAGAGGAAGCGCGCCACCGCGGACAGGTCGTCAGCCACGTCTGTTCTCCTTCTCACGCCCCGGCGAGGCGGAATGCGTACCGGATCCCCTCCAGCTCCCGCCGCGCGCGCGTCGAGGGCCCGGTGACATCCAACAGCACCGGCAGCCGGTCGCGCAGGGCGCGCCCCGGTGGGGACGTCGTGCGCAGCAGGCCGGGCCGCACGGCGAGGAGCGCCCACAGCGTGTGCACGTTCAGGTCGAAGAACCCGCGCTCCGGATCCAGGCCGCTCACGAGGTGCCGGAACAGCTTGTGGCCGTGCCACGCGGGGGCGGTGGGATCGGCGATGAAGTCGTCGGACAGCTGGGGGTGCGTCGACTCGCCCACCCAGTAGGCCCAGTAGCTCAGGTTCGCCGCCTCGCCCGCGTCGTCGTCCTCCAGGGTGGAGGCGATGAAGTGGCCCATGCGGTCGTGGTCTCCCCGGCGGGCGGCGACGGCGGCCACCGAGCGGGCGTTCAGCCACCGGGTCAGCCAGTCGTCGGGCCGGCGCGCCTGCTGCTGCCGGGCGAGCCAGTCGCAGGTGTCCGCCGCCTCGTCGTAACCGGCCAGGTAGAGGGCTTGGCGGCGCAGGAGGAACTCGCCCGTACGCGCCTGCTCGGCCGTGTGCCGTATGCGGGCGAAGAACCGGCGCCGGTCGTCCGCGGAAAGCTTCGGGCCGGTGGGTACCGGGCCGCGACGTGGGCGGGCCACGACGCGGACGCCGCGCATCGCTTCGGGCATCACGCCGCTCAGGGGCCAGGTCAGGACCTCGACCAGGTCGCGCTGCATGACCCACACGCCCAGGGGGTTCTCGCCCGCCGGTCCGTCGTCTTCGAGCGCGCTCGCCAGGACGACATCGGCCTCCATGGCCTTGTCCAGGGCCAGGAGCAGCGCCGGGCTGATGCCCATCCGCATGAGCCTGTGCCGGTGGGTGAACATCTGCCCGACGGCGAGCGAGGTCAGCGGGCGCCGCCCGGATTCCCAGCCGGCGATCGTGTCCGTGGACACGCCGAACGCCTCGGCGAAGGATTCCTGGGTGTGGTCGAGCTGCTCCCGGATGACCCGGAAGACGTAGCCGGACACCATGCCGCCGCGACGGCGCTGCGGACTTCCCTGACCGCCGGTACGGGTGGGTTCCTGCGTGCCGGTCATGACCGCCCCTCTGCCTGCGAACGAGGGTCAACGTACCCGTACCACGGGTCACTTCGAGCGGTATGACGCGATATCTACGCTCGTCCCACCACCCGCTCACGGCTGTAGGGAGCACCGGCATGGACAGCGGCGAGACGCGGGAGATCGAGGAACTCATCGGGCGGGCGGTCGTGCCCTACTCGGAGCGGCCGGATGCCGAGAGCGTGGCCCGGCTCATCGGGGAACTGGTCGGCCAGGGGGAGGTGCTGCACGCGCGGGTGGCCGCGCTGCCCCGTGACCGGCGGAGCGAGCGGGCCGGGGCGGCGGTGGCCGAGTGGGAGTACTTCGTCGACGCGGGTCCCATGGGGCGGGGTGATCACGCGAACTGGAACTACGCCCGCGCCCTGGCCCGGATTCTGCGGAGCCTCGCCGGGGCGCTGGGGGCGTGGTGACCGAGCGCCTCCGGCAGGTTCTGTACGTCGTGATCCTGCTCGGCGCGCTCGCCGTTGTCCTCGCCGGCACCCGCTGACCCGGCCCCGGTTCAGGCCTCGGCCGCGTCGCGGAGCAGGGTGTCCAGGCGGGTGAGGGCCTCGTCGCAGAGGTGGGCCGCGGTCAGGTCGTCGGGGGCGGCGGCGCAGGCCTGGAAGCGGTCCACCAGCAGCAGGCCGGTCGCTTCGATCTCCTCGGGCATGTCGGGGCTCCTCCTCAGACCGCGTTGCAGGCGCGGAAGACGTGGACCAGCGCGGGCAGGCTCGCCCGGTGCTGGAAGGCGATGTACTCGGGCAGGACGGCGGAGGGGGCCCACTTCTGCTTGTACTCCAGCTGCGTGCGCGCCGGGTAGATGTGCGCGCCGTGCTCCCACAGGTGCTCCATGAACCAGTGGAAGCCCAGGCTGTGGCCCGGGAACTGGGGGGCCGTCAGGGAGGTGAAGGGGGTGAAGCCGAAGTGCAGCCAGCGGGTGCCCTCGGCGGTGAAGACGTCGATGGCGGCCTTGTTGAGGGCCTCCATCACCCCGGGCGGGGAGTCGGGCTGCCGGCGGCTGAGGTCGTGCATCCAGCCGGGCTGGGGACCGTAGACCGGGGCGTAGGAGACGTAGCCGATCAGCTCGCCGTCGCGGACGGCGGCGAAGAGGCGGCGCAGGTGCTGGTAGCGGCCGCCGGTCTGGCCGACGAGGAACTCCAGTGGTTTGACGCCCTCGCCCTTGGTGGAGAGCCAGGCGGTGTCGAGGGCCGCGATCCGGTCCGCGTACTCCTCGTACGCGACCTCCTTGATCTCCAGGCCGCTGCGCAGCGCCCGTGAGATCTTGTTGCGCAGCTGCATGAACCGGGTGCCGGCCAGGGTGAAGGTCTCCAGGTCGACGGCGTAGGAGGCGCCCATCTGGTTCACGGTGAAGCCCTGGTCGACGTAGACGTCGGCGTCCGCGCCCTGGAGCTGTACGGAGACGATCTCGCGGTCGCGCTCCGCGGCGAAGGCGGTGAAGCCCGCCAGCAGCCGGGCCCGGGGGCCGTCCGGTCCGGCGGGCTCGAAGGGGGCGAAGGGGCCGCCGAACTGGACGAGGTAGCGGCCGACGGGCCGGTACACGATCACGCCGGGCACGTCCGGCAAGCGGAAGTAGCTGTTCCCGTCGCTGAAGGCGAAATACGCGCTCGGATTCCCCGCGTCCGCGTACCGGCGGATGGCGTCGAGTGCGACATCCGTCTCCACAATTACTGCCGTCATTTCAGATCCATTCTCCCGCCGACACTTCTCCACTTATGGCACGGGCGGCACGGCGGCACAAGCCCCACCCGGTCGCGCGGTCAGCCGACCGTCAGGGCATTGTCAGGAGAAATCGCAGGTCAGATAAGCGTCAGGCCTCAGTCAGACGGTCAGTGAAACGATGCTTTCCGAATATCGTATTTCGCAGCAGGAGAATTCCCAGAGAGCCCGAGGTGAGCACGGCGATGCGTTCCCTGACGACAGCGCGCGGGATCTGCGAGCAATTCCACGCAGGTCTTCTCGACGCACTCGAAGACCTGCCGCTCAGCACCCGGGAGGGTGAGGACAGCCCGGTGCTGGAGCTGTACCGCAAGCACGGCGGGCCCGGCCTGCTGGTGCCCGCCGCGTACGGCGGCGCCGCCGCCGGTCCGCTGGAGGCGGTGCGGGTGCAGCGGGCCATCGCCGCCGTCTCCCCCTCCCTGGGGGTGGCCACCGTGATGCACCACTTCACGGTCGCGATGCTGTTCCGGCTGGCCCAGGCCGCCGGGCGGCTCACCCCGGCCCAGCTGAAGCTGCTGGAGGGCGTGGCCTCGGACGGGCTGCTGCTGGCCTCCGGCTGGGCGGAGGGCCGGACCGACCAGAACATCCTGGCCCCCTCGGTGGTGGCCGAGCCGCTCCCGGGCGGCGGTTACCGCGTCAACGGCTCCAAGAAGCCGTGCAGCCTCTCCGGTTCGATGGACGTACTGACCGCCAGCGTGCAGGTGACGCGGGAGGACGGGCGCGGCGCGCTGGCCCTGATGCTGATCCCGGCCTCCTCCCCCGGCATCGAGACCCGGCCGTTCTGGGCGACGCCCGTCCTGGCCGCCTCGCAGAGCCACGAGGTGCGGCTCACCGACGTGGTGGTGCCCGAGGAACTGGTCATCCACAGCACCCCCGAGGACGCCGAGCGGCTCGACGACCTCCAGACCGCCGGCTTCACCTGGTTCGAGCTGCTCGCCACCTCCTCGTACGTGGGCGCCGCCTCCGCGCTGGTCGCCCGGGTCCTGGACGGCGGTCGCGGAACGCCCGCCGAGCGGGCGCAGCTCGCGGTGCGGATGGACGCGGCGGTCTCCCTCGTGGAGGGCGCGGCCCGCTCCCTGGAGGACGGCACCGAGGGCGACGAGGCGGTGGCCGCGGTGCTCACCGCCCGCTACGCCACCCAGGACCTGCTGGCGCAGAGCGTCGACCAGGCCGTGGAGATGCTCGGCGGCATGGCCTACATCCGCTCCGGCGACGTGGCCTACCTGGCCTCGGCGGTCCGCGCCCTGGCCTTCCACCCGCCGTCGCGCGCGAGCGTCGCGGCGGAGCTGGCCGACTGGTTCGCCGGCGGCCCGCTGCGGCTGTCCTGACCCGTCCGCCGCCCCCCTCTTCGCCGCCCGCGGCCTGCCACCCGCCGCCCGCCGCCCGTCGGAAGGACATCCCTGATGGACATCAAGAACCCGGTGGAATCACCGGTCACCTTCAGCCTGCACCGCGCCGAGTACCTGGTCGCCTTCGCCGTGACGATCGGGTTCATCCTGTGGCACTTCACGGACATCAACTGGTTCGCGGCGATCGGCCTGTTCCTCTACATCGACCTCGTCGGCTACATCCCCGGCGCCATCGCCTACCGGCGCAGCCCCGACGGCCGGATCCCCAAGGCCTACTACGTCCTCTACAACACGATGCACAGCCTGCTCAGCGTGGCCGCCGTCGGCCTGCTGTGGATGTGGCTGATCGGTCCCGAATGGGCGCTGCTGGCCCTGCCCTTCCACGTCTTCGGCGACCGCGGCGTCTTCGGGAACTTCCTCAAGCCCTTCGGGCTGCCCTTCGAGCCGGTGGACACCCCGCTGGTCGACCAGGTGACGGCCATGCTGAAGCGCCGCGGCGCGACCGACGGCCCGGTCCCGCTCCCGTACGAGGACCACCCGGCGACCCGCGCCGCCACCGGTTCCGCCCCGGCCGTCGGGGTGACCCGGTGAGCCGCTACCCGGCCTGGCTCACCGACCGCTCCCCCGCCGCCCCGGCGGCCGACGGGTACGAGGACCCCGAGGCGGCCCGGCTGGCGCTGCGCCGGCTCGCCTCCGGCGTCACGGTGCTCACCGTCAGCCGCGACGGCGTCCGGCACGGCACCACCGCCAGCGCCGTCGTCACCCTCTCCCGGGACCCGCTCGTCCTCGGCGCCTGCCTGCGGCCCACCTCCACCTTCGCCTCGATGGTGCGGCGGGCCGGCAAGTTCTCGGTGAACGTCCTCGCCTCGGCGCAGAACGACGTCGCCCGGCGCTTCGCCAACCCCTCCCGGCCGCTCGGCGACGCCCAGTTCGAGGGCTTCGACTGGACCACCGACCCGCTGACCGGCGCCCCGCTGCTCGGCGGCAGCCTCGCCCACCTGGCCTGCCGGGTCCTCGGCTGGCACCAGGTCGGCGACCACGACATGCTCCTCGCCGAGGTCACGGGCGGCGCCCACACCGTCGACTCCCCGATGCTCAGCTTCGCCGGCCGCATGCACAGCGCGGCCGTCACCCCCGCCGCTTCCGTCCCTCCCTCTCCCCGTGAGGTCCTCTCATGACCACCGTCCCGCAGATCCCCCTCGAAGCCGACTGGGACCGCGCGCCCAATCTCCTCGACGGGGCCCAGGAAATGACCCTCACCGCCGAGGAGTGCGACCTGGCGTACTGGCTGTCGGCCGTCGCCCAGGGCACCCTGCGCGGGCGCGCCGAGGCGGGCCACGACGCCGGAACGCCGGAGTACATGCGCGAGGACGGGCCGCTGCGCCAGGCGCTCGTGCTGGAGCTGGGCAACCGCTCGCTGGCCGAGACCCGCGCGGTCGAGGTGCTCTCGCACTACGTGATCGGCGCGCCCGGGGTCGTCGAGCAGGAGTTCTTCACCACCCAGGTGGTCGACGAGGCCCGGCACGCGATGATCTTCCGCAAGCACCTCACCGACCTGGGCGTGCCGCGGGCCGGGCTGCTGGACTTCATCAAGGAGCAGGGCGTCGACTACACGCGGCGGGTGCTGAACCCGATCGCCGAGTTCGCCACCTCCGTGGTGCGCGACGAGGGCGACTTCATCGGCGCCGTCGCCGTGTTCACCATCGTCATCGAGGGGGTCCTCGCCCCCGCCGCCGAGCTCAGCGAGCGCAAGTGGACCCTGCTGGACCCGGCGGCCGCCGAGATCGCGCGCGGCGCGTCCATCGACGAGATCCGCCACCTGACGGTGGGCAGCTCGATCGTCCGCGAGCACCTCGCGCGCACGCCCTCGTACCGGCCGCGGCTGATCGAGCTGATCCGGCGCGGGCGCCGGCTGTGGGACGAGCTGCCGTCGGAGGAGTTCGTCCTGGAGCGCGAGGAACTGTTCCAGCAGGGCATGTTCGCGCACGCCGGACTGCTCGACGGCTACGAGGTGTTCCCCGGCTGCAAGCTGCTGGAGACCACCCCGAAGCAGCGCTACGACCTCGCCGAGCAGTGGACCGACGACATGGCCGAGGTGCGGCTGCCGTACATGGGCATCCCGGAGGCCGTCGACATCATCCGCAACCACCCGAGGTGACCCGGTGACGTCCACGGTCCCCGCGCGGACCGGCGCCGGGGCGGACGGCGCGCCCGCCGCCGCCCGCCCCGCGCTGCGCCGCACCCTGACCACCCCCCGGATCGTGTTCCTCGTGGTCGCCGCGGCGGCCCCGATGTCCGGGGTGGTGGGCTCGGTGCCCCTCGCGTACGCCATCGGCAACGGGGCGGGGGTGCCCGCCACCTTCGCGCTGGCCGGGCTGATCCTGCTGTGCTTCTCGGTGGGCTACGCGGCGATGAGCCGGCACGTGGTCGGGGCGGGCGGCTTCTACACGTACATCGGGCAGGGTCTGGGCCGGCCGCTCGCCGTCGCGGGCGGGCTGACGGCCGTCGTCGCCTACACGGCGGCGGTCGCGGGCGTCGCCGGGGCCTTCGGGTACTTCGCCGAACTGGTCTCCGCCGCCCACCACTTGCCCGTCCCCTGGCCGGTGTGGACGGGGGCGGCGCTCGCGCTGACCGCCGTCATGGGCTACCGGAGCATCGACCTGAGCGCCCGGCTGCTGGCGGTGCTGATGGTCGCCGAGGTGGCGGTGCTGGGCCTGCTCGCGCTGGCCATCGGCGTGCGGCACGGCGCGGACACCCTCCCGGCGGCCTCCTTCCGGCCCGACACCGTCTTCTCCCCGGGCCTGGGCGTGGCGCTGATGTTCGCGCTGATCTCGTACGTGGGCTTCGAGGCGGCCGCGCTGTACGGGGAGGAGAGCCGCGACCCCCGGCGCAGCGTGCCCGTCGCCACCTACACCTCCGTGGTGCTCATCACCGTCTTCTTCGCGGTGATCAGCTGGGCGGCGGTCGGCGCGATCGGCGCGGACCGGGTCGCGGAGCGGGCCGGCGCGGAGCTGGGCGACCTGTTCTTCCACCTGTCCGACGACTACCTCGGCACCTTCGCGACGAGCGTGATGCAGGTGCTGCTGTGCACCAGCCTGTTCGGGGCGCTGCTCGGGCTGCACACCGCCGCGAACCGGTACCTGTTCGTGCTGGGCCGGGAGCGGGTGCTGCCGGCCGCGCTGGCCCGGATCCATCCGCGGCACGCCTCCCCGTACCGGGCGAGTCTGGTGCTGTCGGTGGTCACGGCCGTGGTCTGCGCCCTGTTCGCGCTCGCGGGGGCGCATCCGTACACCAACCTGGCCACCACCATGCTCGCGCTGGGCACGGTCGGGATCGTCGGGCTCCAGGCGGCCGTGGCGGTGGCCGTGCTCGTCTTCTTCCGCCGCCACCCCGACGCGCACTGGTGGCGCACCCGGCTGGCGCCGGCCCTGGCCCTGGCCGGGCTGGTGGGCGCGCTGGCGTTGCTGCTGGCCAACTTCCCGCTGGTCACCGGGACCACCTCCGTCTGGGTCAACCGGATCCCCTGGCTGATGGCCGCTGCCGCGCTCGGCGGGCTCGGCTACGCCGGGTGGCTGCGGGCCCGGGCGCCCGAGCGGTACCGCGCGGTCGCCGGCGCGGCGCACGACACCCCTCCACTCCCCTGACTGAGGAGCCCGTCATGCACGACCCGCACACCCTGCTCCAGGACGAGGCCCAGGAGGCGCTGGCCCGCCGCGGCCACCGCCTGGACCGGATCGCCCTGCGCGACCTGACCGAACGGCGTGCCCGGCTCATCGCCGAGCGGGACAAGCTGCGGGCCGAGCAGAACCGCTCCGCGCGCGGCGGCGTACGCCCCGACGAGGCCGCCCGGGCCCGGATACAGGAGGCCAAGGAGCGGCTGCGGTCGGTGGCGCAGGAGCTCCGGGAGGCGGAGGAGGGGCTCGGCGCGCTGCTGCTGGCCGTGCCCAACCTGCCGTACGCGGACGTGCCCGACGGGACCGAGCAGGACCCGCCGGTGGTGCGCCGGGTCTGGGGGGAGGTGCCGGGCTTCGACTTCACCCCGCGCGACCACGTGGACGTCGGCACCCGCCTCGGGATCCTGGACCAGGTGCGGGCGGCCCGGCTCTCCGGCTCCCGCTTCGCGGTGACCCGGGGGGCCGGGGCCCGGCTGGAGCGGGCGCTGGCCGCGTTCCTGCTGGACCTGCACACCACCGAGCACGGGTACACCGAGCACGGGGTGCCGCACCTGGTGAGCCGGGAGACGATGACCGGTACCGGGCAGCTGCCGAAGTTCGAGGACGACCTGTTCCTGACCACGGCCGCCGACCGGGAGCTGCTGCTGATCCCGACGGCCGAGGTGCCGCTGGTCAACCTCTACCGGGGCGAGACCCTCCAGGAGGGCGAGCTCCCGCTGGCGCTGACCGCGTGCACGCCCTGCTACCGGGCCGAGGCGGGCTCGTACGGGCGCGACACCCGGGGGCTGGTGCGGCTGCACCAGTTCGAGAAGGTCGAGCTGGTACGGATCTGCCGGCCCGAGGAGTCCGCCGCGCAACTGGAGCTGCTGACCGGGCACGCCGAGACGGCGCTGCGCCGGCTGGGGCTGGCCCACCGGGTGGTCGAACTGCGCGCCGGGGACCTCGGCTTCGCCGCCCGGCGCACCTACGACATCGAGGTGTGGCTGCCGGGCCAGGGCACCTACCGGGAGATCTCCTCCTGTTCGGACTGCGGCGACTTCCAGGGCCGCCGGGCCGGCATCAAGGTCCGCGACCGCGACGGCCGCAAGGAGTACGCCGCCACCCTGAACGGCTCGGCCCTCCCGGTCGGCCGCACCCTCGTCGCGATCCTGGAGCAGTACCAGCGCGCGGACGGCTCGGTGAGCGTGCCGCCCGCGCTGGTCCCGTACACCGGTTTCACGGCGATCGCCCCGGACGGGACGCCGGTGCTCACCCCCCGCTGACTCCCGCCCGCGCCCGCGTCCGTACGAGGTCACGGGCGCGGTCCGGCCACGGGAGGACCGTGACCGGGGGCAGTTCGCGGGAGACGAAGGCGGTCATGGCCCAGGGGGAGTCCCGGCGGGTGGGGTGCAGGGCCGTGTGGCCGTGCCACGGGAGGGGGCCGTGGCCGGTGATGCCGCGCAGGGTGACGGCGCCGTCGGGGCCGAAGTCCAGGTCGACCTCCCGGGCGCCGTCGCTCAGGCCCCGGCCGGTGGCCTTGACGGCGGCCTCCAGCAGGGTCCAGGCGTGGAAGAAGGTCTCGGGCGCGGCGTCGGCCGGGACGCCGGGGTAGACGAAGGTCAGCACGTCCAGGCTGGTGGTGGACGGGCGGACCAGTTCCACGTCCACCCCGATCGGCCCGGTCTCGGTGGCGCCGAGCAGCAGCAGTCCGTCGGAGCGCGACCAGCTGACGTGGGTGCCGGGCTGGTCGGGCAGGTAGGGCTTGCCGGCCGGGTCGTAGTGGATGCGCAGGTCGGTCGCGGCCAGGCCCAGGCGGTCGGCGAGCAGCCTGCGCACGGTGAGCCGGGCGCGGTAGAAGCGGTGGGCGGCCCGGGCGTGGACGAACTCGGCGCCGCGCCGCAGTTCGTCCTCGGTGAGGCCCTCGGGATAGTGCGCGCTGATGTCGGTGGGGGCGACCTGGTCGAGATCGACCAGCCATGCGTCCATGATGCTCCTTTCTCGGACACAGGCCCTTCGGGGTGCGGCCTCCCGCGGGCCGCCTAGAGGGTGAACACCCGTGTGCGGGAGCGCGCCGGGTCGCCCGGGCGCAGGTGCAGGCGGCCCGCCGCCGGGAACATGACGGCCGCGGCGACGGTGCGTTCGGCGCGGATGTCGCCCCGGTCGGGTACGCACACCGGCGGCCGGGACAGCACGGCGAAGTGGTCCTCGGCGGTCGCGTCGGCGGGCAGTGCGGCCAGGCCCTCGCGGGCGGCGCGCAGCCGGCGCAGCGAGGAGTTGCGGGCGAAGACGTTCAGTTCGTCGGCCGGGGCGAAGTCCGGGTGCAGGAAGTGGTTGGTGTGGGCCAGTTCGCCGGGGGCGGCCTCGGTGACGCGCAGTTCGCCGTCGAGGTGTTCGGCGTACAGGACGCGCTCGCGGTCGCAGAGCATCAGCGAGCGGGAGCTGGCCAGGGGCAGGTCGGCGAGGACCTTCAGGGCGTCGGCGGTGTTCCGGGCGGTGTCCAGGAGGTGGCGGATCGCCAGGTACGGGGGGACGCCGGGGCGCCAGCGGCCGCCGAGGACCAGGTTCAGGCCGACGGCGAGCCCGTCGCTGTTGACGCCGAGGTAGCCGAGGAGTCCGGCGAAGCTGAGGACGAGGGAGCGCCGGGCGGTGCCGGCGCGGGCGGTCTCCAGGACGCTGATGTGGGTGTCGAGGTCGCCGCTGAGGTCGACGGTCTGCGCGAGGACGGGCGGGCCGCCGGGTCCGGTACGGGCGTACGTGGTGCAGTCGCCGCCCGAGCGGACGGCGCTGTAGCCCATGATCTCGCGGCGGATCTGGAGCAGCCAGGCCTCGTCCGCGCTGATCCGGGCCCCGTCGGCGAGGCCCGCCACCTCCTCGGCGAGGTCGGGCAGGGCCGCCTCGACCGCCGCCCGGTGGGCGGCGATCGCCGGCCGCAGCGCGGGCAGGCTCAGGGGCCGGTCGCTGAGGTGGCGCAGGCGGGCGAGCCCGTCGTCGAGGAAGGCCCGCAGCGGGCCGGCGAGGGCCGCGCCGTGGACGCGGCCGATCTCGTACGGGGTGCCCGCGGCCCGTATGTGGGTGATGCCGGCGCCTCCGGCGGGCGCGCCGCTCATGCCGGTACGGCGTTCTTCGGGCCGCGCGCCAGCAGGGCGCGGACGGAGGGCCATTCGGCGCGCAGCACGCTGTAGAAGACGGCGTCGCGGCGGCGGCCGCCCGGCATGTAGTTGAAGCTGCGCAGGACGCCTTCCTCGGTGGCGCCGATGTTGGCGAGGCCGCGGCGGGCCTGGACGTTGAGGACGTCGGTCTTGAACTCGGCGCGTTCGGCGCCGAGCGTCTCGAAGGCGTGCTCCAGGAGCAGGGCCTTGGCCCAGTGGTTGACGCCCCGGCCGCGGAAGTCGCGGCCGAGCCAGGACCAGCCGATCTCCAGGCGGCGGTCGGCCTCGGCCAGGTTGCCGAAGCTCATGCTGCCCGCGACGCGGCCGCTGTCCTTGTCGGTGATGACGTAGACGAAGCGGCGGCCGGCGGCGTGGTCGGCGAGGTTGGTGTCGAAGAAGGCCTCGAAGTCGGCGTCGGTGTCGACGGCGGCGACGAAGTAGCGCCAGATGTCGGGGTCCATGGCGACGGCCCGGACGCCCTCGCGGTCGGCCTCGGTGATCGGGGTCAGGCGCACCCGGTCGTTCTCCAGGACGGCGGCGGCGTGCTCGTTCCAGCTCATGGCTCAGACTCCGGTGGTGGCGTGGTGGCGGGTGAGGGCGTCGGTGACGTCGCGCAGGGTGCGCATGTCGGCGAGGTCGTGCTCGGTGAAGTGGGCGAGGTCGACGCCGGTCTCCTCGCAGACCTCGGTGAGGAAGAGGACCTTGTTGAGGGAGGTCAGGCCGTAGGCGGCGACCATGTCGGCGTCGGGGTCGATGGCGTCCGGCTCGACCTCGGGGATCAGTACGAGGGAGAGCTGGTCGCGGGCGGCCGCTTCGATGTGGGACGCGGTGTCAGGCATGGATTCCGGCCTCCTGGGTGTGCAGCGGGGAGTGGTAGGCGGCCCGGATGTCGGGGCGCTTGGGCTTGTACTGGGAGGTGAGCAGGCCGTTGCCGATGCTGAACGGCGGGTCGGCGACCAGGACCCGGCTGATCCGCTCGTCGGGGGTGGTCGCGGCGTTGGTGGCGGCGAGCCGGGCGGCGATGGCGTCGGCGTCGGCGGGCTGCGCGGCCGGGGAGACCACGGCGACGAGTTCGGTCTGGGTGGGGCTGAAGAGGACGCATTCGGCGATGGCGGGGTCGGCGCGCATCAGTTCCTCGATGGGCCGGACGATGACCTTCTTGCCGTTGTCGAGGACGATGACGTCGTCGGCGCGGCCGTGGACGAAGAGGAAGCCGTCGTCGTCGAGGTGGCCGAGGTCGCCGGTGCGGACGGTCCCGTCGGGCGAGAAGACCTTCTCGGAGTCGCCGGGGCGGGCGTAGGCGTAGTGGTTGTTGACGGGGTGGGTGCTGCGGACGCTGATGACCCCGTCCTCGCCGATGACCACCTCCTTGCCGCGGACCGCCTTGCCGACGCTGCCCTCGCGGTGGGCGCCGGGGTGGTTCTTGGTGACGATGCACGTCTCGTTGAGCCCGTAGCCCTCGAAGATCGGCAGCCCGGCGTCGGTGAAGAAGCGCAGGACGGCGGGCGAGGCGGGGGCGGAGCCGGTCCACAGGTAGCGGATCCGGTCGCCGAACAGGGCCCGGGCCACGTCGGGCAGGGTGCGGCCGGCGGAGCGGCGCAGCCGGCCCTCGATGGTGCGGCGGGCGCTCTCGTAGAAGGCGGGGACGCCCATGACGACGGTGGGGCGGACCCGGCGCAGGGTCGCGAAGGCGGCCTCGTAGGTGGTGATGGTGAGGTCGTGGCCGTGCAGCAGCGCGGAGTACACCCAGTAGCGCTGCTGGAGGAGGGAGAGGGGCAGGAAGACGAAGAGGTGGTCGTCCGGGGTGTGTTCGAAGATCTCCTGGACGGCGGTCAGCGAGCTGTCGACGCTGCCGGCGGTGGCGCCGAGACCCTTGGGGACGCCGGTGCTGCCGGAGGTGAACTTGACGGTGGTGACGTCGGTGGCGCCCCAGCGGACGGGCGGGAGCGGAGTGTCGGGGTCCTGGCCGGGGTCCGTGAGCCGCCAGAGGCCGTCGGTGGTCAGGGTGTCGGGTACGTCGGTGGGCCGGTCGGTGCAGAGCAGGTGCAGGCCGTAGCGGTCCATGAGGGCGGTGGAGGGGGTGAACTTCTCCGGTTCCAGGCCCGCGGTCTGGGCGCCGAGGCGCAGCGCGGCGAGGTCGAGGAGCACCCATTCCAGGCTGTTGGCGGCGAGGATGCCGATGCGGTCGCCGGGTCCGATGCCGTAGTGGCTTCGCAGGTGGTGGGCGAGCCGGCCGGAGCGGTCGTACAGCTCGCGCAGGGTGGCGGTACGGGTCCCGTCGAGCCGGGCGACGGAGATGTTCCCGCCCGCCGTGGGCGGCCCGTCGACGATCCGCCGGATCGTCTCGGGGGTGGGGCCGGCTCCCGGCCCGCCGGGCGGTACGGGACCGCCGCCCCGCCCGGCCCCGGGGCCGGGCACCGGCGCCGGGGCGGTGTGCGCGGCCGTCATCGGCTTCCTCCCGGCATGAGGGCGGCGGCCATCGCGCGGACCGTCTCCAGCTCCGCGAACTGGTCGAGGGTCAGGGTGACGCCGAAGCGTTTGCGGGCGGCGGTGAGGATGCGGGCCGCCGCGATGGAGTCGCCGCCGAGGGCGGCGAGGGTGTCCAGCGCGCCGACGTCGGGGCGGCGCAGGACGGTGGACCAGATGTCGCAGAGGATCTTCTCGGCCTGGGTGGCGGGGGCGCTGCCGCCGGTGGCCGCGGCCTCCCCCGCGCCGGGTCCGGCCTCGGACAGGGCGGCCAGCCGGGTACGGTCCACCTTGCCGTTGCGGGTCAGCGGCAGTTCGTCGTGCCACAGGACGGCCGCGGGCAGCATGTAGTCGGGCAGGTCGGAGCGCAGGGCCTGGCGCAGGTCGTTCAGGTGCGGGCGGTGGCTCCCGCTCGGCACGAGGTGGGCGATCAGCCGGTTGCCCTGGGCGGCGACGACGGCGCGCGCGACCTCGGCGAGGGCCGCGAGGCGGGTCTCGACCTCCCCGGCCTCGATCCGGTAGCCGTTGATCTTGATCTGGAAGTCGCTGCGGCCGAGGATCTGGATGTTCCCGTCGGGCAGGTACCGGCCCAGGTCCCCGGTGCGGTAGAGGCGTTCGCCGCGCACCGGGTCCGCGTAGAAGCGCTCGGCGGTCCGCTCCGCGTCCCGCCAGTAGCCGCGGGCCAGGCCCGTGCCGGCGGCGACGATCTCGCCGGTGACCCAGTCGGGGGCGTCGAGGCCGTCCCGGTCCAGGACGTACGCCCGGTTGTTGGCGTTGGGGCGGCCGTACGGGATGGACTCGCTGCCGTCCTCGTCCTCCCCGACCGGGTGCAGGATGTTCCAGATGGTGGTCTCGGTGGGGCCGCCGAGGGAGACCACCTCCAGGCCGGGCAGCAGGGCGCGCAGCTGGGCGGGCAGCGCGGGCGGGAGCCGGTCGCCGCTCATCATGACCAGGCGCAGCGCGGGCGGTGCGGCGCCGTCGGCGCGGGCCTGGCCGTGCAGCAGGCCGACGATGGCGGGGACGGAGTTCCACACGCTCACGTCGTGCAGCCGGCACAGGTCGAGCCAGTGCGCGGGGTCGACGGCCTTGTCCCGGTCGGGCATGACGAGGGCCGCGCCGGCCGCGAGGGCGCCGAAGACGTCCCAGACGGAGAGGTCGAAGTTGAAGGCGCTGATGGCCATGAACCGGTCCTCGGGGGTGATCCCGAAGCGCTCCTGGCAGTCGGCGACGACGTTGGCGACGTTGCGGTGGGTGACCATGACGCCCTTGGGGGCGCCGGTGGTGCCGGAGGTGTAGAGGACGTACGCGAGGTCGTCCGGGTGGGATCCGGGCAGCCGGTCGGGGACCTCGGCGCGGCCGGAGCAGGGCTGGGTGAGGTCGAGGACGGCGAGGGC
Source organism: Streptomyces sp. NPDC102258 (assembly GCF_055584685.1). NCBI lineage: Bacteria > Bacillati > Actinomycetota > Actinomycetes > Kitasatosporales > Streptomycetaceae > Streptomyces > Streptomyces sp. NPDC102258. The sequence continues at coordinate 20,365 of NZ_JBVJLO010000024.1, forward strand.
GCCGGTGGCGGGCCGGCCGGTGTTGGTCAGGACGCAGCGGACCTCGCCGTCGGCCAGCATGTAGTCCTGGCGGGCGGCGGGCAGCGCGGCGTCCACGGGCAGGTACGCGGCTCCGGCGAGCACCGTGGCGAGGATGCCGACGATCTGCTCGGGGCCGCGCCGCATGACGAGGCCGACGAGTTCGCCGCGGCCGACGCCGTGGGCGCGCAGCCAGGTGGCGGCGGTGGCGGCCCGGTGCAGGAGCTCCCCGTAGCTCATGGTGCGGTCGGAGGTCAGCACGGCGGGCGCGGCGGGGGTGCGGGCGGCCTGGGCGACGATGGCGTCGCCGAGCATCTCCGCGGGCCGCTCCACGGCGGTGTCGTTGGCCTCGCGGCGCCGTTCGCGCTGGGCCGGCGGGAGCAGGTCGAAGCTGTGGAGGCGCCAGGCGCTCTCGTCGAGGAGCGTGCGGAGCAGGGTCTCGTAGCCGTGGGCGAGGTCGTCGAGCAGTCCCGCGCAGAAGAGTTCGTCGATGCCGTCGAGCTGGACGACGAGCGCGCCGTGCTGCTCCATCGCGAAGGCGTTGAGCCACACCTGCGGGGTCTGGCTGACGGAGAAGACCTCCTTGCCGAAGAGTTCCAGGGCCGATCCGTCGACCTCGCTGCTGACGTGCCCGATGGCGCTGTTGAAGGTGAACGGCATCCGCGCGCCGGCCACCCCGCCGCGCCGGCGGGCCAGTTCCTTCAGCACCTCGATGCCGGAGAAGTGCCGGTGGTCGATGTCGGTGTGCAGGCGGGTCTGGAGGGCCTTGGCGCGTTCCGCGAACGGCAGCGAGCGGTCGATCTCCGCCTCGACCAGGAGGGTGTCGGAGAACTGGCCGATGGCCTCGAAGACGCGGGGGTGCACGGGCGGCCGGTGGGCGACGGTGGTGGTGAGGGTGAACCGGTCCCCGGCGCCCCAGGTGGCGAGGGTCTCCGCGTACGCGGCGAGCAGCAGCGCGGAGGGGGTCAGCCCGGCGGCGGTCGCCCGGTCCTTGAGCGCGCTCCACTCCGCGCGGCCGAGGCCGGCCCGGCGCTGGGTGAAGCGGGTGCCGGTCAGGGCGGCGGGGCTGGTGCGCAGCGGCAGGTCGGGGTGGGGGGCGAGGCCGTCGCAGCGGTCGGTCCAGTACTGGCGGGAGCGGCGGGCGGGGGCCCGGTCGCGGGCGGCTTCCAGGGCGGCGACGTAGTCCTCGTAGGGGAGTTCCTCGTGGACCTCGGCGGCGGGGTTCTGGTAGGCGTGCCACCAGGCGCGGAAGAACAGGAACATGCTGATCCCGTCCATCACGAGCCCGTCGTGGCCGACGTGCAGCACCATCGAGTCGTCGCCGAGGATGGTGGCGTCGACGGTGAGCAGGGGGGCCTGGTCGGCGGGGAGGACCTGGTGGGAGCGCATCTCGCGCAGTTCGGCGCGGATCAGCTCCTGCTGGCGGGGGTTGTGGCCGCGCAGGTCGAGGACGCCGATGCGCGGGGCGTGGTCGCCGTACTCGGTGGCCTGGCGTTCGTCGGACAGGAAGCGGGAGCGCAGGGCGCTGTGCGCGGCCACGACGGTGTCGAGGGAGGTCTGGAGCCGGTCGAGGTCCCAGTCGCCCTCGATCTCGTGGAAGACGTGGCTGGCGACGTCGCCGATCTCGAAGATGCCGCTGCGGCCGAGGTAGTAGCTGCGCTGGAGCGGGGTGAGGGGGAAGCCGGGGCCGCGTTCGGCCTCGCGGGCGAGGTGGGCGACGAGGCCGGGCTTGGCGGCCTTGAGGCGGGCGATGAACTCGGGGTCCATCCGCTCGCGGTTGCCCTGGAGGCGCAGGTCGCCGTCGGTGAGGGTGACGGAGAGGCCGCGCTCGGCTATCTCGCGCAGCATGCGGCGGGTGTTCATCGGGCCTCCCCCGAGGTCAGGGCGGCGACGGCGGCGGGCTCGGCGCGCTCGGCGAGGACGGCGGCGAGCTCGGCGAGGGTGCCGCCGTGCAGGAGTTCGTCCATGGACAGGTCGACGTCGAGGGCGTCGAGGATCTGGTACTGGACGGTGACGGCCTGGAGGGAGCCGGCCGCGAGCTGGGTGAGGGTGCGGTGGGCGAGCCGTTCGTCGTCGCCGAGGCGCAGGGCGGTGCGGACGACGCCGGTGAGCCAGGGCGTCAGCTCCGGTTCGGCGGCCGGCGCGGGCGCGGCGGGCTGGAAGAAGACGGCGTCGGCGAGGGCGACGGCGCTGCCGGGGGCGAGGAGTTCGACGGTACGGGGCCACGTGCCCGGGGTGTCCGCGCCGAGGGCGGCGGCGAGCCGGGCGGCGAAGCGGGGCATGACGGGGGCGGCGGCGTGCGCGAGGAGGCGGGCCGCGGCCAGTTCGAGGGCGACGGCGGTGCGGTTCTCGCTCTCCCAGCCGGGGGCGTCGGTGAGCAGGCCTTCGGCGCGGGAGAAGCGGACGGTGTCGCGGACGATGCCGTCGAGTTCGGCGGCGGCCTGGTTCAGGGAGAAGGAGTCGTTCTGCAGGGCTCCGGTGACGGCGGCCAGGCGGGTGCCGAGGCGGGCGAGGAAGGCGGAGTGCTCGGCGGTCCAGTTCCCGGCGTCGGGGGCCTGGCCGCCGTGGTACTTGGCGACGCGGGCGCCGAGGTCGGTCAGCCACTGCTGCCAGGTGCCGATGAGGGTGTCGGTGAGGGTGGCCTCGTAGGCGGCGCGCCGGAAGTCGGTGCGGGTGCCCTCGGGGCGGGTGGCGGCGAGGAAGTAGCGGACGGCGTCGACGGTGTCGGGGGTCAGGATCTCCTTGCCCCAGATGGCGTGCCGCCGGCTGGTGGAGAACTTCTCGCCCTCCAGCAGGTAGAACTCGTTGACGTGGTAGTCGATGTCGGGGGTCCAGCCGGGGAAGGCGAGCTGGTAGAGGACCGGGTAGAGCACCGCGTGGTAGAAGCTGTTGTCGTAGCCGAAGAAGTGGACGATCTTCCAGTCGGCGGCCGGGTCGGCGGCCTTCCAGGGCTTGCCGAGGCGGGCGCCGAGGGACTCGATGCCGTGCAGGAACCCGTAACTCATCTCGGGCCACACCCAGATGACCTGTCCCTCGGTGCCCTCCTCGCGGGGCTCGACGCCCCAGCCGGAGGGATGGGTCAGCGGGATGTTCAGGTCGGGGCGGCTAAAGAGCCGGTCGGCGAGTTCGCGCAGCCGGGCGGGGACGCGGCCCAGGCGGTGGTGGCCCCGGACGTCCCCGGCGTAGGCGTGCAGGGGCAGGGTCCAGCGGGCGGCCGGGGCGGTCGTCGGCGGGGCCTCGGAGAGGGCGGAGCGGGGGGCGGTGAGGTCGGCGACGGTGTTGGGCTCCCCGCACTCCTCGCAGATGTTGCCGGAGGTGGTGGCGCCGCAGCCGGGGCAGCCGCCCTTGACGTCGGCCTCGTAGAGGTAGTGGCCGGTGGTGGCGTCGTAGAGGGCGTCGGTCTCGGTGACGGCGATCTCGCCGGAGGCGACGACCTTGCCGAAGAAGTCCCGCAGGCCCTCGCGGTAGCCGGGGTCCTGGTCGGTGACTGTGTACTGGTCGAGCGGTATGTCCATCAGCCGCAGGGTCTCGGCGATCTCGGCGCTGTAGTGGGCGGCCGTCTCGGCGGGGGTGCGGCCGTCCTTGGCGGCGGCGCCCAGGACGTAGCTCTGGTAGTCGTCGCTGCCGGTGAGGTGGTAGGCCTCGGCGCCGGTCATGCGCTGGTAGCGGGTGAAGACGTCCGCGCCGAGGTAGGGGCCGGACAGGTGGCCCAGGTGCAGGTCGCCGTTGGGGGTGGGCGGGGTGGAGAAGACGAAGACGGGGCGCTCGCCGAAGCCCTTGCGGACGGGGCTGGCGGCGGAGGTGGCGGCGCGCTCGGCGTCGCGCCAGTACTGGGTGAAGAAGACGAGGTCGGCGCCGTCCCCGGCGGTGTTCTCCGGGCTGGTGTTTTCAAGAACGTGGGACTCGAAGGGCTCGAAGAGCACGACGGTGCCGGGGGCGGCCGGGTGGCGGACGCCGTCGATGACGAACTCGCCCCGGCCGGAGACGATGACGAACAGCTCGGTCTCGTCGTGCCGGTGGCTGTCGGTGGCACGGCCGGGCGCGACGCGCCCCCAGCCGGCGCCGGTGCCCAGCCCCTCGACGCCGCTCATGTCGATGCCGAACGCCTGCTCCAGGACGTCGGCGTCATAACTCGCGATGATCATGTCGTGGCCTTTCGCGGGGACGGGAGGGAGGGGATCAGATCGGCGGCGCGGGCGGCGAGCGCCGGGGCCAGCCGGTAGCCGGAGCCGCCGGCGGCGCCCGCGAACACGAGCCGGCCGAAGGGGTCCAGCGGGGTGACGAGGGGGGTGTGGTCCGGCCCGTACGCGTCGCAGAAGACCCGGCCGGAGCGGCAGTGGGCGGCCAGGGCGGGGGCGTAGCGGGTGAGCAGGGCGCGGGCCTCGCGCAGGTGGCCGGCGGTGAGGGCGGGCTCGACGGTGGCGGGGTCGACGTCCCACTCCTGGCAGGTGTAGCTGAACAGCCAGTGCCCGCGGTGGTGGAAGGGCAGCAGGAAGGCGTCCTCCTCGTGCAGGACGACGGCCCGGTCCCCGGGGGCGGGCGGCCGCTCCACGTGCAGGGCGACGATCTTCTTGACCCGGGCCCCGAGCGGGGCGACCAGCTCCCGCCAGGCGGGTTCGGCGAGCCAGGGTCCGGGGGCGATCACCACGTGGCCGGCGTTCAGGGTGGCACCGCCGGTCAGGGTCAGCCGGGCGCCGCCGGGTCCGGCGGCGACGGAGGTGACGGCGACGCCCTCGCGGAAGGAGACCCGCTCGCGCAGGCCGGCGGCGAGGAGCTGGGTGAGGGCATGGACGTCGGCGTACTGGCAGCCGTCGCCCTCCCAGGCCCCGTGGCCCTTGGGCAACCGCGGTAAACAGGGCGGGAGTTCGCCGGTCCAGCGGAGCTTCGCCTCGGGCAGGTAGACCTCGCGCAGCCGTTCCTCGGCGGACTCGGGGGCCAGGACGGTCATGCCGAGCGGGTGGATGGGCAGCTCGGGGCGGGCCGTGGCGAGGTCGGCGTAGAAGCGCTCGCTCTCGGCGGCCAGGGTGCGGACGGTGTCGTTGGCGCCGCGCGGGAAGTGCAGCCCGGCGGAGCGGCGGGTGGCCCCGGAGCCGATCATGTCCCGGTCGAGGACGGTGACGGTGGCGCCGGGGTCGCGGGCGAGGACCTCGCGGGCGATGAGGACGCCGAGGATCCCGGCGCCGACGACGGCCACGTCGGTGCGCGCCCCGGCGGGCCCGCCCGCGGCGGGCGCGGTGGTGCGGTAACCGGCGGGGGCGGCGGGGTCACAAGCGGCGGCGGGACCCGGGACGGCGGGGCCGGGGAGGGCCGCGTCGTCGCGGTCGGCGGGCCGCGGGGGCTCGGTGGCGGGCATCAGGCGCTCCACCGTTCGTCCTGCGGCGCCTTCGTGGACCACTCGATGAAGGACGCCAGCTGCTCGTCGCCGCGTACGCCGCACAGCCGGTCGGCGATGCGCCGGCTGCGCCAGGCGTTGAGGCTGAGGTTGGGGTCGGCGAGGCCGCGCTGCCCGCGCACCCCGTTCTGGACGAAGATCCGGCGGTCGGCGGGGCCGTCCCAGCGGACGGCGTAGTCCTCGTCGACGCGCAGTTCCTCGCCCTCGTGCTCCAGCCGGCCGGTCAGCGGCGCGAGGAAGTCCATGGCGGCGGGCCGGTAACCGGTGGCCCAGACGACGACGTCGGCCTCGAAGCGTTCCACGGACTCCGGCTCGCCGGTGTGGCGGGCGCAGACCTCCCAGCCGCCGAAGGGCCCGGCGCTGACGTCGAAGACCTCGCGGCCCGGGTGCAGGGCCACCAGGTCCTCGTTGCCCTCGACGAACCGGTGGACGTAGATGGTCTGGTAGATCTCGCGCAGCGTGGACTCGGAGATGCCGTCGCTGGTCAGGACGTTGCGGGAGTTCAGCGACTGGCGGCGCTCGCGCGACAGTCCGTAGAAGTAGTCGGCGTGGCTGGGCATGTAGTAGTCGTTTGTGAAGGGCGAGTCGTCGATCGGGAAGTAGTTCTGCCGCCGCGAGATCCACGAGACGCGCCGGGGCAGCTCCCAGCCGCCCCGGGTGATCAGGTCGAGGAAGGCCTCGGCGCCGGACTGGCCGCCGCCGATGACCACGACCCGCTTGCCGCCGACGTCGCGGGCGGCGTTCAGGTAGTCGGCGACGTGGAACTGGGTGGGGCCGAGCTGTCCTTCGCCCTGCGGCGGCACCCAGGGGCGGCTGCCGACGCCGACGACGACGTTCTCGGCGGTCAGCGCGCGCTGGTCGGTGCGGACGGTGAACACGCCGAGGCCGTCGTCGAAGCCGACCTCGCGGACGCCCTCGCCGAAGACGATGTTCTCGTTGCGGCGGCTGGCCCAGGCCAGGTAGTTGCGGAACTCCAGCCTCGGCACGTCGTCGAACTGGGCGTTGAGGAAGTGGTAGACCCGCCCCTTGGCGTGCAGGTAGGAGAGGAACGAGAAGGGGCTGGCCGGGTCGGCGAGGCTGACCAGGTCCTTGAACTGGGAGACCTGGAGGGTGGTGCCCGGGAGCTGCTGGCCGTCGTGCCAGCTGAAGGACTCCTTGCGGTCCAGGAAGAGATTGGGTACGTCCGGCCGGCTGTGCAGCAGGGAGGCCAGGCTGAGGTTGGCCGGGCCCACGCCGACGCCCAGGCAGCGGAAGTGTGTGATGCCGGGCCGGAAGCTCTCGTGCCCCATGGTCGGAACCTCTCGTTCGATACGGGAAGGGAAAGGGAGGGGAGGGGAGGGGGATCGCTAGGCCGCGGCCGGACGCGTGCGTACGGCGACCAGGCCGAACAGGGTGGCGAGCAGGGAGCAGGCACCGACCAGCGGCCAGACGAGCGAGCCGAACTGGAGGAAGAGCCAGGTGCCGGCCATCGGCCCGAGGGCGGAGCCCAGGCCGAAGACGAACTGGAAGCTGCCGATGTAGCGCGAGCGCAGCGCCTCGGGCCCGGCGCCCGCCGGGTAGGCGAAGACGGCGGGCCCGCCGAGGATTTCGCCGAGCGACCAGATCAGGGTGCCGATGATCACGGCGGCGGGCCCGATCGGCAGTCCGTAGCAGGCGACGCCGGCGCCGACGAGGGCGAAGCCCAGGCCGATGGTGATCTTCAGGGGCCAGCGCTGGGACATCTTGGTGACCAGCAGCTCGAAGGCGATGACGATGAAGCCGTTGAGCGCGACCGCGAAGGTGTACCAGAAGAGCGCGATGTGGGCGTCCTTCAGGGACAGCGGGAGGGTGGACAGGTACTGCATGTAGACGGCGGAGTGGAAGAAGGCGGCGACGAGGTAGAGCAGGTAGCGCCGGTCGCGCAGGACGGCGCCGTACCCGCCGCCGGCGGCCGGCCCGCTGGCCGCGCGGGCGGCGCCCCGGGTACGGGCCCTGGCGGGCAGGGTGGCCCGGGCGATCAGCGCGTAGGCCAGGGCGAGGACGGCCTCGCCCCAGAACAGCAGGGTGTACGTCTGGCCGCCCGCGTTGTACAGGGCGTAGCCCAGCAGCGGGGCGGCGGTCGCGCCGACGTTGAGGCCGAAGCGGTACATCGCGAAGATCATGATCTGCCGGTCGCCGTCGGTCTGGTCGGCGAGCAGGGTGGCCGAGGCGGGGCGGAAGAGCTGGGCGCCGAGGCTGACGAGGGCGACGGCGCCGAGCAGCAGCCAGAAGGAGGGCAGGTAGAGGAGGGCGGCGGTGAGCACGGCCGTGCTGCTCATGGAGAGCACGGTGGCGCTACGGATGCCGATCCGGTCGGCGAGGGTGCCGCCGGCCAGGGAGCCGGCGACGGCCCCGGCGCCGTAGACGCCCAGCGCGATGACGGTGCGGCCCTTGGAGTAGCCCTCGGAGGTGAGGAAGAGGACGAGGAAGACGTGCAGGAAGCCGCTGAGCCGGTTGACGAGCACCCCGGCCAGTACGGTCTTCACCGCGCGCGGGGCCTCCTTGAAGGTCACCCACACCCCGGGGGCGGACGCGGCCGGGGCTTCGGGGGCGGGGGCGGTTTCGGCGGGGCGGACGTCAGTGCTCACCGTCGGCCGCCTCGGGTTCGGTGACGACGGTGACGGCGGCCCGGACGGCCCGCTCCACCTCGTCGAGCGCCTCGGGGGTCGGGGCGTCGATGAGGAAGGTCACCGCCCGGTCGTCGGAGCTGGCGAGCGGGCGCAGCCGGGCCCCGGCCTCCTGGAGGACGAGCAGCGCGCGCAGCGCGGCCGGGTCCGCGGCCGCGCCGGGCCGCCACTCGGGCCACATCCCGGCCTCGCCCACCCACAGCGGGCGGACGCCGGGCCAGTCGAGGGTGACGTCGGCGAGGACGCCGGGGGTGTGGTCGAGGTAGACCTGGCGGGTGAAGCGGCGCGGGGCCGGGTAGGCGGCGCTCTCCCCGAGGGCGATCTTGATGATCTCGGGTTCCATCGGGCGGCCGGTGGCCAGGTGGTAGAGGGCGAGCAGGCCGTCGCCGGGGGTGCGGGCGGCGACCTCCATCAGGCAGGGCCGGCCCTCGGCGCCGACGCGCCATTCGGCGTGGGCGACGCCGTCGCGGAAGCCGAGGGCGCCCAGCATCCGGCGGTTGGCGTCGAGCAGGGCCGCGTCCGCGTCGCCGGGGGCGCTCGGGACGGAGTGGGCCAGCTCCACGAACGTGCGGGCGCCGGACTCGGTGGTCTCCTTGCGGGTGACGGAGGTGAAGAGGAGCTCGCCGTGCTGGACGAGGGACTCGACCGAGTACTCCTGGCCGATGGCCTTCTCCTCGATCAGCACGGTCTCGTGCTCGGGGTACTGCCCCAGCAGCACGCGCATCGCGGCGGCGTCCTCGACGGCGACGACACCGGAACTGGAGTGCCGGGTGGCGGGTTTGGCGACGACCGGGTAGGCCGGCGCGGTCAGGTCGGCCTCCTCGCGCCCGCCGGGCGGCACCACCAGGCAGGCGGGGCCGAAGGCGTCGAGGTACCAGCGCTGGAGGTACTTGCTGCGGCACACCCGGGTGGCGCGCAGGCCGGGGCCGGGCAGGCCGAGGGCGTCGCAGAGCAGGCCCGTCTGCTCGACCAGGGTCTCGCCGACCGCGTACGCGCCGCGCACCGCGTAACGGCCGCTCCAGGCGCGGGCCCGGGCGGCGAAGCCGGGGGTGAAGGAGCCGTCGAGGTCGAGGGAGCCGTCCACGTACGCGATCTCGTCGATCAGCGAGGCCGGGTGCTCGGGGTCCTTGCGGGCGCTCTCGGCGGCCTCGCGGTGGCTCTCGGGGGTGATCAGGAGGATCTTCAGGCCGCGGGCGGCGAGTTCCTCCAGGTAGCGGGGGTTGCGGCAGACGACCCGGAAGGCGCCGGTGAGGACGAAGGCCTCCGGGAGCGGGCCGGTGGTGCCGGCGGGGCGGGCCGGGGGCGCGGTCGGGAGGCTCATGCCGGGACTCCTGAGGGGGTGGAGGAGGTTTCTTCGCGGGTGCCGCCCAGGCCGTGGGCGGCGAGGAAGGAGAGCCAGCGGGTGGTCTCGCGGGGCGTTCCGGCGGCGCGGACGAGTCCGGCGGGCAGGGCGCCGGCCAGGATGCGGGTCACGCCGTAGGCGACGGGCAGGGAGACGCAGCGGGCCATCGCGGACTCGTCGGCGTCGCCGGTGAGGTCCAGCAGGTGGGAGCCGCGCCAGCGGGTCCCGGCGGCGGTGCGCAGTTCCAGGGCGACCGACAGCACGACGCGGTCGCGGTCGGCGGGGGTGGTGGGGTGGCGGGCGGCGAGGGCGGCGGCCAGGGCGCGGACGGCCTCCGGGTCGCCGGCGGCGACGGTGTCGAAGACCTCCTTCCAGGCGGTGCGCCAGCCCGCGTTGCGCAGGGTGCCGCGGACGAAGGTGGCGAGCTGCCACTGGTCGGGGATGCCGTACTGGGCGACGAAGGGGAGGCTGTCGCGGTTGGGGTAGGCCTCGAACTCCTCGCCCGCCAGGGTCAGCGGCCGGGTGGCCTCCCAGGGGCGGGCGGCGGTGCGCTCGGCCCCGGCGTCGATGTGCCGGGCCGGGGAGCCGAGCGCGGCGAGGACCCCGTACGGGGCCCAGCTGAAGCGGTAGCGGAAGGAGTTGGGGACGGCCGGGACGCCGCCGCAGTAGGAGGTGAACTCGGCGGTCGCCGGGGCGGAGCCGATGGCCTCGCGGCCCCGGGCGACCAGGTCGTGGGCCATCAGGTGGTCGATGCCGGGGTCGAGTCCGGCTTCGGTGAGGACGACCGTACGGGTCCTCGTGGCGGCCTCGGCGGCCAGTGCGGTCAGTTCCGGGGAGACGTAGCTGGTGCAGGCGAAGTGGGCGCCGCGGTCGGTCGCCAGCCGCAGCAGCGGGGCGTGTTCGGCGGCCGGGAGCATGGAGACGAGGACGTCGCCGGGGCCCACCGCGGCCGCCAGGGCGGCCGGGGTGAGGGCGGCGGTCTCCGCGCGGCCCGCCAGGCCGTGGGCGGCCAGGCGGGCGGCGGCGCGCTCGGCGGTGCGGTCCCACAGGACCACCCGGCGGGCGCGCTCGCACAGGAGGGAGAGGCCGGACCGGCCGGTGGACAGGCCGGTGCCTATCCAGTGGACGGTGCCGGACGCCGGGGCCGCGCCGGGCGCGGAGGGGTCAGCGGACAAGGGGGGCCTCCAGGGCTTCGACTGCCGTCCGGTAGGTGGTCAGGGCGCGGTCCCAGACGCCGTCCCCCTCGGCCAGCCGCGCCAGGTGCGGGGCGAGTTCGGCGGAGAAGACGGTGCTGGCCTCGACGGGGAGGAGGGAGGGGAGGTTGTCGATGGCGATGAGGTCGAGGCGGGGCGCCTCGGCGCGCAGGGTGCGGACGGGTTCCGCCCAGGTGGTGGTCTCGTCGTAGACGGGCAGGACGTTGCAGTCGGAGGTGACGTCGCAGGTGACGTCGGAGAGCAGGCCGAGGCGCCGGGCCGGGTCGTCGAGGTCGGCCTTGGTCAGGAAGGGCGCCACGGGGGTGGTGGTCAGGACGGTGTTGACCATGAGGTCGTGGGCGAGCAGGGCGGCCCGGTCCAGGGAGCGGGTCTCGGCGAGGTCCCAGCGGACCGGGGTGATCCCGGCCCGCTCCAGGGCGTCGCAGGCGCCGCGGCCGCTGCGCCCGAGGGCGCCGACGACCAGGGCGGTGGTCGGGTCATCGGGGGCGCCGCCCGAGGCGAGGAGGGCGTCGAGGGCGGCGCGGTCGGTGGGGCGCAGCGGGGTGGTGAGGGCGCCGCGGTGGTGCAGGACGGCGAGGGCGGCGCCGACGTATCCGGCCCAGTAGCCGAACGCGGCGACGCGGCGGCCGGCTGCGTCGGTGAGGTACTCCAGGTCGAGGAGGGCGCCGCCGCCCGCGCTGAAGCGGGCGAGGAGTTCGGCGGCGCCGGCCTGGCCCTTGTAGGCGTGGGCGAAGTAGATGTGGCGGTGGCGCAGGGCGGGGGCGCCGGGTCCGCCGGGGAGTTCCTTGAGGCCGAGGACGTAGGCGTCGTCGGGGGCCTGCGCGTGCCAGGAGGCGGTGGGGGCGGTGGCGCAGCCGGCGGCGGCGTACGCGGTGAGGGGGAAGGCGCGCTGGTCCGACTCCTCGACGGTGATCCGTACACCGGCCTCGACGAGGCGGGCGGCGTCTTCGGGGGTGAGGGGGGCGCGCCGCTCGGTGGGGCGGGCCTCGTGGCGCATCCAGAGATGAGTGCTGTCCGACATGGTGCGGTTTGTCCCGTCTGAAGGCATAGGGGTGGTCAACCCCCGGCCTGTGCGCGGTTGCGGGGGCGGTGTCCTGGAGGTGCCTGCGCGCTAGAGGTGCGGGATCCGGGCGTTCGCCAGAGGGCGGTAGGCGGGGGTCGCGGTGGTGGCCAAGCCTGCCGTGCGCACCTCGGTGACCACGGCGGTCGCCAGGGCCACCGCGAGCTCCTCCCCCGGGCAGCGGTGGGCCGCCGCGCCGAAGGTGAAGACCACGGGATTCACCCGGCCGGGGAGGAGGGTGTGGGGGTCGGGGTTGACGGCGGGGTCCCGGTTGGCGGCGGCGAGCACCACCAGGACCTGCTGCCCCGGCTCCACGGTGGAGCCGGCGTGGGTGAAGGCCCCGGCCGCGAAGCGGCGGGTGTTCTGGATGGGGGCGTCGTGCCGGACCACCTCGCGGACGAGGGCGCCGGTGTCGGGGGCCGGGCCGCCCCGGGCGAGGGCGACCAGGGTGTTGCCGATGAGGCCGGCGGTGGCGTCGTAGGTCTGGGAGAGGAAGCCGATGGCGTTGGAGAGCAGCGGCCCGGACTCCACCCACCCGTCCCGGTCGGCGGCCCGCACCAGCTCGGCGAGCAGCCCCCGGGCCGGCCCGGCTCCGGGTCCGGCGCCGGAGGCCGCCCCGGCGTCGGACACGGCCGCCGAGGCCGCGTCGAGGCCGGGGCCCAGCAGGGCGCGCAGCCGCTCGGCGGCCACCGCCGCCGCCGCGTGGTCGGCCGGGGTCGCGGTCGGCGGGATGCAGCGGACGAAGTCGGCGATCGCGCGCGCCGCCTCCCGCTCGGCGCCGCCCGCCAGCCCGGCCAGCACCGCGACCACCCGGGCCGGGACCCCGAACATCAGCTCCTCGTACGGGGCTTCACCGCCCGCGGCGAGCGCCTCCCGGGTGAAGCGGGCCGCCAGCGCGGCCGCGTACCCGGTGTCGGCGCGGGCCAGGGCCCCGGCGACGACCCCCTTCAGCCGGGCGGCCGCCGCCCCGTCCGTCATCCGTACCAGCTGTCCGAACACCTCCCCGGCCGCCGTGCCCGCGATCCCGGCCGGAACCGGCCGCTCCACCGGCCGTACCCGCAGCACACCGCTGCCGAGCACCGCGCGCACCGCGGCCGCGTCCGCGGCCACCCACGCCCCGAGCGCCTCGTCGAAGGCGAAGGGGCGCTCGGCCACCAGGCGCGCGTAGAAGGGGTAGGGATCGGCGAGGCGGACGGCCTCGACGGGGCTGACGGTGGTGGTGCTCACGGACATCTCCTTGCCGGACGGGCGGTGCGGGCACAGCGGGTGAAGGTCGGTCAGGCGGCGCTCACGCGGGCCGCCCTGCGCATGTCGAGGGAGCCCGCGATGGCCATCCTGAGCACCTCCGAGGTGCCCTCGTAGATGCGCAGGGACCGGATCTGCCGGTACAGCCGCTCGGTGACGGAACCCTGCACGATGCCCGCGGCTCCGAGCAGCTGCACGGCGGAGTCGACCACCGCCTGGGCGGCCTCGGTGGCGTGCACCTTGGCGATGTTGGAGTGCCGGGCGAACCGGCGGCTGCCCCGGTCGGTCTCCCAGGCGGCCCGCGCCACCAGCAGCGCCGCCGCGTTCAGCTGCACCTCCATGTCGGCGAGGGAGGCCTTGACCAGCTGGAGGTCGAACAGCGTGGCCCCGTACGCCTCCCGTCCGAGGACGTGGGCGAGCGCGGTGTCGAAGGCCCGCCGGGCGAAGCCGAGCGCGGCCGCGCCGACCGTCGTACGGAAGCGCTCCAGCAGGTCGACGGCGACCACGAACCCCTTGCCCGGCCGGCCCAGCAGCGCGTCCGCGGGCAGCCGGCACTCCTCGAAGGACAGGTGCGCGAAGGAACGCGGGGCGATCGCGTCGACCCGCTCGACCCGCAGGCCGGGCGTGTCCCTCGGCACCAGGAAGGCCGACAGGCCCAGCGGGCCGGGGCCCTGGCCGGTGCGGGCGATGACCACGAACACGTCGGCGATGGTCCCGTTGGCGATCCAGGCCTTGCGCCCGTCGAGGACGTACGAGCCGTCCGCCGGGTCGCGGACAGCCGCCAGCCCCACCGAGGCCACATCGGAGCCGGCCTCCTTCTCGGAGACCGCGAAGGCCCCGATCAGGGTTCCGGCGGCCATCCCGGGCAGGTAGCGGCGGCGCTGCGCCTCGCTGCCGAAGCGCAGCAGCGGGGTCGCGGCCAGCGCCTGGATGGAGAAGGCGAAGTCGGCGAGGTCCTCGGCGTACGCGAGGGCCTCGCGGCGCAGGCACACGGCCCGGAAGTCCGCCACCGGGGCCCCGCTCGGGTCCAGTTCGGCGAGCCAGCCCGCCGCGCCGAGGGCGCGGACGAGGCGGCGTCCGGCGGTGTCCGGGTCGAGGGTGCGGATCTCCTCCCACAGCACCCGGTTGCTGTCGCACCAGGCTCCGGCCGACTCGGCGAGCCGGCGGTGGGAGTCCTCGTAGAAGGGCAGGGCGATGACCTCGGGGTCGAAGCTCGTCGTCAGTTCCATCGTCCGGCTCCTCAGATGACCAGGTCGGCGGGGGCGTCGACCGGTTCGGCGGCGGCCTCGGCGGCCTCGGTGACGGCTCCGGCGGCGGCCGCCTCGGCGCGGACCCGCTTCACCAGGCCGTGCTCCACGAAGTAGGCGAAGGAGGCGTAGCCGCGCCAGATCCGGCGCCACTCGCGCTGGACGGCCTCCTCGCCCGAGCCGCGCCGCACGTCGTCCAGGTAGGCCACGACGATGTCGGCCGACTGGCGGGCGTGCCCGGCCGAGAAGTTGTCGATGGACAGGTGGGCCTCTTCGTAGGAGACGTCCAGGCCGTGTCGGCGCAGTTTCTGGATCTCGTGCAGCCGCATCGCGCCGAGGCCGAACATCTCGATGCCCAGGTTGTAGCCGAGGATCTCGTTGTAGAGGCTGTCGGGGAACAGCGACAGGCAGACCTGGTGGATGGAGAAGCCGTACAGGTGGTCCGGCAGGTCGCCCTGGTGCAGGAACGCCTCCTGCCGGATGTGCGGCAGGTCCATGTCCATGCTGGCCAGCACCTTGTGGATGATCGTGATGTGGTTCTTGGCCATGTCGCCGCGGCCCATCTCGTCCGCGTAGATGGAGAAGAGCAGGTCGTCGCTGCGCCGGCCGCGGCGGCCGAGGTTGGCGACGCGGTGGGCCCAGGTGCCGTCGATGAGGCTGCCGAGCGCGTACGTGGACTGCTCGAAGACCACCTCGTCGCGGGAGGGGATCTCGGTGAGCGGCTCGTACGGGTCCACCAGCTTGTCCCAGTAGATCCGCTCGACCCGCTCCAGCAGCGCCTCGGGCGTGTACGGGAACCAGCTCGCGTCGGTCAGGGCGCCGCCCGCGCCGTGCTCGAAGAGCAGTTCGGCGTCGGCGAGCCCGGCCTCGGCGCGGGCCCGGGCCAGCGGCAGCACGTTCGGGTGGCGCTCGAAGGTGACCAGGCGGTGGAAGAAGCGGCGGTGGTCGGCGGGGCCCTCGGGCTCGCGCACCAGCATCCCGGCGGGCTCCACGGTGGCCAGCCGGCCGCTCCAGGCGCGGGCCGGCTCGTCGCCCGCGGTGCTCGCCACCAGGTCGGCTCCGGCGGGCTCGCCGGCGGCGACGGCCCGCGCCCAGTCGGCGAGTACGGCCGCCTCCCGCTCGTCGAAGATGCCGAACATCGGGCCGCCGAACTTGATGGACTTCAGGAAGCGGCAGGGGCCGCCGTCGCGGGCGGGCCGGATCTGGCGGGCGGTGCGGAACTCCCGTACGAAGGCGGCCGCGTCGAGCCGGTCGTCGTCCAGCCAGTCGGTGAGCTTGCGGGCGCCCAGGCGCACCGCGCGGTGCTGGCGGCCCGCGTGCGGGGCGTGCCGCTCCACGATCCGGGCGACCTTGGCGTCGAGCGACAGGCCGTCGTACCAGGCGGCGAGCTCGGCGAGGGCGGCGGTGTGCTCGCGCTCCAGGCGTACGAGGAGCCGTACGGCGGCCAGCGCGCGGCGGCGGTCCTCGGCCCCGGTCGGGGACTGCTCGGTGAAGGCCAGGTAGTCGGCGAGCAGGGGGCGTACGTCGCTCTCGGCGAGCATCGGTTCGATGCCGAGCAGCAGGTCGTCCAGGCCCAGGGCGTGGGCGGCGTAGTGGACGCCGACGACCTCGGGGAGGAAGGAGGCCGGCAGCCGGGACAGGGCCAGGTGGAAGGCGCCGTGCAGGGCGGTCAGCGGGCGGGCGGCGGTGTCGTCGAGGAAGGCGGCGGCCTCCACCCCGGGCAGGAACACCCCGGCGCCGGTCAGGGCCCGGCGGCGGCGGCCGAGCATCCCGGCCTCGGCGGTGCCCTCGCCCTGGAGGAGCCAGTGCTGGCCGAAGAGCCGGCCGACGATCTCGGCGGGCTGGGTGGCGGCCTGCGAGAGGGTGTCGAGCCAGCAGCCGCCGGTCAGCGCGAGGGGGGCGCGCTGGCGCAGCACGGCGGTGCGCACCTCGGGGTCGGGGTGGCCGCGCAAGGGGGCGAGCACGGCGGCGAGTTCGGCGCGGGCGGCCAGCACCTGCGCGGCGACGGCGTCGGCGTCGGCGGGCTCGGCGGGTCCGGGCTCGTCGGGCTCGGGGGCGAGGAAGGCGGCCAGGACCCGGCGGGCGGCGACCAGGACGCCCTCGCTCTCCTGGTCGGCGAGCAGCCGCCGGAACAGCCCGGCGGGCGGCAGCGCGGCGATCCGCGCGCCCTCGGCGGCGCCGGCCGGGGAGGCCTCGAAGGGGCTGGCGGGCAGCGAGGTGGTCAGGTCGGGCAGGGCGTGGGTGGGGGCGTAGAAGCCGCGCGCCATGTCGAGGGAGGTTTCCTCGCCGGTGGCGCCGGGGGTGGGGTACGCGCTCATGTCAGTGCTCCCCGTGGCGGGCGGCGGTCGCGGTGGCGGTGACGGCAGTGGCGGCGGCGGTGGTGGCGTCGGTGGTGCCCTGCGGCAGCCTGCGCAGGAGGACGGCGATGCGGACGCCCGGGACGCTGGAGGCGAGCAGGTAGTGCCCGCGGGGCCGCAGTTCGCCGGCCCGCTGCCGGTCGACCAGGTTGATCAGCGGGTCGGCGGCGAAGCAGTGGCCCACGCGCGGGATGTTGTCGAGGTAGAGCTGCTCGCGGGTGAAGCCCGCCTGGCGTTCCTTGAGGACGACGAGCGGCTGGTAGAGGTTGGGGTGGAGCACCCCCTGGATGTCGCCGATCTTCATCCCGGTCTCGTCCAGGATCCGCCGGTTGACCTCGCGGGCGAGGTCGGAGCTGATCTCGTTCGACCAGTCGAGGCCCGCCGGGTCCTGCGCGGTGGCGCCCGCGACGATCTCGTACGCGTCCGGGCCCAGCGGGTCGGCGCTGATCAGGCAGGAGGCGGCGCCGTCGCTGAAGAGGGCGAAGTTCTCCATGCGGACGGACTCGTCGGTGACCCGGTCGGTGGTGACGACCAGCACCCGGCGGTACATGCCGGCGGCGACGTACGCCTGGCCGGTGCGGATGCCCGCCAGGAGGTTGCCGCAGCGGCCGAGGGTGAGGCCGGTGAAGGCGGCGGCGCCGAGGCCGGTGGCGGCCAGCACGTTCTCCACGAAGGCGCCGTGGGTGCGCGGGCCGCCGGGGAAGCGGGTGGAGCACACGATGAGGCAGTCCACGTCCGCCGGGGCGGCGCCCGCGCCGTCGAGGGTGGCGCGGGCGGTCTCGGCGGCGAGGGCCTCCAGGGACTTGGCGGTGCGGTGGACCGTGCCCCAGCCCCACAGTCCGGCGCGGGGAGGCATCCCGAACTGGCGGGCCCGCTCGGCCAGGGCCTCGACCGTGGTGTGGTCGGCGGGCAGTTCGCCGAGGACGTAGCCCGGCGCGGAGAGGTGGACGGGGGCCGCCGCGGGTGACGCGGGGGCGGCGGGTGACGCGTACGGAAGGCTCACGGTGCCGGATCGCTCTCTCGGTCGGCGGGCGGGGCGGACGGGGCGGGGGCGGCGGAGATGGCGTCGGGGGCGGCGGCCAGGAGTGCGTTGGCCTCGGCGTACGGGAGGGCGTCGGCGGCGAAGCCGAACGTGCCGGACCCGGTGATCTCGCGGGCGGCCCGGACGAGGGCGCCGAGGGCGGCCCGGGACAGGGCCGAGCCGGTGCTGACGCGGCGCACGCCGAGGTCCCCGAGGTCGGCGACGGACAGCTTCAGCGCGCCGGTCATCAGGACGTTGACGGGCCGGCCGACGGAGGAGCAGACGGCGCGGATGGCGTCGGCGTCGGGGAGGGCGGGGGCGTAGAGCACGTCCGCGCCGGCGGCTTCGTACGCCTGGAGGCGGCGGATGGTGTCGTCGAGGTCGGGCAGGCCCTGGAAGAAGTTCTCGGCGCGGGCGGTGACGGTGAAGGGGAAGCCGAGCCCCTTCGCCGCCTCCACGGCGGCGGCGACGCGCTCGACGGCCTCGCCGAGCGGGCGCACCGGGTCGCCGTCGCGGCCGGTGGAGTCCTCGACGGAGCCGCCGACCAGGCCGGCGGCGGCCGCCAGCCGGATGGTCTCGGCGACGTCCTCGGGCCGGTCCCCGAAGCCGCTCTCCAGGTCGGCGGTGACGGGCAGTCCGGTGGCGTCGACGATCGCGGCCGCGTTGTCGAGGATCTCGGTCCGGCTGAGCCGCCCGGCGCCGTCGGGGCGGCCGAGGCTGTGGGCCAGCCCGGCGCCGGTGGTGGCGAGGGCGGGGAAGCCGAAGGAGGCCAGGATGCGGGCGGCTCCGGCGTCCCAGGGGTTCGGGACGACGAAGGGGGCGGGGCCGTTGTGCAGGTCGCGGAAGGTGACGGCGCGTCGGAGGCGGGCCGCGTCGGGGGTGCTGGTCATGGGGTCCTCGCAGGGTGCAGGGGTGCGTCGGCCGGTGGGTCTAGATCAGCTCAACGTACTCATCTCCGCTGCGGGCCGCGCCGGCTGCCGCGCGGGCCAGCGGGCCCAGGACGGCGGTGACCGCGTGCGGCCGGTCCTCGAAGTAGAAGTGGCCGCCCGGCACCCAGTGGTGGTCCGGCTCGGCCGCGCACTCGTGGGCCCAGGGGCCGAGCGCGGCGGGGCTGACGTGCGGGTCCTCGGTGCCGTTGACCAGGGTGAGCGGGACGGTGAGCGGCTCGGCCGGGTGGTAGCGGTAGCCGGCGACCATCCGGAAGTCGGCCAGCAGGTGCGGCAGGAGGAGTTCCTGGACCGCCTCGTCCTCCAGCACCTCCGGCGGCAGTCCGCCGAAGAACCGGACGGCCTCGGCGAAGGCGCGGCCCTCCAGGCCGGCGGCCTCGATCACGCGGGGGGTGGGCAGCAGGGAGGGGGCGGAGCAGCCGGAGGCGACGAGGCCGGCGAAGCCGCGTACGCCGTCGAGGCGGCGGGCGACCTCGAAGGCGAGGGCCGCGCCGAAGCTGTGGCCGAAGAGGAGGAAGGGCCGGTCGGCGGCGGTGGCGTCGAGGGCGATGGCGGCGGCGGCGCCGTCGGCGAGGTCGGCGAACGAGGCGGGGGCCGGTTCGCGGAAGCGGTGGCCGCGGCCGGGCGGGCAGACGGCGAGGATCCGGGCGTCGCGCTCCAGGGCGGGCTGCCAGCCGAGGAAGGTCCGGGGGTTGCCGCCGGCGTGCGGGAAGCAGTAGAGGCGGGCGGCGGGGTGGTCGGCCGCGAGGGGGTGGGCCGCGACGGGGGCGGCCGCGGCGGGGGCGGCTGCGACGGGGTCAGGGCCGGCCGCGGGCTCGGAGGTCAGGAACCAGGGGGAGGCAACCACGAGGATCAGCCATTCCTTTGCCGGTCGGTCGGTGGCGGGAGGGGAAGCAGTGCAGGACGGGCCCTGGTGAGGGATCAGTTCCAGCCAACGTCGTTGGTCGAGGTGGGGGTGGGGGCCGGGGTGGTGCCGGGCTGCGTGCTGTTCCAGCCGACGTCACCGGCGTCACCCGCCACGACGTGCGGGTTCGCGTGGTTCCAGCCGACGTCGCCGAGGCGCAGGTGGCTCGCGGAGTCGGCCGGGAGGGCCCCCTGGGCGGCGAGGCCGGTGACCACGGTGCCCAGGCCGAGGGCGATGCCCGCCGAGGCGAGTACCATGCGGCCTCGGATTCCCGAAACGCGCCCGGCCCGACGAGTCACCATGTGGTTCTTCCCCATTTTGCCCAGTCCCCTCAAGTCGTTTCGTGTTCGGTCATTCCAGGAACGCCAAACCGAGGCGGTTTCCGGCGGTGCTGATCTCCGGTGCGCCTTCTCGGTGTTCGTTCCTGCGGTGAGACCAAATCTCCCCTGCCGACTCGAGACCAGGTAGACCTACGATGGCTCCGGTTTACGCATTGCGGGAACCCACGGGGTCTAGACCGCCTCAAACAGCTGCATACCGGACAGACAAGGGGGGCACGTGGACGTAGTCAAATACGTCAAAACCGCACAGAGCGGTGCACCTGAAGCGCTGTGCGCGGCTGCGGCGGGGGAACCGCAGGCGTTCTTGCGGGAACTCGCAACGCACCTGGGCCTGCTGGCGCAGGAGGCCGCGCAGCAGGCCCAGCGGCCGGCGCAGGCGCAGGCCATCGACGCCGGTCCGGACGAGGTCGTCGTGGGGCCCGGGGTCCGCTACCTGCATGGCCTGGGCAGCATTTCGACGGCGATCAACGAGGCGCTGGGCTCGGTCCGGCGGGACATCCTCACCGCGCAGCCCGACGGGGCGCGGCCGAGCGCGGTGCTGAAGGACGCGCTGGAATCCGTACGCCGGCACATCTCGGCGGGGATCGCCATGCGGACCCTGTATCAGCACACCACGCGATTCGACGAGGCGACCAAGGAATATGTCCGCGCGGTTACGGAATACGGAGCCCAGGTTCGCACTCTTGAAGAATTCTTTGACCGTTTGATCATTGTCGATGATGTGGCGTTCATTTCGGCGAACGAGGACCGTACCACGGCGATCTCCATTACCGAACCGACGATCGTACGATTTCTCCGGGACACCTTCGACAAGGCCTGGGACCGGGCGAAACCCTTTCCCTTCGTCCCGCTGCACGCGGCGAAGGCGGCCGACGAGGTGGTCCCGGCGATCCGCGAGTCCATCAGCCGGCTGCTGGTGGAGGGTTACTCGGACAAGGCCATCGCCCGCCGCATCGGCATCAGCGAACGGTCCCTCCAGGCCCATATCGCCGCCATCAAGCAGGAGTTGGGCGCGCTCAACCGATTACAGCTCGGCTATCTGCTGGGCCGCAACGAAGCCACGTACGTTCTGTGAGGTGCTCCCCCTCCCGCGGATGGCCGCGGATGGCCGCGGGAGGGGGAGCACCGGCTCATTCCGCGGGCTGGACCGCCCGCGGGGCGGCGGCGCGGGGCCGCCTGCGGGAGACGGCGACGCCCGCCAGGCAGATCGCCCCGCCGAGCAGGGTCCACCAGCCGGGCACCTCGTCCAGCACGATCCAGGCGACGAGCACCACGACGGCGGGCACCGCGTAGGTGGTCGCGCCCATCTTCCCGGCGGTGGTGCGCGAGAGGGCGTACGTCCAGGTGGTGAAGGCGAGGGCGGTCGGGAAGAGGCCCAGGTACACCATGTTGAGGGTGGCGGTCAGCGGGGCCTGGGGGATCTGGTGGAACAGCTGCCCGGCGAAGGGCAGGGTGCAGGCGGTTCCGACGAAGCACCCGTACGTGGTCACCTGGAGCGGGTTCGCGTAGCGCAG
Source organism: Streptomyces sp. NPDC102258 (assembly GCF_055584685.1). Lineage (NCBI taxonomy): Bacteria > Bacillati > Actinomycetota > Actinomycetes > Kitasatosporales > Streptomycetaceae > Streptomyces > Streptomyces sp. NPDC102258. The sequence goes on from NZ_JBVJLO010000024.1 coordinate 41,612, forward strand.
GGCGGGCTTCTGCGAGACCACCCCGGCCCCGTAGGCGAGCGCGGCGACCAGGCAGAGCAGCACCCCGCCGAGGGAGGCGCCCCCGCCCTTGGAGGTGGACATGCCGACGACGGCGGCCCCCGCGAAGGAGACGGCCATCCCCGCCAGCAGCATCGGCGGGAACCCCTCCTTCAGCAGCCACCCGCTCAGCAGGGCGATCACCAGGGGCCCGATGTTGACCACCATGGCGGCGGTCCCCGCGTCCACGCCCTGCTCGCCCCAGTTCAGCGCCACCATGTACAGCCCGAACCACAGCACCCCGGACGCCAGGATCCCGGGCCACGCCTGCCTCGGCGGCGGCGGCACCCGTTTGACGAGCAGGACGACCCCGAGCGCGACGGAGGCCGTGAGGAGTCTGCCGAGCGCGAGCGCGCCGGGCCCGAAGTGGTCGGCGGAGGCGCGGATGGAGACGAACGCGGAGGCCCACATCACGACGGTGACGCCGGCCGCTAACAGAGCACGCTGATCGGTTCTGGATTCACCAGCCGTTTGATCCATCCCCCGATGGTGGCACCAAACCCCCCACGGAAAACCCCTGTTGTCCCCCGCCCCCCTCCCCACCGACCACTTCCGGCCCCTCCCCCACCGGCCCCGCCCCTCGCTCAGTCGTCCTCGTAAGGGTGCAACCGCCGCCCCAGCTCGTCGGCCCAGCCCCGGGCCCAGACACGCAGCTCGGTGGTCTCCCGCTCGGTGAGTCCGTAGGCGGCGAACTCGTCGTCGTCGGCCCAGTCCGCTCCGGCCAGGCGGTCGCGGAGGTCTTCCAGCCGGAATTCGTCCCGCCCGTGCCGCTCGCCGAGGCGCTCAAGGTCGGCGGCGGCACGGTGCCGGGAGGCGGCGTGGACGTCGATGAGGTCGCGCACGGCGCCACGGTCGGCCAGCGCACGGACCTTCGTACCGACGACGGAGTCGAAGGCGAGTACGGGCCCGTACTCGGTCTGCGCCGGGGGAGACCAGAAGTGCTCTTTGAGCACGTCGACCTCGCACTCGTCCCCGGTGTCCGGGTCGGTGGCCATCAGACGTGCGGAAAGGGCGTCGACGTCGAGCACCCGTACCCGCCAGCCGCGCATGATCAGTCCCCGCTCCAGCCCGGCCACGATCTCGGGCATCGGAGCGGGGTTCTCCGTGGCGACGTCGAGGTCCTGGCTGAGGCGGTCGACGAGGCCGTGGGCCTGGACGGCGTAACCGCCGGTGAGGACGAGGGGGTACGGGGCCCCGATGTCGATGACGGCGGTGAGGAGGCGGCGGTGCAGGTCGCTGAGGTTCACGCGGCGGCGGACACTGCGGTCGCGAGGTCGGGGAAGGCGTCCTCCCAGGCCTTCCGCAGGTGCCGGCTGATCAGGGTGCGCAGGACCGGCCACTGGGCGACGAGGAGGTCGCGGTCCAGCAGGGTGACGAGGTCCTCGCGCCGCCCCTCGGCCAGAACGGTGCGGTACAGGCCCATCCGCTGGCGCGGCCGGTCAAGGTCGTAGGCCCGCAGCCCGGACCAGGCGACGTGCAGCGGAACGCGGACCACGCCGTGCGAGGGACCGGCCAGCTCTTCCAGCGCGGCGGGCAGCCGGCCCGCGTACCGGGCGTACAGCACCTCGGCGGCCGTGGGAGCGGAATCGTGGGAGGGGACCGTGTCCATGCACCCGATTATCCCGCGCCCCGCCCGCCCCGGGTACCGCAGACGCGTCACACGCCCCGCCCTGGCTCCGCACGGGAGGCGGAGGTGAAGGCCGGGAGGTCCTCGGTGAGGGCTTGGGTGAGGGCTTGGTGGTGGTCGGTGAGGTAGAAGTGGGCGCCGGGGAAGGTGCGGAAGGTGAAGGGGGCTTCGGTGAGGTCGCGCCAGGCCATCGCCTCGGCGACGCTCGCGCGGGGGTCGCGGTCGCCGACGTAGACGCTGACGGGGGTGCGCAGCGGGGGGCGGCCCGGCGCGTGGCGGTAGGTCTCGACGGCCCGGTAGTCGGCGCGCAGCGCGGGCAGGATCAGCGCCCGGAACTCCGGGTCGGCCAGCAGCGCCGGGTCCGTGCCCGACAGGGCGGCCACGTGGGCCAGCAGGGCGTCGTCGTCCCGGAGGTGGACGCTCTCCGGCTCGCGCGCCGCCAGCGGGGAGCGCCGGCCGGAGACGACCAGGCCGCGCGGGCCCGCGCCACGGGCCTCCAGCCGGCGGGTCAGTTCGTAGGCGAGGACGGCGCCCATGCTGTGGCCGAAGAGGACCAGCGGCCGCTCCCGCCACGGCAGCAGGGCCTCCTCCACCCCGTCGACCAGCCCGGCCACCGTGTCGGGGGCGGGCTCGGCGAGGCGTTCCTGGCGGCCGGGGTACTGAATGGTGAGGACCTCGGCGTGGGCGGCCAGGGCCCGGGAGAGCGGGAAGTAGAAGGAGGCGTTCCCGCCGGCGTGCGGGAGGACGACGAGGACCGGCGCGTCCGCGGGGTGCGCCGCCGGGTGGAAGCGGCGGATCCAGGCGCTCCTGTGGGCGCGGTCGGCGGCGTTCATCGCGGGTCCTCGGGGAAGTGGTCGGCGAGCAGCAGCTTCTTCTGCGGTTTGCCCATGGCGTTGCGCGGCACGGCGGCGACGAAGCGGACCTCGCGCGGGCGTTTGTGCACCGACAGGTGGGCGGCGACGAAGTCGGTCAGCTCGGCGCCGGTGACCCCCTCGGCGACGACGAAGGCGACGATGCGCTGTCCGAGGTCCGCGTCCGGGACGCCGACGACGGCCGCCTCGCTCACTCCGGGGTGGTCCAGCAGGGCGTTCTCGATCTCGCCCGCGCCGATCCGGTATCCGCCGGACTTGATCATGTCGATGGAGGCGCGGCCCACGATCCGGTGGACGCCGTCGCGGGCGTCGACGGCCGCGATGTCGCCCGTACGGAACCACCCGTCCTCGGTGTACGAGGCCGCGGTGGCCTCGGGGCGGCCCAGGTACCCGGAGAACAGCGTCGGCCCGGTCAGCTGGAGCTCGCCGATCTCGGCGCCCGGCTCGGCGGCGATCCGGGTCCGGATGCCCGGCAGCGGGGTGCCGACGGTGCCGGGGCGGACCTCGCCGCCGGCCCGGCCGCTGAGGGTGATCAGCGTCTCGGTCATCCCGTACCGCTCGACGGGGCGGTGGCCGGTGAGGCGCTCCAGGTCCCGGAAGACGGGGGCGGGCAGCGGGGCGCTGCCGGAGACCAGCAGCCGGGCCCCGGTCAGCGCGGCGGCCGCCCGCGGGTCGGCGGCGACGCGGGACCAGACGGTCGGCACCCCGAAGTACAGGCTGCCGCCCGCCTCGGCGTAGGCCCGGGGCGTCGGGCGGCCGGTGTGCACGAGGCGGCTGCCGGTGCGCAGGGCGCCGAGCACGCCGAGGACCAGGCCGTGGACGTGGAAGAGCGGGAGCCCGTGCACGAGGGTGTCCTCGGCGGTCCACCGCCAGGCCTCGGCGAGCGCGTCGAGGTCGGCGGCGAGGGCGTCGGCGCCGAGGACCACGCCCTTGGGCGGGCCGGTGGTGCCCGAGGTGTACAGGATGAGCGCGGGGTCGCCGGTACGGGGGGCGGCGGGAGTGGCCGGGGCGGCGGCGCGCCGGGCGAAGTCGACGTCGAACTCGACCGCGCCGGAGTCCTTGAGGATGTGCTCGCGTTCGGCGGGCCCGGCGTCCGGCGGCAGCGGTACGAACGGCACCCCGGCCAGCAGCGCGCCGACGACGGCGGCGACGGTCTCCAGGGAGGCGGTCGCGGTGACGGCGAAGGCGGGGGCTCCGGCGACGTCGGCGGCCACGGCCCCGGCCGCGCCGAGCAGTTCCTCGTACGAAGCGGTGCGTCCGGCGACGCGTACGGCGTCCGCGCGGTCGCCGTACGTCCCGTCAAGTGCGGTCAGCACGCGGCAACTCCCTGTCGGTGGTGGGGAGGCCCAGGCTACGCGCCGCCGCCCTGCCCCCACCCGCGCGCCCCCTGCCCCCGGTCGGCGACGGGGCAGGGGGCGCGGGGCGGCTTCGGCGGCGACCGCGGCGGCCGCGTGCGGCGGAACGACGGTTAGATCACGCCCTGCGCGAGCATCGCGTCGGCCACCCGCTCGAAGCCGGCGATGTTGGCGCCCGTCACGTAGTCGCCCGGGGCGCCGTAGCGCTCCGCCGTCTCGTGCGCGACCGCGTGGATCGACCGCATGATCCCGGCGAGTTCGTCCTCCACCCGCTCGCGGCTCCACGCCACGCGGCCCGCGTTCTGCGCCATCTCCAGCGCGCTGACGGCGACGCCGCCCGCGTTGGCGGCCTTGCCCGGGCCGAAGGCGACGCCCGCCTCCTGGAAGAGGTGCACCGCCTCGGGGGTGGTGGGCATGTTCGCGCCCTCGGAGACCGCCTTGACCCCGCTCGCGATGAGCGTGCGCGCGTCCTCGGCGCCCAGCTCGTTCTGCGTGGCCGACGGGAAGGCCACGTCCGCCGCGACCTCCCAGACCCGGCCGCCGCGCACGAAGCGGGCGGAGGGGCCGCGCCGGGCGGCGTACTCCTCGACGCGGCCCCGCTCGACCTCCTTGATCTGCTTGAGCAGCGGCAGGTCGATGCCCTTGTCGTCGACCACGTAGCCGGACGAGTCCGAGGCCGTGAGCGGGTTGGCGCCGAGCTGCTGGAGCTTCTCGATCGTGTACAGGGCCACGTTGCCGGAGCCGGAGACGACCGCACCGAGCCCGTCGAGGGACTCCCCGCGGACCTTCAGCATCTCGGCGGCGAACAGCACGGAGCCGTAGCCGGTGGCCTCGGGCCGGATCGCGGAACCGCCCCAGCCCTGGCCCTTGCCGGTCAGGACGCCGGCCTCCCAGCGGTTGGTGATGCGGCGGTACTGGCCGAACAGGTAGCCGATCTCGCGGCCGCCGACGCCGATGTCACCGGCCGGGACGTCGGTGTGCTCGCCGATGTGCCGGGACAGCTCGGTCATGAAGGACTGGCAGAAGCGCATGACCTCGGCGTCGGACCTGCCGTGCGGGTCGAAGTCGCTGCCGCCCTTGCCGCCGCCGATGCCGAGGCCGGTCAGGGCGTTCTTGAAGATCTGCTCGAAGCCGAGGAACTTCACCACGCCGATGTCCACCGACGGGTGGAAGCGCAGACCGCCCTTGTACGGGCCGAGCGCGCTGTTGAACTCGACGCGGTAGCCCCGGTTGACGTGCACCCGGCCGTGGTCGTCCGTCCACGGCACCCGGAAGATGATCTGCCGCTCGGGCTCCAGCAGGCGCTCGACCAGGCCGGCCTCCGCGTACTCGGGGCGGGCCGCGAGGACGGGTCCCAGGGTGTCCAGGACCTCCCGTACGGCCTGGTGGAACTCGGGCTGCGCGGGGTTGCGGCGCTCGATGTCCGCCCGCAGTGCGTCCAGCCTGTCCTTGGGGTCGGTCACGGTCAGTTTCCTTCCGACGTCGGTCATGGGTGGGGCGTGCGGGCCCAGGCGGAGGGTACCTCGCGCGAATCGCGCTCCGGCAAAGCCCCTTGGGGGCACTGGACCGGCCGCGGGCCCCGTCCCACATGCCGGGACGCGGTGCCCGCGAACCGTAGGATCGGCCCGCACGGAAGGTTCCCGGCCGTTGCCGGGGCACGGGGGGAGGCGGTTGCGTGGAAACGGCACGGTTCGCGTCACTGATCGCGGCGACGCTCGCCATGGGCCTGGTCAGCGGCCTGTTCTACGGGTTCCAGGTGGCGGTGATGCCCGGCCTGCGCGGCGCGGAGGACCGGACGGTCGTCGAGGTGATGCGGCGGATCAACACGGCCATCCTGAACGGCTGGTTCCTGGCCGGCTACCTCGGCTCGCTGCTGCTGACCGCTCTCGCCCTGGTACTGCACCTCCCGGCGGACGGCCACGCCGTACTGCCGCCGCTGACCGGGGCCCTGGCGGCCTGCGTCCTCGCCATGGCCGTCACGGGCCGGGTGAACATCCCGCTCAACAACGCCCTGGAGGCGGCGGACCGGCTCGCCGACCCGGCCGCCGTACGCCGCGCCTTCGAGGCCCCGTGGGTCCGCGCCAACCTCTGGCGCACCCTGCTCACCACGGCATCGACCGGCCTGCTGGCCTGGGCCCTGGTCCTGTACGGACGCTCGCGCTAGGGGCGGGCGACCGGGCCGGCCCGCCGAGCACGGGGTTCAGCCGCCCGCGAGCGCGGCTCCACCGGGGGTGCGCAACATCTGCGGCAACCAGGTGGCGCGGCTCCGTGCGGGTGGAAGAGGGACGATGCCTGAACACACGCGTGGAGTTCCGGGCCGGACCCCCGCCGGGACGCCCGCTACGGCGGGGCGCCCCGCGGACCTGCGGGCGCGCCCCGCGGCGCTGGGCCGGGGCCTGGCGGTGCTGTTTCCCGGGCGGGGCGGCCGGTGGCCCGGGCCGGGGCTCGAACTGTACGAGGAGTTCCCGGTGTTCGCCGCCGCCTTCGACGCGGCCCGGGCGGAGCTGCACGAGGCCGGCGCCGAGGCCGCCTTCCCCGGGACCACCTTCCCCGGGGACGCCGGCGCCGACGGGCCGGACCGGACCGGTACGGCGCAGTCCGACCTGTTCGCCTTCGAGGTGGCCCTCTACCGGCTGGTGGAGTCCTGGGGGGTGGTGCCGGAGTTCGTCGGCGGGCACTCCGCCGGGGAGACGGCCGCCGCGCACGTGGCGGGCGTGCTGTCGCTGCGCGACGCGGCGGTGCTGGTGAGCGCGCGCTGCCGGCTGACGGAGGCGCTGCCGGCGGCCGGGGTCATGGTGTCCGTCCAGGCGGGCGTGGACGAGGTGGGCCCCCTGCTGGTGCCGGGCGCGGCGATCGGCGCCGTCGACGGGCCCCGGACGGTCGTCGTCTCGGGCGCGCGCGAGGCGGTGCGGACGGTCGTCGGCCGACTCGCGGAACGGGACGTCAAGTCCAAGGCGCTGCGCGTCGCCCACGCCTTCCACTCGCCGCTCATGGACCCGGTGCTGGAGGAGTTCCGGCGGACGGTGGCGGGTCTCGCGTTCCACCGGCCCGCGATCACCTTCGTCTCCGGGCTCACCGGGGGCGTGGTCTCGGACGAGGTCGCCCGCCCCGAGTACTGGGTCGTCCAGCTCCGCGAGGCCGTCCGCTTCCATGAGGTCGTGCGCACCCTGGCGGACCGCGGTGTCGGGGCCGTTCTGGAGCTGGGCCCCGACGGCCTCCTCACGGACCTGGCCCGGGGCTGCGTCCCCGGCGACGACGGCATGGCCCTCGTGCCCGCCCTGCGGCGCGGCCACGCCGAGGCGCCGAGCCTGACCGGGGCGGTGTCCGCACTGCACCACCACGGCATCGGCGTCGACCGGGCCGCCTTCTCCCCCAGGCCGCACCGCCCCGCGGGCGCGCCGCCCCGCGAGCGCCTCCGGGTGGCGGGCGCCGGGCACGGCCGCCGGACCGCCCCGGCGCCGGAGTCCACCGCGCGCCCGCGCCCCGGCGGCGGGCCGGCCGACGCCGGAGCACGGCCGGGAACCGCCGCCCCACGACCGCCGGCCGACGCCGAGGGAACCGGCGGGTCCGGCCCGGAGCGGCCGTACGCGGCGATGGCCGGAGCCGCGGCGGGCCGGCCTGGCGCACGGGCCCACGCCGGGACCCCCCGCCCCGGGACCGCCGCGCCCGCGCTCACCCACCTTCCCGCGCCGGCCCGCGCCGCTCTCCCCGGCCCGGTGCCCGGCCCGCCCGACGTCCCCCGGTGCCCGGCGCCCGCCCGGCCCGCGCCCGGTGCGCCCGCGGCCGCCCCCGGCTCCGTACCGGCGCGCGCCGACGCCGTCGCACCGGCCACCGGCCCGGCCGGGGCCGCGCGGACGCGCGCCGCCGGAGGCGGGACGGGGTCCGCCGCGGCGCTCGCCCGGACCGGCGGGGGCACCCTCGCGTGGCTGCTGCGCGGGGCGCACGCCCAGGGGCGTACCGCCGAGGGCGCGGCGCTGCTGATGGCGGCGGCCGAACTGCTGCCCCGCTACGACCACCGCGCCGGTGTGGAGCACTGGCCCGCTCCGGCGGAGCTGGCACCGGGGCGGGAGGGGGCCGCCACGCTGTTCGCGTTCCCCACGCTCGGCGCGGGCTCCGGCCCGCACGAGTACGGGGCACTGGCCGGTGCCCTGCACGGCCGGCGGGGCCTGACGGTCCTGCCGCACCCCGGTTTCGCGGGCGATCCCGTACTGCCGCGCACGCGCCAGGCCCTGGTCCGGGCACAGGCGGAGGCGGTGGCCCGGGCCTGCGGCGGGGGCCGGGCGCCCGTCCTGCTGGGGCACTCCTCCGGCGGCTGGATCGCGCACGCCGTCGCCCGGGAGCTGCCCGAACTCGGCCGCGAAGCGGCGGCGGTGGTGCTGCTCGACACGTACGCGCGCAGCGAGGGCGGCCGCGGTCTGGCCGTGCTGGCGGAGCGGCTCCTGGGTCCGGACGCCCCGCTCGGCGTCCCCGACGACGGACGGCTCCTCGCGATGGGCGGGCACCTGCGGGTCTTCGCCGACTGGTCGCCCGAACCGGCCGCGGTCCCGACGCTGCTGGTGCGGGCGGCGGGGTCGGCGGCTCGCGGGACGTGCGGCTGGGAGTACGCCGACCATGTGGCCGAGGCGCCCGGTGACCACTTCTCCCTGCTCGGTGCGGACAGCGCCGGGGTCGCGGACGTCGTGGACGACTGGCTGCGCCACCTGCCCCGTTGACGACGGCCGGGACCGGGGTGCTACGGCTGCAGTCGGCCCCGAGCGGTTTTCGAGTGGCGCCGGGCACCGTGGGACATCCACGCCGCCGAGTCACCGCGCGGCGGCGTACGCCTCCTTGACGAAGGGACCCGGATGAGCACCGAATCCCCGCCCCGGCCGCCCGGCGCGGACTACGTCTCCGCCGGGGTCACCGGCCGGGCGGGCCGTGCCGGCTCGGCCCGGGCGCACGCCGCGAAACTGGCCGTGGAGAAGGCGGACCTGCGGCACTGGTCGGCATGCTCGACGTCCGCCCCCAGCCCGACGGGAGCCTGCGTACGCGCGCGTACGTGCTGACCGCGCGGACCGCGCACGGCGGGGAACTGCGGATCACGGCGAGCGTGGTGTGCCGTGACCGCCTCGTCGAGGAGGACGGCCGGTGGAAGGTCGCCGAGCGCTCGCTGCGGCGCGACGGAACGGCCTGATCCGCCGGTCACGGAGGGGATTTGACCTCAACGGCACTTGAGGTTCTAGGGTCCTGTCCATGCCCCGCCCGCACCACGGGTCTCTCTTACCCCATTGCTTCTTGTGAATCGAGGAACCGTCATGTCCGGTAACCCCCTGAAGGTCGGCGTCGTGATCGGCAGCGTCCGTACGGGCCGCTTCGCCGAAACGGTCGCGAACTGGTTCGTGTCCGAGGCCTCCCTGCGCGACGACATGGAGATCCACGTCATCGACCTGTCGGAGCCGGCCCTCGTCGAGGAGCTGAAGCTGAACCTCGACCCGCTGGGCACGCCCGGCGAGACCCCCGCCCTGGCCGAGCGGATCAAGGGGCTGGACGCCTACGTGATCGTCACCCCCGAGTACAACCACGGCTACCCGGCCTCGCTCAAGCTGGCCGTGGACTACGTGTACGAGGGCTGGCGGGCCAAGCCGGTCGCGTTCGTCTCGTACGGCGGGATGGCGGGCGGCCTGCGTGCCGTCGAGCAGCTGCGCCAGGTCTTCGCCGAACTGCACGCGGTCACCGTCCGCGACACCGTGAGCTTCCACAACGCGTGGGAGAAGTTCAACGAGGAGGGCCGCCCGCTCGACGCGGACGCCGCCTCCAAGGCCGCCACCGTCCTCCTCGACCAGCTCGCCTGGTGGGGCGTGACGCTCCGTGAGGGCCGTACCGCGCGTCCGTACGAGGGCTGATCCGCCCGTCCGGACCACAGGGGCCCCGCCGACGTCCTCGTCGGCGGGGCCCCTGCCCGTTCCGGGCGTCCGGCCGTCCGGTTCAGGCCCGGAACAGGGAGCCGGAGCGCAGCTCGGACGGGAGGCCGCGCAGCGACTCCGCGACCTCCATCACGTACCGCCCGTACCCGGACTTGCCCAGGAGCGCCCCGAGCCGGTGGCACCGGTCCGCGTCGATGAATCCCACGCGCAGGGCGACCTCCTCGACGCAGGAGCTGGCCTCCGTGGCCGTCCGTCACGCGGACCGCGCCGACGCCGACCGCGCGCTGTCGCGGACGGTGGCCGACGGGATCGTGGACGCCGGTTTCGTCCGGTACTTCGTGCCCGGCCGGTAGGACCTGCCGTCGTCGGTGACGATCTCGAACGGGCCGATGACGACACCCGTCAACCGGCCATGTGTCAGCATTTCCCCCCGTCAACTCGCGTCAGCATTCTGAACGGTTTTCACCGGCTCCCGCGACAAGCGCCCGCAAACACAAAAAGACGGCCGCCCCGCCGGATTTCTCCGGCGGGGCGGCCGCATGGTGGGAACCGGTCCGCTGCTACTCGCCGAGCAGGTACCGGATGTGCTTGACCAGCTCGCCGATGTCCGGGGTGCGGAGCAGGCTGTAGTGGTCGGCGTCCAGGTCGATGACCGTGGGCGGCTCGGCGGAGTAGCCGCTGCTGTTCTCGACGAACGAATAGTCGTCGCCGCGGGCCTTGAAGATGGTCACCGGCGCGTTCAGCGTGCGCTCGGCCAGCTCGCGGAACGAGTACTCGAATTCGTAGGTCTGGCCCACGACCGAGATGATCCGCTTCGCCAGGTCGACGTCGATCCCCTTCAGTTCGCTGATGAACGCGGCGAAGGATTCCTCGTCGGTGGAGGATTCCAGGCACCGCTCCAGGTCCGGACCCGAAATGGTGCCGGTGAACACCGAGAAGAGGATGGTGGTGTAGGCGCGGTTGGCGAAGGACGCCTCACGGCCGTACGCCTTGCCGTTCTCGGCGCGCACGGTCGGCGAGCCCGGGGCGATCAGGAAGAGGTGGTCGACCTTCTCGCCCGCCTGCTCCAGCTGGTAGGCGGTCTCGAAGGCGACGCGGGCGCCGAAGGAGTAGCCCCACAGGGTGTAGGGGCCCTTCGGCTGGAGCTCCTTGATGGCCTCGATGTCGGCCTTGGCCATCTCCGTGATGGTCGCGTACGGGGACTCGCCCTCGTTGATGCCGTGCGCCTGGATGCCGTAGAACGAGCGGCCGAGGCCGATCTCGCCGGCCAGCGTGCGCAGGTTCATCGGGTAGCCGCCCAGGCCCGGCCAGCACAGCACCGGGCGGTCCTTGCCGGTCTCGGCGTGCAGCCGCACCAGGCGGGAGGACTCCTGGGCGACCTCGCGCTCCAGGCGGCGGGCGAGCTTCTCGACCGTCGGGGACTCCAGGACGCTCTGCAGCGGCAGGGAGACGCCCAGGCGCGAGTTGAGCTCGCGGATGAGGCTGACGGCGATCAGCGAGTTGCCGCCCGACTCGAAGAAGTCGTCCTGGACGGAGACGCTCTCGCGGCGCAGGGACTTGGCCCACACCTCCGCGATCTCCTTCTCGGTCTCGGTGCGCGGGGCGACGAAGGGCCGCTCCACGAGCTCGGCGTTGACCTGGTCGGAGGCGGCGAGCGCCTTCGCGTCGATCTTGCCGTTGGCGGACAGCGGCAGCCGGTCGAACACCACGACCCGGTTCGGGATCATGTAGTCGGGCAGGAAGCTGACGAGGTCGTCGCGGATCAGCTCCGCCGGGCCGCGCATGTGGACGCTGTCCTCGCGCATGCCCTCGTGGCCGAGCTGCTCCTCGCTGACCCGGCCGCCGACGAAGAAGTACGACGGACCGCTGTCGACCCCGGCCGCGTTCAGGACGGCGTCGATCCGGCGCGAGGCGGGCAGCGGGTTGCCGGTCTTGGAGCTGTAGCCGGAGGACATGAAGCCCAGGCCGAGCCCGTTCATCATCAGGTGCTGGAGCTTCTTGCCGAGGGTGATGTAGTGCAGCCACTCCTCGGGGGCGCGGCTGACGACGCTGATGCCGAAGCTGGCGGCCTCGTACACCGACTGGTTGATCGCGATGACCTGCTTCTTCAGGACGATGTCGTCCGAGAAGCGGGTGAGCCGGCCGTCCGCGTAGCGGTACTGGCCCTGCGGGAGGCCCGCGACCTTGCCGCCGTGCGTCTGGACGTAGACCTCGGCGTGGTCCTCGCGCGGGCCCGTGTGCGGGACCAGCTCGAAGGTGCCCAGGTAGTAGTCCTCCTCGGGGACGTCCAGCCGTTCGCGGACGGACGGCTCGAAGGCCAGGTCGCGGATGTCGAGGCCGTAGGCCGGCAGCACCTGCTCGAAGAGGCCGACGATGTGGCCGGTCTCGATCTCCAGGACCTCCTGGATGTTGTTCTTGTAGACCGGCTCGATGCCGCCCTTCTTGCCCATGAAGTGGACGCGGGCGGTGGCCTTGCCGGTGGCGGCCCGCCCGCTGATCAGGACGAGCTGGTGGCGGACCGGCTGGTAGTAGTAGTAGCCCGGCTCCAGCGAGCCGACGCCCTCCAGCTCGAAGTACATCTGCGTCGCGTACAGCGCGCCCGGGGAGGCGTAACCGTACTTCGGCAGCAGCCGCTCCTCGCTGAGGTACTGGCCGAACCAGCGCAGGATCTGGCCCAGTTCGGCCGGGGCGAGGTCGGCGGACTTGCGGGAGTACGCGGCGGGGACCTTCGCGCCGAGCAGCTCCAGCAGGTCGGACTCGGTGACCGCGCCGCCCTCGTAGAAGCGGTACGTCTTGCGGGCGAAGACCCGGCTGCGCTGCTCGGGGGTCGGCTGGGCCCCCGGCAGGTCGAAGGCGGCGCGGCCGGCCAGCTCGGCGTCGTCGCGCAGGCCCGGGTTGGACAGCTGCGCCTTGACCTGGAGCTTGCTCTTCTTCGAGGCGTGGTGGGAGCCGTGGTTGCCCTGGTCCATGAGGGCGGCTTCCTTCTCGCTCAGCTCGACGCAGGCGATCAGGTTCTGGAAGCCGGTGCGGCCGTCGTTCTTGACGATGACCGCCGCGTTGCGGACCCAGTCGTGGTTCTCGATCGCCAGGGATATCTCGTCCAGCTCGACGCGGTAGCCGCGCAGCTTGACCTGGTTGTCGGCGCGGCCGGCGAACTGCACGGTGCCGTCCGCGTTCCACTGGCCGAGGTCGCCCGTCTTGTACAGGCGCACGGGGCCCTCGCCCTCGACGACCTCGATCTCCAGGAAGCGCTCGGCGGTCAGGTCGGGGCGGTGCAGGTAGCCGCGCGCCAGCTGGCCGCCGCCGATGTACAGCTCGCCGATCTCGCCGACGCCGACGGGCAACAGGTCCTCCCGGCCCAGGATGTGGTACTGGGTGTCGTGGACCGGGGCGCCGATGGAGATGGACTGCGGCGCCTCGTCCAGGGTGGCCGGGTCGACCACGAAGGAGGAGGAGTTGATGGTGCACTCGGTCGGCCCGTAGACGTTGATCAGGGCGCGGCCCGGCATCTCCTGGGTGACCTGGACGGCGAGCAGGCGCGAGAGCGCCTCGCCGCCGCTGAAGATCTGCTGGAGGGTGACGCACTCGGCGAACTTCTCGGTGTCCAGCAGTCCCTGGAGCAGGGTGGGCACGCACTGGAGCGTGGTGACGCCGTACTTGACGATGGTCTCGATGAGGCCTTCGGGGTCGGCGTAGACGCCGGGGGCGCCCATGACGACGGTGGCGCCGTTGGCCGGGGAGAGGATCTCCCACTGGGCGGCGTCGAAGCTCATCGGGGTCTTCTGCAGGATGGTCTTGCCGCGGTCGATCCCGTAGGTCTCGCGCAGCCAGCCGAGCTGGCTGACGATGCTGTGGTGCTCGATCATCACGCCCTTCGGCTTGCCCGTGCTGCCGGAGGTGTAGATGACGTACGCGAGGGTGTCCGGGCGGGCGCCGTCGGCGACCGGCGCCTCCTGCTGCCCCTCGGGCAGCAGGAAGGCGTCGGACTCGCGCAGGGTGACGACGCTGACGTCCGCGGGCGCGAGTTCGCGCAGCCGGGACACCAGGCGCTGCTGCGCCAGGATGATCTTCGTCTGGCTGTTCTCGATCATGTACCGCAGGCGGTCCTCGGGGTACTCCGGGGACAGCGGAAGATAGGCGGCGCCGGCGGTCAGGATGCCCCAGGCACCGACCATCAGGTCGATCGACGGTTCGACGAAGAGGCCGACGCAGTCGTCCGCCGCGACGCCGAGGTGTCTGAGGTACGCGGCGAGGGCGGAGCTCCTGGACGCGAGCTCGCGGTAGGTCAGCTTCTCGTCGCGGTAGACGACGGCGGTCGCCTCGGGGTGGGCGGCCACCCGCTCGGCGAGCAGGCCGGGCAACGTGGTGGTGCCGCGCAGGGTGGGCTCAAGCACGCTGGTCTCCTGAAGTGTCATTTCCCGCTTCCTTACGTTCCGTTGTCGAGCAGCGGGCGCGCGCACGCCCCCGCGACCGGGCCCACCGCGCCGGCGGTGGGCTTCGGGGGCCGGGACGAGTCCCGGCGATAAGAATCAGAGAAACGAGGGGCGCAAGTCAGGAGCCCCGCCACCCGGGAAAGGTCCCGGGACGGCGCGGTGCGTGCGGCCGCCTCCCCCATCGGACGGACGGGCCCCCGTCAGGCTCGTCCGCCCGGGCGATCACCGGCTCTGCAGGAGCCGGGTCACTGATCCGTTTTCGAACACCTCACGGGCGGCCCCGGCGATGAGCGGGGCGATGGACAGGACGGTGACCTTGTCCAGTCCGAGGGCCCCGGGCACCGGCAGGGTGTCCGTGAAGACGAACTCGCTGACACGCGAGTTCTTCAGGCGGTCGGCGGCGGGGCCGGAGAGCACCCCGTGCGTGGCCGCCACGATGACGTCCTTCGCCCCCTGGGTGAACAGGGCGTCGGCCGCGGCACAGATCGTGCCGCCGGTGTCGATCATGTCGTCGACCAGGACGCAGACCCGGCCGTCGACGTCACCGACCACCTCGTGGGCCGTGACCTGGTGGGCCACGTCCTTGTCCCGCCGCTTGTGGACGATCGCGAGCGGGGCGCCCAGCCGGTCGCACCAGCCGTCCGCCACGCGTACGCGGCCCGCGTCGGGCGAGACCACGGTGAGCTCCGCGCGGTCCACCCGGGAGCCGATGTGGTCCGCGAGGACCGGCATGGCGAAGAGGTGGTCCACGGGACCGTCGAAGAAGCCCTGGATCTGGTCGGCGTGCAGATCGACCGTCAGGATCCGGTCGGCGCCCGCCGTCCCCAGCAGGTCCGCCACCAGGCGGGCCGAGATGGGTTCCCGGCCGCTGTGCTTGCGGTCCTGGCGGGCGTATCCGTAGAACGGCAGGATCACCGTGATGCTGCGGGCCGAGGCCCGCTTCAGCGCGTCGATCATGATCAGCTGTTCCATGATGGACTTGTTGACCGGCGCCGTGTGGCTCTGGACGACGAAGCAGTCCGCGCCGCGCACCGAGGCGTGGTAGCGGATGTAGATCTCGCCGTTGGCGAAGTCGATCGCCTTCGTCGGGACCAGCTCCGTGCCCAGCTCGGCGGCGATCGCCCCGGCCAGCCCGGGATGCGCGCGCCCCGAGAAGAGCAGCATCTGTCCGGAGCCGCTCACGCGGCGCCGGCCTCTGCGAAGGCTCCGGCGCGAAGGCGGGAGTGGGCGACGGCCAGCCGGCCGGCCGCCTCGGCGCAGGAGGCGAGGACGGCCATGTTGGCCGTGGCCGAACGGCCCTCGGTCGCCGCGTCGACGGCGCGCATCAGGTACTTGGTGATGGCCTGTCCCGACACCCCGTCCCGGGCGGCCTCGGCGACGGCGGCGCGGATGGCCGTGTCCACCTCGGCGGAGTCGATGGCGTCCTCCTCCCTGACCGGGGTGGTGATCAGGAAGGAACTGTTGTTGCCGAGGGCCCAGTGGGCCTCGACGGCGCGGGCGATGACCTGCTCGTCGTCCAGGCGGTGGGGCGCCTTGTGGCCGCTCGTACGGCAGTAGAAGGCGGGGAAGTCGTCCGAGCGGTAGGCGACGACGGGGACGCAGTGCGTCTCCAGGTACTCCAGCGTCAGCCCGAGGTCGAGGATCATCTTGGCGCCCGCGCAGACGACGGCGACCTTGGAGCGGGTGAACTGGATGAGGTCCGAGGAGACGTCCCAGCTCTCCTGGGCGCCCCGGTGGACGCCGCCGATGCCGGCGGAGGAGAAGAACGGGATCCCGGCGAGCTCCGCCGCGACGACGGAGGTGGCCACGGTGGTGGCTCCGAGGCCGCCCCGCGCCAGGACGACGGGCAGGTCGCGGCTGGACACCTTGGGGATGCCCGGCAGCGACGCGAAGCGCTCGATGTCGGAGTCGCTCATGCCGACCCGGATCTCGCCGTCCTCGATGCAGATCGTCGCGGGCACGGCGCCGCCGGCCCGGACGGCGTCCTCGACCTTGCGGGCTGTGGCCGCGTTGTCCGGGTAGGGCAGGCCGTGGGTGATGACGTTGCTTTCGAGGGCGACGACGGCCGCGCCGTCGTGGAGGGCCTCGCGGACCTCCTCGGTGTAGACGACGGGGATGCCGCTGCTTGCGCTCATCGGGGCTCTCTCAACTCTCGTTCCAGTAGCCGGGCGCCTTGATCAGCTCGTCCGGGCGGGCGGCTATCTCGGCGAGGACCTGGGTGCCCCAGTCCTCCGGGGTGACCGGCTCCAGGGAGATCGAGACGGAGTCCTCGCCGGTGGCGAAGGTCCGCGTCACGGCGGCGGTGACCGCCGCGTCGATCGCCCTGAGCTGGTCGTCCGTGAAGCTCCTCGGGTAGTGCCGGACGTGGATGTGGGGCACGGCCTGGGTCCTCTCACGGGGTGGTGCGCGTACGTGTGCGGTTCTGTCTGTGGGGGGTGGGCGGCACACCGCGGACGGGGGAGGCCGCGGTGTGCCACCACCGCTCCCCGCCCGGGTCCAGGGGGGGAAGCCCGGCGGGGAGTCTCGGACGGGAGCCGGCGGCGCGTTACGCCGGGGCGGACTCCCGTGGGCTCGGGTGGCGGACCGGCCCGGCTCCGGGCCCGGCCGCGGGCCTGCGGCGGCCCGGCCGTGGCTGCGCCAGGGCCACCGCGGCGACCACGATCAGCGCTCCGGTGATCTGGAGCGGGGAGAGCGCCTGGTGGAGCACGAAGTAGCCGAGCAGGGTGGCCGCCAGGGGGGAGGCGAAGCTCAGGAACGAGACGGCCAGGGCGGGCAGGCGCTGTACGCCGCGGAACCAGATCGCGTAGGCGAACAGGGCGCCGACGACGCCGAGGTAGAGGAAGCCCCAGAGGTTCCTGCCGGTGATCCCGTCCGGCAGGCCCTCGCCGAGAAGCGTGACCGGCAGCAGGACCAGACCGCCGACGGTCAGCTGCCAGCCGGTGAAGGACAGCAGGCCGACGCCCTCGGGGCGCCCCCAGCGCTTGGTGAGCACGATGCCGGAGGCCATGCTGAGCGCGCCCAGCAGGCCGGCGATGACACCGGTGGCGTTCAGCCCGGCGTTCGGCTGGAGGACGAGCAGCGCCACACCGGCCGCGCCGAGACCGCAGGCGGCCAGGTGGACCGGCTTGATCCGCTCCTTCAGCAGCACGGCGCCGAGCAGCAGCACGATCATCGGCTGGATGGACCCGACCAGCGCGGCGACCCCGCCCGGCAGGTGGTAGGCGGCCACGAAGAGGAGGTAGAAGAAGGCGCCGATGTTCAGGACGCCGAGGACCAGGGCCCGCCACCACCAGATGCCCTTCGGCAGCGTGCGTCCGACGGCCACCAGGATCAGGCCGGCGGGCAGGGCCCGGAGCAGGGACGCCAGCAGCGGGCGCCCTTCGGGCAGCAGCTCCGTGGTGACCAGGTACGTCGAACCCCAGACGGCGGGCGCGAGCGCCGTGATCGCCGAGTCCGCGAGGGTACGGGGACCCTTCATCGGGCGGCCCCCGAATCGGCCGTGCCGAAGAAGCGGTCACCGAAGTCGCCGATGCCCGGGATCATGAACGCGTGCTCGTTGAGGCACTCCTCGACGGAGGAGGTGACGATCTTGACGAGCGGGTGCGCCCGGTGGACCACGGCGATGCCCTCGGGAGCGGCGAGGAAGTTGACGAAGACGATGTTCTCCTCGCGCACCCCGGCGTCGAGCAGGACGTCGATCGCGGCGTTGGCGCTGCCGCCGGTGGCGAGCATCGGCTCCAGGAGCAGGACGTGCCGGTCCGCGATGTCGGCCGGCAGGTTCTGGTACAGGAGGTGCGGGAGCTTGGTGGTCTTGTCCCGCTGGATGAGGATCTTGCCGATGGGGACGTCCGGCACGATCTGGCGCAGCTCGTCCACCATGGCGTCGCCGGCCCGGATCACGGGCACGGCGCATAACCCCGGAGCGAGCTTCAGCCCGTCGTAGACCTCACCGACCGGCGTCACGACCTCCTGCTTGTCGAACGGCAGCTGGTCGAGGGCCGATTCGAGCAGGAGCCGGATGATGCGCCGGGAGTGGAACACGAAGTCCGCGTGCGAGGCGTCGCGGTCACGGATGACCGTGTGCATGGCCCGGAGCTGGTTGGTCTGCGGCAGCGGGTGGACGTTGTGGTGGCCGGTCGCCATGGGAACCTGCTTCTCGTCGGTCGGTGGAGAGACGGGCCGCGGCGGCTCCGGCTCCGCGTCGCCGTGGAACTGGTGTCGCCGCATGACGGATTTTCGTTACTCGCCTCCGGAATGCTCACGAAAAGCCTCGGTGGCGCCGGTCTGTTGGTCAACGGCCTTTATGTCAGATCCACGTCAACCTTCTTCAGGTCTCGGTCAGACGGCCGGGCGACGCGGACCGCCGCGGCGTCCCGGGCGAGCAAACACTCCTCCAGGAAGGCCAGCACCCGCAGGTGATAGGTGCGGGCCGCCCAGCCCAGGCTGATGTTATGACCGGAATCAGGCTGCCGGACCACCTCCGCGGGGGCCCCGGACAGCGGACTCAGGAGTTCCTCCAGCGCCGCGCCGTCGGTCCTCCACCACAGCTCCTGCTCGGCGAAGGTGAACCGGACCGGGACCGCGGTCCGGGCCGCGATCCCGGGGTACGTGTCCGGCCAGCGCAGGGTCTCGCGGGCCTCCAGGACGGGGACCGGACGGACCAGCTCCGCCCCGAGCCGGAAGGCGTCCGGCGGGTAGAACCGCAGCGCCCCCCAGTGCCGGCGCCACTGGCCCCACAGGTCCACCGCGGCCCCGGGCGACTGCCCGGGCTCCACGGCGAAGCGCCGGCCGAGCCCGCAGAGGTCCAGACCGAGCGGCGCGAAGTCCGCGTCTGCGGCGGCGGACAGCGCGAGCCGGCCGCCGTTCGAATGGGCCACGAGGAAGTACCCGGCGCCCAGCCGGTGCTCCCGGGCGAAGCCGTCCAGGGCGGCCAGCAGGGTCCGGGTCTGCCCGGCGAGCTCCTGCCCCTCGGGCAGCGCCGCCGCCGAAGCCCCGTAACCGGGCCGGTCCAGGGCGAGCACCGTGTAGCCGAGGGCGGCGCCGAGTTCGAGCAGCGAGAGCCCGGGGCGGGCTCGGCTGTCGAAGTAGCCCGCGCTCATCCCGGCGCCGTGCAGGGCCACCACGACGGCCCGGGGCTCCGGCCGTTCGGGCAGGGCGAGCAGCCCGGACAGCGGGATGCCGGCCGCGTCGAGGACGACGGGCCGGACCCGGGGCGGGCCGGTCGGTGGCGGTGCGGACATGCGGGGGCCTTCCGGGAGGGGTGGAGGGGTACGGGGCTCAGCCGAGGGCGCGCGCCGTACGGCTCCGGGCGACGGCGAGCGCCCAGGCAGCCCGGCGGCGCAGCAGTGTGGTCAGGGGCGGCCCGGGGTGGGGTGCGGGGCGGGCCGGCGTGTGGGCGGGTCCGCGTACGGGCTCCTGGGCGGGCACCCGGTAGCCGGCGATCTGCACGGCGTTCATCCCGCGCTCACAGCCGCGCTCCGGCCTGCTCGGGCAGGCGGGTCCCGGAGTCCCAGACGACCTCGGAGGCGACGTGGCTCAGGCGCCAGCCGTCGCCCGTACGCACGGCCCGGGCCTCGCAGCGGCCGCCGACCTCGAAATGGGCGGCCGGGCCGGCCGTGGCGTGGTGGACGTGGGTGGTGAGCTGCTGCGCGCGCAGCGTGGCGCGGTCGCCGTCGAGGACGACCACGTGGTTGGTGCTGACGTGGTGGGTGCGCGCCCACCGGGCGCGGGCCGCGCGCTGGAAGGCGGCGAAGGCCTCGGCCCCGGTGCACGCGCCGATGGGGAAGGAGAAGGTGGCGTCCTCGGTGAAGAGCCCGGCGAACCGGGCCCCGTCCGGGCCGTCCGGGCCGCCCGAGTCGAGGGCGGTGACGTAGCGGTCGAACAGCTCACGCAGCTCGGCGTGATCGCTCAGGACCCGTATCCGCTCGCGCAGTTCCGCGAGGTCGTCGTAGGTCGAAGGCATGGCCTCTCCAGAGGGCGGTCTTCATGGGCGGGTGGTGGCGGTCCGTGCCGGACGTCCCCGCGCGACGCTCACAGGTGGCGGGCGCCGCGCCGGATCTGGTCCAGCAGCTCGGCCTGGCGCAGCGGTGCGGCGTCGGGCCCGGCGGCCGTGCGGACGGCGTCCGCGAACGCCGCCACGGTGCGCAGCACCTGGTCGTCCGGCGCGAGGGTGATCTCCTCGGTGCCGGTGCGGCGTTCGAGGAGGATCCGGGGCGGGTGCCCGGCGGGCGGGGTGAAGGCCCGGTCGACGGTCAGCCGGCCCTCGCTGCCGGTGATCTCGTAGCGGGAGCGGTAGCCGTGGCCCAGGCCGAAGGCGAGCTGCGCGCAGATCCCCCGGGGGGTGCGCAGCAGGGCGGTGCCGGCGGTGTCGACCCGGCGGCCGGGTCCCCCGCGCACCAGTACGGCGGCCTCGGTCTCCAGGCGGTCGCCGAGGAAGTGCAGGGCCGCGCGGACGGGGTGGACGCCGGCGTCCCACAGGGCGCCGCCGCCGAGGGCGGCGTCGTAGCGGATGTCGGTGTCCGGCAGCCTCGGGATGGTGAACTCGGCCTGGAATCCCCGGAGTTCGCCGACGGCCCCGTCGGCCACCAGGGCGCGGACGGCGGCGTGCCGGGAGTGGTGGACGAACATCACGTTCTCCCGCAGCACCCGGCCGCGCTCCGCCGCCAGCGCCGTCAGGCGGCGGGTGGCGGCGAGGCCGGTGGTGAGGGGCTTCTCCGCGAGGACGTGTTTGCCCGCGCGCAGCGCCGCCTCCACCCACGGGGCGTGCAGGGCCGCCGGGAGCGGTACGTACACGGCGTCGACATCGGGGCGCGCGAGCAGGGTCCCGTATCCGGTGACGGCCTCGCAGCGGGCCTCGGCGGCGGTGGCCCGGGCGGTGGCGGCGTCCCGGTCGGCGACCGCGACGAGTTCGGTGGCGGGGCGGTCCCGCAGGGCGGGGGCATCCGGCGGCGGGCGATGGCGGCGCAGCCGAGGACGCCGATGCGCAGCGGGTCCATCAGAGGCGCACCGCTCCCGTGGTCAGGCAGGAGAGCAGGGTGCGCGCCTGCACGTTGAGGTAGTGGTTGTGCCGCAGCAGGGCGGTGAGCTGGCCGGGGGTGGCCCACAGGTAGCCGGGCGGGGCCTGGAGCGGGCCTGGTCCTCGTCCACGTCCACGTCCACGTCCACGTCGAGGAAGAGGTAGCGGCTCTCGGCGTTCAGGAAGCGGATGGCCAGCAGGTTGGCGGAGGAGCCCGAGTTGGTCAGGTGGGCCTTGCGGTGCCCGAGCCTGCGGGCGAAGCGCGATTCGAACCGGCGCGAGCTGGGGCCGGCGGCGATCCGCATCTCCGGCGCGTGCTGGTCCCTTCCCGGCCCGGGCGGCCGAAGTCGTCGGTACGGTGCTTCGCGGCCTTCCACCAGCCCGGGTTGTCCCGGTACCAGGCGACGGTGTCGGCGAGGCCCTGCTCGAAGGGGATCCGCGGGGCGTAGCCGAGCTCCTCGCGGATCTTCGTCTCGTCCAGGGCGTAGCGCAGGTCGTGGCCCTTGCGGTCGGCCACCCGCTCCACGGCCGAGGCGTCGGCGCCGCACAGGGCCAGCAGCCGCTCGGTGATGTCCAGGTTGGTCCGCTCGTTGCCGCCGCCGATGTTGTAGACCTGGCCGGAGCGGCCCCGGTCCAGGACCAGGGCGAGGGCCCGGCAGTGGTCGTCGACGTGCAGCCACTCGCGGACGTTGCGCCCGTCCCCGTACAGCGGTACCCGCCCGCCCTCCAGGAGGTTGGTCACGAACAGCGGGATCAGCTTCTCGGGGTGCTGGTGGGGCCCGTAGTTGTTGGAGCAGCGGGTGATCGTCACGTCGAGGCCGTGGGTGCGCCAGTAGGCGCGCGCGATGAGGTCGGAGGAGGCCTTGGAGGCGGCGTACGGGGAGTTGGGCCGCAGCGGCCACTCCTCGGTCCAGGCGCCCTCGGGAATGGAGCCGTAGACCTCGTCGGTGGAGACGTGGACCACGCGGCGGACGCCGGTGGCGAGGCAGGCGTCCAGCAGGGTCTGGGTGCCGCCGACGTTGGTGCGGACGAACGCGGCGGCGGAGTGCACGGAGCGGTCCACGTGTGATTCGGCGGCGAAGTGCACCACCGCGTCGTGGCCGGGGAGCAGGGCGCGCAGCAGCGGCTCGTCGCAGACGTCGCCGTGGACGAAGTCCAGCCGGGGGTGGGCGGCGGGCAGGTTCTCCCGGCTGCCCGCGTAGGTGAGCTTGTCGAGGACGGTGACCCGGGTTCCCTCGTGACCGGGGTAGCCGCCGCCGAGCAGGGTCCGGACGAAGTGGGAACCGATGAACCCGGCCCCGCCGGTGACCAGCAGCCGCCTGCCGCCTCCTGCGGGCGCGCGGCCGGGGGCGAGGTGTGTCATGTCGTTGTCTCCTTGACGGGAAAGGGCGCGGGGCGCGCGGGCGGGCGTCGCGGGCAGGCGGCCTGGTCGGGGCCCGCGCGGGGCGGGCGCGGGGAGCGCGGGCGGGCGTCGCGGGCGGGCGGGCCTGGTCGGGGCCGCCGGTTCCGCCCGCCGGGGCCGGTGCTCAGACCGCGGTGGCGGTGAGCGCCTCCACGGCCCGGCCGAGCCGGTCCGCGGTGTGCGTCGGGTGGACGCCGGCGCCCGGCAGGATCCGCCGGACCAGCCCGCTCAGCACCCGGCCGGGGCCCACTTCCACGAACCGGTCGGCACCCGAGGCGGCGAGCGCGCCGACGGCCTCGGTCCAGCGCACCGGGCTGGTGAGCTGGCCGCGCAGGGCGACGGCGGCCTCGGCGGCCGTCGTCACCCACCCGCCGGTGACGCCGGAGACCAGCGGGACGGCCGGGTCGCGGAACTCCGTGGCGAGCAGCGTCTCGGTGAACTCCGCCTCGGCCTCGTTCAGCAGGCTGGAGTGGAAGGGGCCGCCGGTACGCAGCCGCTCCACCCGCGCCCCGGCGGCCGCGGCCGCCCGCGCGACCCGCTCCACCGCTTCGGCCTGGCCCGATACCACCGTCTGCCGGGGCTCGTTGTCCCCGGCCACCTCCACGACCTGGCCGGTGGCGGCCCGGGTCTCGGCGCAGAGCCGGGCCAGGTCCGAGCGGGGCGGGCCGATGACGGCCACGGTGGCGCTGCCGATCCGGTCCCCGGCCGTGGCGACCAGCTCGGCGCGCAGCCGCACCAGCCAGAGGGCCTCCGTCCACTCCAGGACGCCCGCGGCCACGAGCGCCGCGTACTCGCCCAGGCTGTGCCCGGCCACCGCGTCCGGCTCCACGCCCTCGCCGCGCAGCACCTCCAGGACGGCCAGGCTCGTCAGGAAGACGGCCGGCTGCGCCACCGCCGGGTCCTCGAAGTCCCGTGGGGACCCGTCCTGGCAGATCCGGGCCAGGGGGATGCCGAGGAGGTCGTCGGCGGTGCGGTAGAGGGTGTCGGCGAGGTCCGGGCGCAGAGCGAGCAGTTCCCTGCCCGTTCCGGCGCATTCGGAGCCCTGGCCCGGGAAGACGAAGGCGGTGCGGATCATCCGGTCACGTCCTTTTCTGCGGGGTCGGTTCAACTGGCGAGGGCGTCGGGACGCGCTTCCCGCGCGGTGTCCGCGCACCCGGTGTGGCCCACCGAGAGCCAGGCGTCCGGCACCCACCTGACGTCGATCCGCGCCGGGGCGGTCCCGGCCACGGCGACGGCCGCCGCGTGGTGGGCGTCGGCGGGCACGCCGGCCACGGTCCAGCCGTCGGGGTGGCGGTCGTGGTCGGTGCCGAGGTAGTCCCGCGCGGGCGAACGGCTCAACCCTGTCCCGATCCCCTTGAGGAACGCTTCCTTGCGCGTCCAGATCTGGCCGAACAGGTGGCGGCGCTCCTCGCCCGCCTCGGCCTCGGCTATCTCCAGCTGCTCCTGCGGGTGGAGCGCCTTCGAGCAGATGTCGACGGTCTCGGCGCCGGGCAGCTTCTCCACGTCGACGCCCACGGGCACGGTGGCGACACCGATCATGGCGAGGCCCCCGCTGTGCGAGAGGGAGTAGTGGAGCGGGGGCGGCGGGGGCGACAGCGCGGGCCGGCCGTGCGGTTCGCCGCAGCCGGGGCAGGGCTCGCGCATGAAGCGCACGTCCTCGGGACGCACGGCCGTGTAGCGGCCGAGCAGCCGGCGCACCGCCACGTGGGCGGCGGCGTAGAGCATCCCGTCGGAGCTGCGGATGAAGGAGTCGGTGCGCTTGCGTTCCGCCTCGTCGAGCTCGCCGATCGCGAGGGCTTCGGCGTCGGCGCCGGTGGGGCGGCGGATCAGCCAGAGGTCGACGCGGTCGGCGGACAGGGTGAAGTCGGGGTGCGCGAGGTCCTGGTGGTGGACCGAGGGGCGCGCTGCGGGAAGGAGCACGGTCGCCGTCATGCGGGCACCGGTGCCCCGTGCAGGTGCGCCTCCGGGCCGAACTGGCCGGCCAGGCAGTCGATGAGCTCCTGGGCGCTGTTGGCCAGCAGGAGCCGCTGGAGGTTCACGTCGACGCCGAGCGTGTTCTCCATCCGGTACTGGAGTTCGATGCCGGAGATGGAGCCGATGCCCAGGCAGCCCATGGGGCGGCCGGTGGTGTCCACCAGGTGCGGCTCGATCCCGAGGATGCGGCCGAGCTCCTCGCGGACGTACCGCTCCAGGATCCGGGTGCGCTCGCCCAGCCCGACCGCGTTCAGCACGGCCATGTCGGGCGGGGTCATGTGGACCAGGCCGTTGTCTGTCTCGTACGTCTGTGACATGTGGAGTGTGTTCATGCTGCTTTCCGGGGTCGGGGCGGACGGGGCCGCCGGGCGGGGCTTCCCGCCGGCGGGCGGCGTCGCCTTCGAAAACGGGCGGACGGTGGGGCGTTACGGGTACGGGCGGAGCGGGCCGGGCCGCCGAGGGCGACGGCGGCGCCGGCCGCCGCGACGGCGGTGACCAGCCAGAGCGCCGGAGCCCGGCCCAGCGGGTACAGGGCCGCGGTGGACGCCACCGTGAGGGCGGCGCCCGCTTGGACACAGGTCTGGTAGAGCCCGGGGGCCGCCCCCTGGAGGGAGTCCGGGAGCGCGCCGGTGGCCTGGAGGTGCAGGGCGGTGAAGGCGAGGACGAAGGCGGCGCCGACACAGGCCGTCGTGAGCAGCAGTGCGACGGGCGCCGGGAAGGCCAGGGTCCAGCGCCAGCCGATCCCGGTGAGCAGCCCCGACAGGAGCAGGCCCGCGCAGAAGCCGGTGGCGCCGTAGAAGGAGTAGAGGGACACCGCCCGGCGGCGGGCGGGGTTTTCGGGGAAGGCCGAGGTGATGATGGCCAGTCCGGTGGGCGCGGTCAGGGCCACGCAGCAGCCCTTCACCACACGGGTGGCGGTGAGCAGGGCCGGGCCGTCCGCCAGCGCCCCGGCCAGCGAGGCGGCGGCGAAGACCAGCAGCGCGGCCAGGAAGACCCGGCGCCGGCCCAGGTGTGCGACCAGCCGGCCGCCGAGGAGCAGCAGTCCGCCGAATCCGGCGGCGAAGCCGCTGACCAGCCGCTGGAGCCCGGCCGCGCCCGCCCCGAAGTCGGCGCCGACGGCCGGCAGCGCCACCAGGGTCGCGGACACCTCCAGCGCGTCGACCAGCATGTTCGCGGCGAGTACGGCCACCAGGGCCCAGCGGGCCCGCTCATCGACGGGCGGGGTTGTCGTCGAGGAGTCCATGCTCGTGTCTCGCTCGCAGGAGTGGAACGGCCCGCGCATGCGGGCGGAAGGAAAAGGGGCGGGCCGCCCGGGAGGGTTCCCGGGCGGCCCGCCCCGACGCCGGCGCGCGGCGTGGGTTCGCGCCGGCGGGTCCGGTGGGGCGGACGCTCAGCCGAGGAGCGTGCCGCCGGTGGCGTCGACGAAGGACCCGGTGATCCAGCGGGCCTCGTCGGTGGCGAGGAAGGCCACCACGTCGGCCACGTCCTCCGGCTCGCCCACCCGGTTGAAGGCGGACAGCGAGGCCATCTGCTCGACCGCTTCGGGGATGTCGAAGACGGGGTTGCCGTTGCGGGTGATGCCGGGCGCCACGGAGTTGATGGTGATGCCCCGGGGGCCCAGCGCCTTCGCGAAGTGCAGGGCGAGCTGTTCGAGCGCCCCCTTGCTCATCGCGTACGCGATCTCGTCCGGGTTCGCGAAACGGGTCAGGCCGGAGGAGATGTTGATGACGCGGCCGCCGTCGGGCCTGTTCCGCAGCGCCCGCTGGATCAGGAAGAACGGGGCCTTCGCGTTGACCGCGAAGATCCGGTCGAACTGGTCGGGGGTGATGTCGGCCGGGCCGACGCCCCCCATCACCCCGGCGTTGTTGACCAGGATGTGCAGGTCGGTACTGCCGGTGCGGTCCAGGAGGTCCGCTTCCAGGGCGGTGAACAGGGCCTCCGCGTCCCCGGGGACGCCGAGTTCGGCCCGGACTCGTCGCCGTCCACTACCAGTCCGATACCGCTGGTCGCACCGGTGACGACGGCAACCCGCTTGCCCTGCTCCGGCATGTCTCTGGTCTCCAAAACAGAGAAGGGAAAGCGGAGGTGGGGGGCGGGCGGTCGCCGCGGCGGTGCACCGGCCGCCCGCCCGCGGGGTGTTCCTAGGCGTCGACGAGGGCGCTCAAGGACGCGTTGATGGCCGCGACCAGGGCCCGGGGCGTCGGGTTGTCGGTGAAGACGTCGTCGTCGAGCGTGATGCCGAACTCGCGCTCGATGCGCCCACCGGTCTCCAGCAGCGCCAGGGACTCGTAGCCCAGCGTCTCGAACTCTCTGTCGAGGACGTCGCCGTCGAGGTCGACGCCCTCGTCCGCGCCCGCACCCTCCAGGAGGATGCGCTTGAGGTCGTCGGAGGTGAATTCCTGCTTGGACACAATGGATCCCTTCATCGGAATTCCGCGGCCGGGGGATGCGGCGGCGGTCACAGCAGGCGCCCGCCCGGACCCGTCGAAGTGACGGGGCGGGCGCCGGTTCAGGGCGCCGTCAGTCGAGGGCGCGCAGCACGACCGCGGAGTTGAAACCGCCGCGGCCCCGGGCGAGGACCAGCGCGGTACGGACCGAGGCCGTGCGCGACCGGACGGTCACCAGGTCGAGGTCGTACGCGCCGGACAGCTCCACATTGGTGGTGGGCGGGATCAGGCCCTCCCGCATGGCGAGGACCGCCGAGACCACGTCGATCGGCGCCCCGCCGGAGTTGATCCGCCCGGTCATCGTCTTGGGCACGGTGACGGGGACCGCGCGCGGGCCGAAGACCGCCGTGATGGCCTCGGCCTCCTCGCGGTCGAGGCGCGGGCTGGCCGCCCCGTCGGCGAAGACCACGTCGACCTCGGCCGGGTGGCAGTCCGCGTCCGCGAGCGCGATGTCGATGGCCCGGCGCAGTCCCGGCTCCCGGGCGCTGCCCGGCTTGGGGTCGAGGGTGGCGCCGTAGCCGGCGAACTCCCCGTAGACGGTGCTCGCGCCGCGCTCCCGGGCGCTGTCCTCGTCCTCCAGGATCAGCATGGCCCCGCCCTCGCCGGGGACGTAGCCGGCCGCGTCGTCGTCGAAGGGCAGGTAGGCCCGCTCGGGTTCGTCGCTCGTGGACATGAGGCCGTTGTGCAGGTGGGAGGCCCAGCCCAGGGAGCAGATCGGCGCGTCGAAGCCTCCCGTGGCGATCAGCCGGCTGCCCTTGCGGAGCCGGCGGCGGGCCTGGGCGAGGGCGTCGAGACCGCCGGCCTGGTCGCTGATGACCACCCCGACCGGGCCGCGCAGCCCGTGGCGGATGGAGATCTGGCCGCTGTTGACGGCGTAGGACCAGGCGAAGGACTGGTACGCGCTGACGTGCTTGACGCCTTCGCTCCAGAGCTTGCGCAGCTCGTTCTCGGCGAATTCGAAGCCCCCGGCTCCGGCCGCGGTGACCACGCCCATCGCGTACGGGTCGACCGTGCCCGGCTCGATCCCGGCGTCGGCGAAGGCGCAGTCGGCGGCGACGAGGGCGAGCTGGGTGACCCGGTCCGTCTGCGGGACGAGCCGGCCCGGCAGGTGTTCCCCGGGGTCGAACCCGTGGATCTCCCCCGCCAGGCGGGAGGGGTGGGCGGAGGCGTCGAAGCGGGTCACGGGCCCGATCGCGTTCTTGCCGATGCGGGTGGCCGACCAGAAGTCCTCCACGCCGAGCCCGCTGGGGGCGGCCACGCCGATGCCGGTGACCAGGGTCCTCGCGTTCATGCGGTTCTCCTTTCGGGCCGGGTCAGCACCATCGCGCTGTGGAACCCGCCGAATCCGCTGCTGACGGTGAGGACGGCATCGGTGCGGTGCTCCCGCGCGACGAGCGGTACGTAGTCGAGGTCGCACTCCGGATCGGGCGTGCGCAGGTTGGCGGTGGGCGGCACCACGTGGTGCTCCATCGCGAGGACGGAGGCGGCGATCTCCATGGAGCCGACGGATCCCAGCGAGTGCCCGATCATCGACTTGACCGAGCTCACGGGGGTCTCGTAGGCGTGCCGGCCGAGGGCCAGCTTGTACGCGGCGGTCTCGTGGAGGTCGTTCTGCCGGGTGCCGGAGCCGTGGGCGTTGACGTAGTCCACGTCGCCCGGATCCAGCCGGGCCTCGTCCAGGGCCACGGTGATGGCCTCGGCCAGCTCCCGGCCGTCGGGGCGCAGGCCCGTCATGTGGAAGGCGCTGGCCCGGGAGGCGTAGCCGGCGATCTCGGCGTAGACGTGTGCGCCCCGGCGGCGGGCCGCGTCGAGCTCCTCCAGGACGAACACGGCCGCGCCCTCGCCGAGGACGAAGCCCTTGCGGGTGGCGTCGAAGGGGCGCGAGGCCGTCTCCGGTTCGTCGTTGAGGGCGGTCGTCGCCTT
Organism: Streptomyces sp. NPDC102258; assembly: GCF_055584685.1. Taxonomy (NCBI): domain Bacteria; kingdom Bacillati; phylum Actinomycetota; class Actinomycetes; order Kitasatosporales; family Streptomycetaceae; genus Streptomyces; species Streptomyces sp. NPDC102258. Next base: position 70,620 of record NZ_JBVJLO010000024.1, read on the forward strand.
GATCGCGTCGAAGCAGGCCAGCGTGAGCGGGCTGATGGGGGCGTCGGTGGCGCCGGTGAGCACGACGTCGGCGCTGCCCTCGCGGATCAGGTCGACGGCGTGCGCGACCGAGTCGACCCCGGAGGTGCAGCCGGTGGAGACCACCGTGGAGGGTCCCTCGGCGCCGACCTCCCAGGCCACTTCGGTGGCGAAGGAGCTGGGCACGAAGTGGTCGTAGAGGTGGCCCGGCGCGTACATGTGCTCCACCTGGGCGACCCGTCCGTCGTCGCTGGCCACGCGGTAGGCCGTGTCCAGGCTGCCGATGGCCCCGACGCCGGTGCCCATGCTGACGCCGGTGCGGTGCGGGTCGAAGCCGGCGAGGTCGAGACCGCTGTCGGCCAGCGCCTCGCGGGCGGCGACCACGCCGAACTGGGTGGCGCGGTCCATGCGGCGCACCGCCCGGGAGGTCAGCCCGTGCTGTTCGGGGTGGAAGTCCACCTCGGCGGCCACCCGGGAGCGGAAGTCGGCGGGATCGAAGAGGGTGATCCCGCGGGTGGCGGTGCGTCCCGAGGTCAGCAGGTTCCAGAAGGCACCGGTGCCGATGCCGCCCGGCGCCAGCACTCCGATCCCCGTGATCACTACCCGGCGGGTCACCGGTACGGCCCTCCCCTCGTATCGGCCCGGACGGGGCTCACCGCGAGGCCGACCAGTCGTAGAAGCGCGTGGCCATGGCGTCGGCCGGGGTGCGCCAGGTGGCGGGGTCGTACGGCTGGATGAAGGGCAGCAGGTCGTGGCTGATCTTCATGAAGCGCGGGTCGGTGCGCGACTCCTGGATGCGCTGGCCGCCGTCGTCCTCGGCGAAGTCCTGGAGGTGGAAGTACAGGCCCTTGTACATGAACAGGCGGCGACGCAGGGTACCCATCCGCTCCGGCATGTCGGTCTGGTCGAACTCGGCGAACAGCTGGGCGACTTGGTCGCTCGACATGCTGTCCATCCGCGCCACGATGAGGTTGCTGTGCGTCATCCGAGGTCTCTTTCGTGCGTCGGGATGTTCGGGGGGTCGTGAGGAGGCGAAGACAGGGGGCGGGCGGTCAGGGCTGGTAGAGGCGGATGAAGTCCGCCACCCCGTCCGCGATGAGGGCGTCGGCCTCGTCCCGCGGCACCGGCAGGGCGCCGAGGAAGGAGCGCTGGACGACGGTGGAGGGGACGAGCAGGATGAAACGTTCCGCCGCCTGGTCCTCGTCGGTGATGTCCAGCAGGCCGAGAACGGCCAGGCGCCGGAGCCGGCGGGCCAGTTCGCGGCGGGCCTGGCGGGGGCCGGCGGCCTGCCACTTCTCGACGGCCCCGGCCGGCAGCCGGGCGACCTCGGCGCTGATGTGGCGGACGATGGCGAAGTGCTCGCGGAAGGCCTCCAGCGGCGCGAGCCAGGCCCGGCCGAGCGCGACGAGGTCCCCTTCGAGGTCGGTGATCTCCTCCAGGTGGCTGTCGGCGACGGCGGCGAGGGCGGCGGCCACCGAGGCGGAGCTGTCCAGGAGCACGCCGAGCAACAGCCGCTCGTGGTCGGGGAAGTGCCGCGCGAGCACGTCCATCGGTACGCCCGCCTCGGCCGCGGTGGCTTCGGGGGAACAGCGCGTCCAGCCCTCGCGGGCCAGCACCGTACGGGCGGCCCAGACGATCTCCCGGCGCTCCCCCGCCGGTCCGGAGGGGGCGCGCTCGACGGTTGCCAGGGGCGTTGCCATGGGGTGGTCTCTCCTCGTGAGGTGCTCGGGACTGCTCGAAAAACACACATCGCCCGCCCGGCCCCACCCCGACGACCGCCGCCGGCCCCCGCCGTCAGGCGTCACACGGACCGGCGTCACACCGGAAACCCCCGCCGGCCGGGCGTCACGCCGGGCCGAACCAGCGCTCCAGCGCCATCGGCAGGTCGTGGTGGCTGCCGGGCGCGGCCCAGGCCACGTACCCGTCGGGCCGGATCAGCAGCGCGGTGGTGTCCTGCGGCACCTCGCCCCCGGCCGGGCCGTCGGGGCGGGCCGTGACGGTGTCGACCCGGTCGGACCACGCGGCGGCGCGCTGGCGCAGCTTCGGGTTGTCCGCCAGGTCCAGCAGGACGCCGCGCGCGCAGTGCAGCAGCGCGGTGCTGGAGGTCCGCCCCTCGGGACCGGCCAGTTCGAGGCGGGGCATCCGGCGGCCCAGCAGGGGGTGGCGCCGGATGCCCCGCCTCGTAGCGGATCTCCAGGCCGGTGACCATCGCCGCGCGGTGCCGGGCGACGTCCTCGTACCCCATGAGCTCGCGCAGCGCATCCCGCAGCGGCTGCACCTCCGCGCCGGCTCAGGAACAGCAGCCCCTGCGCCCGGGTGTTCATCAGCAGCCGCCGGCCGACCGGGTGCCGCTCGCCGTGGTAGGTGTCCAGCAGGCCGTGCGGGGCCTGGCCCCGCACCACGGAGGCCGGCTTCCAGCCGAGGTTGACCGCGTCCTGGATCCCGGTGTTCATGCCCTGCCCGCCCGCCGGCAGGTGGATGTGCGCCGCGTCCCCGGCCAGCAGCACCCGGCCGCGCCGGTACTCGGTGACCCGCCGGGCCGCGTCCCCGAAGGCGCTCACCCACACCGGCTCGGCGGCCGAGATGTCCTCGCCGGTCAGCCGCTGCCACGCGGCCGCGACCTCCGCGAAGGCGGGCGGGCTCGCGCGCCGCCGCGGCGGGGTACCGCGTTCGCAGACGACGATCCGGGTGGTGCCGCCGGGCAGCGGGCCCGCCATCACCATGCCGCCGGGCAGGCTCTCGCCGATCATGCGGGGCTTGAGCTCGACGCCCCTGATGTCGGCGAGGCACATCTCCATGGTGGCCGCCGAGCCGGGGAAGTCGAAGCCGGCGGCCTTGCGCACCGTACTGCGCCCGCCGTCGCACCCGACCAGCCACGCCGCGCGCAGCGTCCGCGTGCCGCCGGGGCCGCGCACCTCGACGTCGACGCCCTCGCCGTCGTCGTGCAGCGACAGCACCTCGTGGCCGCGCCGCACGTCGGCCCCCAGGCCCGTGGCCCAGTCCTCCAGGTGCGGGCGAGGATGCCGCGCTGGTCGAAGGTCTCCAGCGTGCGCGTGGTGAAGCCGAGGCCGCGCGATGCGCCTGTGCGCCGCTCCAGCCGTTCCAAGACGACGATGACCGGTGCGTCCATCACGTCTCCTCGAATTCGCCTCCGGAGACAGTGCACCGGATCTTGACTACAAGGTTCTTCGGAGCCGGGCAGCCGTTCAATGGGGCTGGATTCAGGACTCGGTCAGGTTCCACAAGGGACTCTCCGCTGCGTCGGAGTACGGCCAAGGGAATGTCAAGACCACGTCAGCCCGGCCGGTCGCGGCGCCCGCCCGGACACGATGAAGGGCCCCGCGGAACACACCCGCGGAGCCCTTGGGAAGTACGCCGGATCAGGCGCGCGCCGCCGCCCTGCGGGCGAAGCAGGCGCGGACGTCCGCCTCGTGGTAGTAGGTGCGCCCCGCCCGGCCCTGCCGGCGCCACCGCTGCTCGCTCGCCAGCCGGTAGACGGTGCCCGTCGGGGTGTGCCACAGCTGCGCGATGTCGGCGGCGGTGAGCCAGCGTTCGGTGGCCGGCGCGGCGGCCGCGGCCACCGGCCCGGCCCCGAGGGAGTCGCTCAGCTCGCTCCACTGCTCGCTGGTCCAGCGGTGGGCCGGGTCGGTGTCACAGGCGACCGCCCGGTCGGCGCCGGGCGCCGCGCCGCGTACGTGTACGGACAGGGCGAGTGCGCCGGGGCAGCCGGGCTCGGGGCAGGCGCCGAGGCGGATGGTGCGGACCGGTTCGGGGTAGGCCGCGCGGCGTCCGGCCCGGACCAGCCGGGCGGTCTCCCGGGAGGCCTCGCCGGCCGCCGGGTGGGCGGCGAGCCAGTCGGCGTTGCGCAGCAGGAAGGCGGTGAGGGCGGCCACGGTGCGCGGCGGCGGCGTCAGGCCGCGCTGCTGCGCCACCAGCCCGCTCCAGGAGCCGAGTACGGAGACCATCCGGGCCCGCGCGTCCGCGGCCGCGCCGTTGAAGGGCAGCCCGGTCGCCGCGCCGCCGGTGGTCCGCTCGCGCAGGCTGCCGGGGCCCGCGCCGCCGAGGACCCGGCCGCACTCCTCGTAGAGACGGGCCACTTCGCCGAGGTCCGCCGCGAGGTGCTCACGGCAGGGACGGCACAGCCGGCTGCCCTGGGCCGCCGCTCGCCGCCGGGTGGGCCCGCCGGCGTTCTCGCCCCGGCAGCCTTCCCCGTGGCACAGCGCCGTCACCGTCATGTCGTTCCCCTCGGGTCGTCTTCGTGTTCCGTACGGCGGCCCGGCCGGGGCGGGCGAGCAGTCAGTCAGGCAGGCAGGCAGGCGGACAGTCAGTCAGGCGGTCAGCGAGCCAGACAGAGGGGCGCGCAGGCGGCTAACCCTGGCCGAAGCGGAATCCGACGCCGCGGATCGTGATGATCCAGCCGGCGCCGATCTTGTTGCGCAGGGTGCTGACGTGCGTGTCGACGGTCCGGCGGGACCAGGAGTCGCCCCACACCTGCTGCATCAGCATCTTGCGCGGTATGACGGTGTCCGGATGCGACGCGAGGAGGTAGAGCATGTCGAACTCCTTGCGGGTGGTCTCGACGGGTACGCCGTCCAGGGTCACCTCGCGCGTCCCCGAGTCGATCCGCAGCGGCCCGCGGCTGATGGTGGCGGCGACGGGCCGGGTCGGGCGCGCCCGCCGCATGACCGCCTCCATGCGCGCCATCAGCTCGCGGAACCCGTAGGGCTTGGCCAGGTAGTCGTCGGCGCCCGCCTGCAGGCCGAGGACCCGGTCGAGCTCGCTGCCCCGGCCGGTGACCGCTATGACGGGGATCTCGTGGGCCGCGCGGATGCCCCGGCAGACCTCCAGCCCGTCCAGGTCGGGCAGTTCCAGGTCGAGGAGGACCAGGTCGGCGTCGGCGTAGGCGCGCAGCGCCGCGCCGCCGGTGCCCACGATGTCGACCTCGTGCCCGTGACGGCGCAGGCCGCGCGCCAGTGTCTCGGCCTCGGCCGCATTGCTCTCCACGATGAGGATCCGCCACAGCGCGGACTGGGCCGGCGTGTGGTGCGTTGGTCTGAGGCCTTCGGCCGCCCTGAAACCGCCGTTCGCCACCGTGGTGGCCGTGTGAGGTTCCAGTACAGCAAGGGTCCGCTGGTTCATCTGCCCCCCTCCCTCGAACTCGGTTGGGTCAACGCCCCGAAGATACAAACCGCTTCGTCGGTTTGTCAAAGGCCTCAGTTTGCGAGAAGGTTCACGAAAAATGGGCTAAATCGGGCCACCAGGGCGGGGGAACTGCCGCAAAACCGGCCATGAAGGCCGACCCTGCTTCCATTCCAAAACCAACGGGGCGGTTTAATAATGGAAAGAAACTGATACGGGAGCTATGCGTGATCAAACAAGAACGCGCCGTCCGGACCCGTCGCGCGCTGATCGAATCGGCCGCGACGGTGTTCGGACGGCGCGGGTACCGAGAGGCGACGCTGAACATGATCAGCGTCGGAGCCGGAGTCAGCCCGGGCGCGCTGCACTTCCACTTCGAGAACAAGGCGGCCGTCGCGGCGGCCGTCGAGTCCGCGGGCGCGCGCGCCCTGCGCGCGGCCGCCCGGGACGTCTACGAGCGGCGCACCTGCGCCCTCCAGGCCCTCGCCGACAGCTCCCAGGCCCTCGCCGGACTGCTCGTCGCCGACGTGGTGGCCCGCGCCGGCTTCCAGCTCGGCCGCGAGCCGATGTACCGGTCGTCCCACGCCCTGCCCGGGGAGTGGCACACGTACGTGCAACTGCTGCTGACGGAGGCCGAGGAGGAGGGCTCGCTGCTGCCCGGCCTCAACCGCCACAGCGTCACGACGACGGTGGTCGCCGCCACGCTCGGCTTCGAAGCGCTCGGCCGCGACGACCCGCAGTGGCTCGCGGCGCGTACGGTGGCCGGGTTCTGGCGGGTCGTCATGCCCTGCCTGGCGGCCCCGGCCACCCTGCGGATGCTGGAGGGCGCGGGCCGCGGCGGCTGACCGGCCGGCGGGCACACGGGGCGGCCCGCGCCCCGCCCCCCCGGACCACGGGGTGCGGGCCACGGGCCCCGATCCTTCGTACGCCGACCGGCGCGGCCGCACCAAGGCCGCCCGGCCCCGCGCACACCGGCCGAAGGCCGCCCGGCCCCGCGCAAACCGCCGCCGACGGGCTCCCGCCCGCCCCCGCTCACACCGGCCGCAGGCTCCTGACCGCCTCGCGCGCGTACTGCTGCGCGGGCTCCAGCACCGCCCGGCTCTCGCGCCCGAGCACCTCCCGCACGTACCGGCCCGCCCGCGCGAGCTCCGTACCGGGGCCCATCACCCGCTCCACCGCGTCCTCGTCCAGCAGCACGTCGTGCCGGCACACCACGGTGACGCCCGTGGCGTCCGGTTCGACGGACCACTCCCCGGCGTGCGCGGCCAGCAGCGGGTGCGGCGCGGTCTGCTTGAAGACGATCCGCCCGGCCGCCGGGAAGCACACCCGCAGCGTCTGCGTCGGGTACACGGAGCCGTCGTCGGCGAGGCTGACCAGGCCGGCGCGCTGCACGCCGGGACGGTCCTCGGCGACCTCGGCGCCCACCACGTGCGCGACCCGCCCGGGCCAGGAGCCGATCTGGTGCAGGAACGCGTAGACCGGCTCGGCCGGTCCCTGGACGCGTACGGACTCCTCGAAGGACAGCGTCAGGGCGTCGAGCCGCCGCCGGCGTTCGGCGAGCGCGCGGAAGCGGCCGAGGACCGCCTTCGCACCGCCGCGCGCGGACTCCAGCACCCGCTCCACGTCCGCCGCGCGGTTCCCGGCGACGGTGAAGTCCTGCTCCAGGGTCAGCCGCGACCAGCCGGGGGCCAGTTCCTCCACGCTCCAGGCACCGCCGGCCGAGGTGACGGGCGCCGCGGGCCGCTCCCGGCGGAAGCCGACGCGCCGCTGGTGCGCGTCCAGGGTCCGCCGCCACAGTGCCGGGCGCGGGCTCCCGTCCACGACCGCCCACTGGGAGTACCGGTCCGTGGTCCCGTCGAAGTCCAGTCTCTCCACGTGCACGGTGTCCGGCAGGAACAGCGGCCACGGCGTGGTGTCGGCCACCAGGTCGTACAGCACCCCGGCCGGCGCGGCCGCGTCGACCGCGTGCGACATCCGGTGTACTCGCTCGACAGACATCAGACACCCCTCTCAACGCTTGACGCAGAGTGTGTCCGTATCCGCCGGAGCCGCCTTGGAATGTGACTCGAACCGGGGCCGCGCCGTCAGACGACGGCGGCCCGGCTATCCAGGACCCCGTTGACGAGCCGCAGGAAGCGGCGGGGGGTGTCGGCGAGTTCGAGGAGCTCCCCGTCCAGGAGGATGTCGTACTTCCGCTCGATGGAGCCGGTGGTCTGCAGGACGGAGAGACAGTCGTAGCCGAGCTCGATCCAGTACAGGTCCTGGACGTCGTCGGTCAGTTCGACGCAGTCGTCCTCGCCGCCCCACACCCGCAGGATGCGGGTCAGGTCGGTGAGCTCCAGCCGGTCCATGGGTTGCCTCTCTCCTCGTCCGCCGGGGCGGCGACGCACACCGGGTCGCGAAGAGCCTGACCTGCCCCGCTGGAGGGCCGCTCACCCGGCGGCCCAGCCGCGCTGGAGCCTTCTCCCCGGCCGCGGGCCCGGCCCTACGCCGCGTAGAGGTCGAAGGTCGAGCTGCGGCGCGGGCCCGCCGCCACGTCGAGCGCGGGGTCCACCCGGAGCATCGCCTGGTGCAGCCGCTGGAGCTGCTGCGAGGGCTCGACGCCCAGTTCGCCGATCAGCCGGCCCCGGAGCCTGCGGTACACGTCGAGCGCGGTCGCCTGCCGGCCCGAGCGGTAGAGCGCGACCATCGCCTGCGAGTGCAGCCCCTCGTGCTGGGGGTTGCGGGCCATCAGCTCGGTGAGTTCGGCGAGGAGTTCGGTGTGCCGCCCCAGCCGCAGGTCCACGTCGATGCGCCGCTCGGTGGTCACCAGCCGGCTCTCCGCCAGCCGCAGCACCTCGATCTCCAGGATCGGCCCGACCTTGACGTCGACCAGGGCCGGCCCCTGCCACAGGTCGAGGGCCCGGCGCAGCAGGAGCGCCGCGCGCTCGTCGTCGCCGTCGTCGAAGGCGGCCTGGCCGCCCGCCACGAGGGCCTCGTACGCGTGGACGTCCACGGACTCCTGCGGGATCTGGAGCAGGTAGCCGCCGTGCCGGGTCGCGAGCACGTCCTTGGCCGTGCCCGGGGCGCCCGGCCCCATCGCGGTGCCGAGCCGGCGGCGCAGCTGGAGGATGTACGTCTGGAGGGTGGTGAGGGCGCTCTCCGGGAGCTTGGTCCCCCAGATCTCCTCCATCAGGGTCGGCACGGGCATCACCCGGCCCGGGTAGAGCGCGAGGAGCGCCAGGATCTGACGCGGCTTGCCCGCCGTAGGAACGATCGATGCCCCGTTGACCTCGGCACTCAACGGACCCAGAACCTGAATCTCCACGGTCTCCCGTCTCCCCTCCGTGTATTTCGTCGAGATACTCTCGGTTTTCCGTATTCGACGTGCTGACGGTAAGCCAGCTCGGGCGCCGGTCACCGCGTCCTCAAGCCGACGTCGAGCAGATCTCCGCGCCGGGCGAACCGTCGGCGGATTCGAAACCGCCGCTTCCGTTCAGACCCCGGAATCCGTGCGCGACCTGTGGATCAGGTCTGCCAGCTGAATTCCGGTTACCGGGTTCGAAATTTCTTTCCCCGGTTTTCCGTAAGGCTCTGTGAATGAGCGGCGCATGATCATTCGAGGAACGCCGGAACGCTCGGAGGGCGGACCCGGTCAGCCGACCCGGGCCAGCCGCTTGCGCGTGTTCTCCGGGGATTCCGCCGGGTTCTCGGGGCCGCTCATCAGGATCGAGCGCTGCAGGCTGCGCAGGGCGGAGGAGGGCTCGATGCCGAGCTCGCGCACGAGCGTGCCGCGCAGCCGCTGGTACACGTTGAGGGCCTCGCCGCGGCGGCCGGAGCGGTGCAGGGCGAGCATGAACTGCCCGTGCAGGTTCTCGTGGATACGGTAGCGGCTGGCCAGTACGGTCAGTTCCGCGAGCAGTTCGCGGTGCCGGCCGAGCCGCAGGTCGGCCTCGATGCGCTGGTCGAGCGCGCACAGCCGGGTCTCCTCCAGGCGCCGCGTCTCCATGTCCAGCTGGACGCCGCCGTCCACGTCGGCGAAGGCCGGCCCGGACCAGAGCGCGAGCGCCTCGCGCAGCAGCCGCGCGGCTCCCGGGAAGTCACCGGCGTCCATGGCCCGGTAGCCCATGCCCGCCAGCCGGTCGAACTCGCGGACGTCGCTGGTCCCGCCGGCGCTGCTGAGCATGTAGCCGCCGGGCAGGGTGACGAGCACGTCCTTGGGGGTCCGCGTCCCGTCGGTGCCCTCCAGGGCGGTGGCGATCAGCCCGCGCAGCTGGAGCACGTAGGTCTGGAGCGTCGTACGGGCACTGCGCGGCGGCTTCTCCCCCCACAGCTCCTCGATCAGGGCGGCGACCGGGACCACCTGGTCGGCGTGGAGCGCGAGCAGGGCCAGCACCTGACGGGGCTTCGCCGCGGTCGGCGTGATGGAGACCCCGTTCTCCCGAACGGTCAGTGCGCCCAGTACATCGATGTCCACGCCGTACTCCCCTGCTTCGTCCATGGATGAGCTCTCGACTTTCGCTGGAATGAGGAAAAAACAGCCGGGCCGGTTTGTCAATAGCAAACCGGCTGTACCGTTTTCTGACCTCCGGCACCTCCGCCCGCCCCACGCAAACGCCTCCGACCTGGCCTTCCTCCCCTCCACCCCGGCCCGCCGGGCCGTCCAGAGACCCCTGAGACCGGGCAGAAAAGCCCTGGAGAGGGGCGTCTTGCAGCCAGGAAACGGCCGAGAACCGACCACCTGGTTGGCCAGCCCCTGGCAAGGCACCCGGGCGCAGACCGGCCCGGAAGCCCCTTCAGACCGCTCCCGGACCCCCGCATGCAGGCCCACGCCCCCTCTACAAACCGCTCTAGCGGTTTGCTCGTCCGTCCGCGCGCTCAGGAGTGGGTCGAGGAGCGGCCGAACCCCACTGGTCCGGCGCTGGAGACGGCGCGGCCCACCGCCCCGCACGCGGCGGCCTCCCGGGGCCGTTCGGGCCACGTCCCGCACCCGGCCCCCGCGCCCGAGCACCCGGAACGGCCGCCGCCCCCGACACCTGACCCCGGGGCGCCGATGGCCGGTTCACCCGCCGGCGGGCGGGCGCCGAGCGCGGCACGGGGCGCTGGCATATGCGGAATTCTTCGCGAACGCTAAGGGCTAATACCCTCGCCCCCCGTACGCCCCAACAGCCACGGGGGAGGGTTCACGGGGCGGCTTCCCGCCGGGCCGCAAAGAAACCCGCGCGCTGCGAATCGGTCACTTCCCGGCACCAAGGCTTCACCGGACGTCCGACAACCGACCCGAGCACATCTCCCGGTCCCCTTGAGATGGTTCCGTGCGCATGGCGGAGATCCGACGCCCCATGAGGGGGGTGGGCCGGCGGCGGCAAGGGAGTCACCCGTGGCCGGAATAGGCCACTCCACATAATTCGGGATCGTGAGTCGTGATCCCTCTGGATAAAAAACCGGTTGGTATATATTTTTCTCGCAGTCACACCTGTAACTGGCCAGCGCTGTCTAGGGGGAACAATGAGCGCGAGCACGTTTCAAGTAGAGCGCACAGCGATCAACGAGCCGGCCTGGCGGACGGCCGCTCCACCGCTCGACCGGCGCGAGCGCGACCTCCGCTTCTCGTCGCTGACCTCGACGGTTCCGAAGGAATTAGTACACCGCGCCTCGGTGGCCGAGGTCCTGCTCACGGACTGGGAGCGGATCGGCCCCAACCACTTCACCGTCAGCGCCCAGTGGCCCCGCTGCCACAGCTTCTTCACCCCCGTGGCCGGCCACCACGATCCGCTCATGTGCGTCGAAACGATTCGCCAGATCGGCAGCCTGCTGGGCCACGCCGAGTTCGGGATCCCCTTCGGCCACCACTTCCTGCTCTGGGACCTCGACATCACCGTCGACCCGGAGCACCTCCGGGTCGCCGGCACCCCCGCCTCCCTGGACATCGACGTCACCTGCACGGAGGTCAGACGGCGGGGCGGCGAGATGGGCGGGATGACCTACGACGCCGTGGTCCGCCGCGAGGGCCACGTCGTGGCCACCGGGCGGGTCTCCTACACCTGCACCACCCCGGCCGTATACCGGCGCATACGCCCCGCCCACACCCTGCTGCCCGAGCACAAGCCGCTGCCGCTGACGGCTCCCGTCGCACCGCAGAGCGTCGGCCGGCTGTCGCCGACCGACGTCGTCCTCTCCCCGCTCGCCGAGCCGGACACCTGGCAGCTGAGGGTGGACCCGAACCACCCCGTCCTCTTCGACCACCCCGTGGACCACGTGCCGGGCATGGTGCTGCTGGAGTCCGCCCGGCAGGCCGCGGCCGCCGCCCTCGGCCGTTCCGCCCTGCTCCCGGTCACCGTCTCCGGCGACTTCAAGCGGTACGCCGAACTCGACGTGCCCTGCGTCATCACCGCCGAGCGCCTGCACGACGGCGCCCCCGGCGAAACGGAGACGGTGGTCGTGTCGGGCCATCAGGACGGCAGCCTCGTCTTCACCTCCACCGTGGTGGCGGCTCCCTACATAGGCTGACCAGTCCCAGCCGAGACCCGCTCGAAGAACGCCAGATGGGCCGCGGCCCACTGCCGGAACGAGCGGGCCGGCCTGCCCACCACCTCCCGGACCGTGTCCACCACCCCGGCCTTGGCCCCGGCGCGCTGCCGCTCGGCGCTGCACAGCAGCGCCTGCGCCACGGCCGCCGGATACCGGGCGCTCCACACGGCGCGGGCCTGCTCGGGCTCCCATTCCTCGAACCGCAGCGGACGGCCCAACACGGCGGAGAGCTGGGCCGTCTGCTCCACCGCGGTGAGCGCCTCGGGCCCGGTCAGGGTGTGCGCGCGCCCGGTGTGGCCGGGCTCGGTGAACGCGCGTACGGCCACCTCCGCGATGTCGGCGGGATCGACGCAGGCGTTCGCCGAGGTCCCGTACAGCCCCCGCACGACACCGTCCGCACGCACCGACCCGGCCCAGGACAGGGCGTTGGACATGAAGGAGCGGGGACGCAGCAGCGTCCACTCCATCCCCGATCCGCGCAGGGCCTCCTCGTTCTCCCGCTGCCAGCGGGTGATGAGGTCGTCGGCCCGCTCGTCCTCGACGGCGGCCGCGGAGAGCTTCACCACGTGCCGCACCCCGGCGGCCCGGGCGGCCGTCAGGAACCGCGCGTCGTCGTCCCGGCCGACGCGGCTGGTCACCAGGAAGACCTGGTCCACGCCCCGTACGGCCCGGGCGAGCGAGGCCGGGTCGTCGAAGTCGCCGTGGACGGCCGTGGCCGTCGGGGCCAGCCCCGCGAGACGTTCCGGTTGCCGCGCCATGGCCCGTACCGCCGGGCCGCGGCCGATGCGGCGCAGCACCTCCCGTCCTACCGTTCCGGTGGCCCCCGTCACGAGAATCATGGTGTGTCCTTCGGGTCGTGCGCCCGCCTTGCACGGCGCGCGGGGTTGGCGTAAGGGTTACCCGCTGTAAGATACGTACGGGACGGGCGGTTTGCACCAGGGCTTCCGACGCTCCGAGAATCCTGTGAAGGAAAGGAGCCACAGTGGCTGAGCAAGTACGCGCCATCCGCACCCGCCAGGCGATCCTCACCGCAGCGGCCAAGATCTTCGAAGAACACGGCTACCAGGCGGCCACCATCTCCCAAATCCTCGCCACGGCGGGGGTGACGAAGGGTGCTCTCTACTTCCACTTCCAGTCGAAGGAGGACCTCGCCTTCGGGGTCCTGGCCGCGCAGAACCAGAATCTGCCCCTCCCCGAGCGCGCCATCAAGATGCAGGGGATCGTGGACATCGTCATGCTCCACACCTACCGCCTGCAGACCGACCCCATGGTCCGCGCGAGCGTACGGCTGACGATGGACCAGCGCGCCACGGGCCTCGACCGCAGCGGACCGTTCCGCGGCTGGGCGGTACCGGTGCGCGAGGCCCTGGAGCAGGCCCAGCGCCAGGGTGAACTGCTCCCGCAGATCGATCCGGCGGAGACCGCCGACGTCATCGTCGGCGCCTACGCGGGCATCCAGTCGATGTCCCACGCCGTCGCCGACTACGCGGACCTCATCTCCCGGGTCGCCGCGCTGCTGCGCCACCTGCTGCCCAGCATCGTGCAGTCCTCCGTCCTCACCTCCGTGGACATCTCGGAGAGCCGGGGGCAGCACGTCTACGAGGAGGCCCTCTCCCTGGCACAGGAGCCCGTCGACGAGCCCGAGCGCGCGGCCGGCTGACCTGCGGGACCCGTAAAAATACCGGGTGCGCCGTTCCCTCGGGCTGAGATGCTGGAGCGCATGATCAGCTCATCACTGCGCCTGGCCCCGGTCACCCCGGAGAACTTCGACGCCGTGTGCGCCGTCCGCGTGCACCCGCGCCAGGAGCATCTCGTCTCCCCCGTCCAGAAGTCGCTGGCCGAGGCCTGGGTCCACGGGGACACCGCCTGGCCGCGGGCCGTGCTGGACGGGGACGAGGTCGTCGGCTTCGTCATGGCCTTCGTCGACCTCGTCTGGGATCCGGCGAAGGACCCGGAGCACCGCCGCTCGGGCCTGTGGCGCCTGAACATCGACGGCGGCCGGCAGCGCAAGGGCTACGGCCGCTTCGCTGTGGGGGCGGTCCTCGACGAGCTCCGCCGGCGCGGGGCGCGGCGGGCGTACGTCAGCTGGGACACCGGCGAGGGCACCCCCGAACCCTTCTACGCGGGCCTCGGCTTCCGCCCCACCGGCGAGTTCAGCGGCGGCCAGACCGTCGGCGCCCTCGACCTGACGTAGCCGGAACCGCGCCCCCGGCCGCCGGCTCAGCTCAGCTCAGCACCACCGTGGCCGCGTTCCCCGCCAGGGCCGGCGAAGCGCCCGCGCGGAACTCCTGCGGGCTCACCCCGCGCACCCGCTTGAAGGCCGTCGACAGCGCGAACGCGCTCCCGTAGCCCACCCGGCGGGCCACCGTCGCCACCGTGGCGTCCCGCTCGCGCAGCAGATCGGCCGCCAGGGCGAGCCGCCAGCCCGTCAGGTAGGCCACCGGCGGCTCCCCGACCAGCTCCGTGAAGCGGCGTGCCAGCGCGGCCCGCGACACCCCCGCCCGCCGCGCGAGTTCGGCGACGGTCCAGCCGTGCGCGGGGTCCTCGTGCAGCAGCCGCAGGGCGGCCCCGACGACGGGATCGCCCTGGGCCCGGTGCCAGGCCGGGGCGCCCGGACCGGGGGCGGCGAGCCAGGCCCGCAGGACCCCGATCAGCAGCAGGTCCAGCAGCCGGTCCAGGACGAGTTCCTGCCCGGGCTCGTCCCGGGCCACCTCCGAGGCCAGCAGCCCGATCAGGGTGGCGTCGGCGGACCCGGCCGGGCGCACCAGCACCGTCGGCAGCGTCCCCAGCAGCCGCCGCCCGACCTCGCTCGGCGCCTGGTAGGTGCCGCTCAGCACCACCGAGGCGCCGGGCCCCTCGTGGTCGTCGCCCCAGGTCCGCACCCCCCGGGCCAGGGACTCGGTGACGTCCACGCCCGACTCCGTGCTGCACCGCTGGTCCGGGCCGATCGTGATCCCCGGCCCCGGGGTGTCCGGGCCGTCGGCGAGCACGTACGGCACGGGTCCCCGTACGACCGCCACGTCGCCGGGCCCGATCGCGACCGGCTCCCCGTCGTCCGGCAGCAGCCAGGCCGCGCCGCGCAGCAGCGCGATCACCGACAGCGGGGCCCGGTCCTGCACCCGCAGCGACCAGGGCGGGTTCAGGACGGACTTGAGCAGATGGGCGCCCCGCGCCTTGGGCCCGTCCAGCAGCGAGGTAAGCATGTCCATGCCCCCCATCCTCCCTCCCGCCGCCACCGCCGCCGCCACCGCTCAGTGGTCCCAGACGCCGCTCGCCGCCGCCTCGCGGGCGTAGTCGGCGAAGTCCCTCGGCTCTCGCCCCAGCACCTCGCGGACCCCGTCGACCAGGTGCGCGTTGCGCCCGTCCAGGATCACCGTGAACAGCTCCACCAGTTCCTCCGGCAGCCCGTTCGCGCGCAGCACCGCCCGGTAGTCCTCCGGGGAGACGGGCACGTACGCGATCTCGCGCCCGGTCGCCTTCGACAGCTCGGCGGCGACCTCGTGCAGGCCGAGCAGGCGCGGTCCGGACAGCTCGTACGTCCGCCCGACGTGCCGGTCGTCGGTGAGCGCGGCCACCACCACGTCGGCGATGTCGTCGGCGTCGACGAACGGTTCGACCGCGTCCGCGACCGGCAGGGCCAGCTCCCCGGCCCGTACGGAGTCCACGAAGATGCTCTCGTCGAAGTTCTGGTGGAACCAGCTGGCGCGGACCACGGTCCACTCGGCGCCCGGCACCTTCAGCCGCTCCTCGCAGCGCTCGGCCTCCTCCTCGCCGCGTCCGGACAGCAGCACCAGCCGCCGGGCCCCGGCGGCCACCGCCGCCTCGGCCAGGGCGCCGATCTGGTCGGGCGCCCCCGGGACGGAGAGGTCGGGCTGGTAGGTGACGTACACCCGGTCCGTGCCCGCCAGCGCGGCCGCCCAGCCGGCCGGCTCGTTCCAGTCGAACGCGGGCGATCCGCCGCGCGACCCGACCCGTACGGCCATTCCCCGCCGGCGCAGCCGCTCCACGACCCGTCGCCCGGTCTTGCCCCGCCCCCCGATGACCAGGGTGGTCCGCCCGTCGCCCGTCCCGTTCACGTCGCCCGTCCCGTACTCGTTCTCGTACTCGTTCTCGTTGTTCGTCATGCGACCAGTCAAGCGCCGACCGCCGAGACGGAACATCGCCGAGAAGCTCATCCGCATACGCGAGCGTCCAGCGGCCGTCCCGCACAAACCCGGGTGCGCGCTGGCCACGGGGCGCATTAAGGTCGACTCCCGTGGAACCGCTCAGTGACCTACAGATCCGCTCATCTTTCGTGAACTGCTCGAAGGGCGAGGCCGCCCGGCTGCGCCTGCCCCTCGACTTCGCCGAACTGCCCTGGCAGGACCTTGACTTCCTCGGCTGGGTCGATCCGGGTGCACCCCTGCGCGCCCACATCGTGCTGCCCGGCCCCGAAGGCCCGCTCGGCATCTCCCTGCGCGTGCCCTCCGTGGGCCGCACCAGCGCGCTCAAGTCGAGCATCTGCCAGATCTGCCTGACCGGGCACGCCTCCTCCGGGACCACCCTGCTCGCCGCGCCCCTGGCGGGCGTCCGCGGCCGCCAGGGCAACACGGTCGGCACGTACATCTGCGCCGACCTCGCCTGCTCCCTCTACGTCCGCGGCAAGCGGCAGCCGAAGCTGCGCACCACGCGTTACGAGGAGTCGCTGACCCTGGACGAGCGGCTCGCGCGCATGCGGGGAAACCTGGACGCCTTCGCCACCAAGATCACCGCGGGCTGAAACCGGCGCGCGGAATGTGATCACATGACGGTATGACGAGGACTCTCTACCTGCTCTGCTCCGCCGCCCCGCCCGTCTTCGACGTGGCCCATGTGATCGAGGATGCCCAGGCGCGCGGCTGGGACGTGTGCCTGGGCCTGACCCCGGCGGCGGCGCAGTGGGTGGCGGGGAGCCTCGACGGCCTCGCCGCCCTGACCGGCAACCCGGTGCGCTGGCAGTACAAGCTGCCCGGCGAGCCGGACGTGTGGCCGCCCGCCGACGCCCTGCTCTTCGCCCCGGTCACCTTCAACTCGGTCAACTCCTGGGCCCTCGGCCTCACCGACCGCCTCGTCGTCGGGATCGCCGCCGAGGCCCTGGGCAAGGGCACCCCGATCGTCGCCGTCCCGTGCGCGAACACCGCCCTCGCCGCCCATCCCCGCTTCGAGCAGTCCCTCGCCACCCTACGCGCCGCCGGCGCCGAACTCCTCTACGGCGAGAACGGCTTCGTCCCCGGCCCCCCGGGCATCGACGCCCCGCCCGCCTTCCCCTGGCACGCCGCCCTCGACGCGGTGGACCGCACCCGCGCCCCGCAGCCCTGACCGGGGCCCGGCACTACTCCCCGGTGGCCCCGCCGATCACCTCGCGCAGCAGATCGGCGTGCCCGTTGTGCCGGGCGTACTCCTCGATCATGTGGGCCAGCACGTAGTGCAGGGAGTACGCCTGCCCCTCGTGGTGCCCCCGCGCGTCGAGGGATCCGGCGGCCTCCACGATCGCCCGCGACCGCGCGCAGGTGTCCTCCCAGATCCGGAACGACCCGGCGACGTCCGCGTCCTCGACGTGGAACTCCGTCCACTCACCCGCCTCGTTCCTCGGGAAGTAGCCGCGTACGTCCTCGCCGGCCAGCACGTTGCGGAACCAGCCGCGCTCGACCTCTGCCAGGTGCCGCACCAGCCCGAGCAGGCTCAGCCCGGACGGCGGCACGGCCCTGCGCCGCAACTGCTCGTCCGTCAGGCCCGCGCACTTCTTCCTCAGGGTGTCGCGCTGCCACTGCAGGACGCTGGTGAGGGTCGCCCGTTCGTCACCGGTCAGCACGGGAGGGGGCCGCTGTTCGCTGTTCATCCGGTGATGATCACACCGCCCCGCGCCCGGCCCCGGGGCATTTCACATGCCGGACGCCCCGCCGCCCCGCCCGGCCGTCCCGCCGCCCCGCCCGGCCGCGCGCAGGTCCCGGAAGAACTCCCGTACGTCCCCCACCAGCAGCTCCGGCACCTCCATCGCCGGGAAGTGCCCGCCCCTCTCGTACGAGGTCCAGCGCACGATGGCGTCGGTGCGCGCGGCGATGTGCCGCAGCGGGATGAAGTTGTCCCGGGGGAAGTCCGCGAGGGCCGTCGGGGTCGCCGACACCTGCGGCGGCCGCCCGTGGTAGTCGGCGTGGGCGCGCTCGTAGTAGAGGCGGGCCGCCGAACCGGCCGTCCCGGTCAGCCAGTACAGCATCACGTTGGTCAGCAGCTGGTCCCGGTCCACCGGGCAGCGCGGGTCCGCCCACTCCGCGAACTTCTCCCCGATCCAGGCCAGCAGCCCGGCCGGCGAGTCGTTCAGCCCGTACGCGAGGGTCTGCGGCCGGGTCGCCTGGATGTCCGCGTAGCCCTGCCGCTCCCGCGCCCACACCCGGTACCGCTCCCAGGAGGCCCGCGTCCGCTCCCGCTCGGCCGGGCTCAGCGCGGCCAGTTCCGCCTCATCGGGCTCGGCGGTGGCCCCCGCCCCCGGCAGCAGGTTCAGGTGCACGCCGATGACCCGCCCCGGCAGCAGCCGGCCCAGCTCGCGCGAGACCGCCGCGCCCCAGTCACCGCCCTGGACCCCGTACGCCCCGTACCCGAGGCGCTCCATCAGGACCCCGAAGGCCCGCGCGACCCGCTTGAACTCCCAGCCGGTCGAGGTCGTCGGCCCGGACAGGCCGAAGCCGGGGATGCTCGGCAGCACGAGGTGGAAGGCGTCGGCCGGGTCCCCGCCGTGCGCCCGCGGATCGGTCAGCGGCCCCGCGACGCGCTGGAACTCCACGAAGGACCCCGGCCAGCCGTGCGTCATCAGCAGCGGCGTGGCGTCCGGCTCGGGCGAGCGGAGATGCGCGAAGTGCACCCGCGCCCCGTCGATGACGGTGGTGAACTGCGGCCACCGGTTCAGCCGGGCCTCAGCGGCCCGCCAGTCGTACTCCTCGCGCCAGTAGCGCACGAGTTCCCGCATCTCGCCCAGCGGCATCCCGTACGCCCACCCGACGCCGTCGAGCTCATCGGGCCACCGCACCCGGCGCAGCCGCCCGTCGAGATCGTCGAGCTCCTCCCGCGCCACATCGACCCGGAACGGGACCAGCCCCACACCTCGATCTCCCATCCCCCCACCCTGCCACCCGCCCCGCCGCTACCCCACCTCGGGGACGACCGCGGTGTTCTGGCAGGCCGTCAGCAGCCAGCGTCCGTCCTTCTCCCGGGAAACCACGTACAGGGGCGCGCCCTCGCTCTCCGCGTCCGGTGACCGGTAGCGCTGACGCACCTTGACCGCCGCGACGTCGGGCCGGACGAAGAGCACGTGGTCCACCTCGTAGGTGACCTGCCCGTCCCAGTCCGCCGCCGGCAGCACCGCACGCGTGAACTCCGCGATCGCGTCGAAGCCGATGAGGACCTTCCCGTGGGCCGTCGTCCAGACCGCGTCCGGGTGGAAGAGGCTGAGGAACTCCTCCGGGTCCTTGTTCCGCTGGGAACGCTCGACCGCGGCGACGAGCCGCCCGATCGCTTCGACGTCGGCGGCGTGCGCCGCGCTCTTGGTGTCCATGCCCGTGATCCTCATACCTCGACCGCACTTGATGTCAACCGCCCCGGAAGGGCCCCCCACCGGCTCAGGCGGCATAGAGGTCGAAGGTGGACCCCCGCTTGGGACCGGCCGCGACGTCCAGGGCCGGATCCACCGCCAGCATCGCCTGGTGCAGCCGCCTCAGCTGCGGCGACGGCTCGACGCCCAGCTCCCCGACCAGCCGGCCGCGCAGCCGCCGGAACACGTCCAGGGCCGTGGCCTGCCGCCCGGACCGGTACAGCGCCACCATCAGCTGCGAGTGCAGCCCCTCGTGCTGCGGATGACGCGCGGTCAGCTCCGTCAGCTCGGCGAGCACTTCGGAGTGCCGCCCGAGCCGCAGATCGACGTCGATGCGCCGCTCCACCGCCACCAGCCGGCTCGCCTCCAGCCGCAGCACCTCGATCTCCAGCACCGGCCCCACCCGTACGTCGACCAGCGCGGGCCCCCGCCACAGCGCGAGCGCCTCCCGCAGCAGGTCGGCCGCGGTCCGGTCGTCGCCGGCCTCGAAGGCGCTCTGCCCCCGGGCGACGAGGCTCCCGTACGCGTTCACGTCGACGGACTGCGGCGGCACCTGGAGCAGGTACCCGCCGTGCCGCGTCGTGAGCACCTCCTTCGCCGCGCCCGGCCGCCCCGGCCCCATGGCGGTGCCGAGCCTGCGGCGGAGCTGGAGGACGTACGTCTGCAGCGTGGTCAGCGCGCTGGCGGGCAGGTCCTGGCCCCAGAGCTCCTCCATGAGCGTCGGCACCGGCATCACCTGCCCGGGGTGCAGCGCCAGGAGCGCGAGGAGCTGCCGCGGCTTGGCCGCCGTCGGCACGATCGAATCCCCGTCGACCTCGGCACTCAGCGGACCCAGAACCTGGATCTTCACGGTCTCCCCCTTCGTGGTTCGTCGAATCGCACCGCTACCCGCGGCCCCCGCACCGGGGCCCGCGTCGCACATCCCCGGGCGGGACCTACACCCCGCTCCGGAGGAACTCGTAACCGCCGTAACCGCGCACACCGCTCGTCCCGGCCCCGTCGCAGGCTTCGTCACCGGCGTCCGTCCGGTACTCGCCCGCCCGGGCCCGGCCCACCAGGCTCGGCAGCAGCAGCCCCCACAGGGCGGCCACCTTCCGCCGCAGTTCCCGGTACGACAGCCCGGTCCCCGACAGCACCTCGATGCCGCAGACCGCCGCCGCCACCAGGGCTTCCGCGCTCTCCCACCGCTCGGCGGCGGACGCCGAGTCCCCGGCCGCGCCGGCCGCGCCGGCCATGGCGTCGAACGGCAGCTCGCCGGTGTCCCGCGCCAGCCGCAGCAGGTCGGAGACCGCCGCGAGCCAGGCCTCCTGGAAGTCCATCTGCGCCGACTGGTGCCCGGCGCACTCCTTGGTGATCCGGAAGCTCGCCGGGATCGCCGGTTCCTCGTGCAGCGTCCGCGCCAGCCAGTGCGTGGCGTCGATCAGCGTCTGAAGGGGCGAGGCCCCGCTCTCGTGCAGCCCGCGCACCGCGTCGCGCAGCAGGCCGCAGCCCCGGCGCTGCACGGCGTCCGCGAGCTCGTCCTTGGAGGCGAAGTGGAAGTACAGCGCCCCCTTCGTCACCCCGGCCGCGCCCGCGATCTCGCCGAGCGTGGCGTTGGCGTATCCGCTGCGGTGGAACAACTCGGCCCCGGCGCCGACCAACCGCCGACGGGTCCGCTCCGACCTCTCCTGCACCGCTCCGTCTCCTTCCGCCCCGTCCGCTCCGTCTGCGTCCGCACACCGCTCCCGGCACCCGGCACTCCGCACCCGCACCCGGCACCCGCCCGGCGATCCCGGGCCCGGCCACCGGCCCGCCGGCTCAGGCCCGTACGAGCCGGTCCGCCGCCCGTACGCCCATACCGGCCCCCGCGGCCACGGCCACCGCCGTCTTGGCGGCCCCCAGGCTCTCCGGACCGGCCATCAGGATCGACCGCTGCAACCGGCGCAGCGCGGCGGACGGCTCCAGCCCGAGGTCGCGGACGAGCGTGGCGCGCAGCCGCTGGTACACGTCCAGGGCCTCGCCGCGCCGCCCGGAACGGTGCAGGGCGATCATGAACTGCCCGTGCAGGTTCTCGTGCGTGCGGTACCGGCTCACCAGCACGGTGAGCTCCGCCAGCAGTTCCCGGTGCCGCCCGAGCTTCAGGTCGGCCTCGATGCGCTGGTCGAGCGCGCACAGCCGGATCTCCTCCAGCCGCCGCGTCTCCATGTCCAGCTGCACGCCGCCGTGCACGTCGGCGAACGCGGGCCCGGACCACAGCGCGAGCGCCTCGCGCAGCCGCTGCGCGGCGGTCGGGAAGTCCCCGGCGTCCATGGCCCGGTAGCCGAGCGCCGCCAGCCGGTCGAACTCCTTCACGTCACTCGTCCCGCCACCGCTGTTGAGCAGGTAGCCGCCGGGAAGCGTGACGAGCACGTCCTTGGCCGTCCGCTCCGCGTCGCCGCCCTCCAGGGCGGTCGCGATCAGGGCCCGCAGCTGCAGCACGTACGTCTGCAGCGTCGTCCGGGCACTGCGCGGCGGCACGGCGCCCCACAGCTCCTCGATCAGTGCCGACACCGGCACGACCTGATCGGCATGGAGGGCCAGGAGCGCCAGGACCTGCCGGGGCTTGGGGGCGGTGGGCGTGATGGAGATCCCGTTCTCCCGCACGGCGAGTGCGCCCAGTACATCGATGTCCACGTCGTACTCCCCTGTCCTTGGATGAGTCGCGAGAGCCAGTAAAAAACAGGCCGGACGGTTTGTCAATACCAAACCGTACATGCTGTTTTACCGCACCGCCAAAACACCCTCTGACCTGCTGCTCCTTCCAAATCTCAGCTCACCACGGAGCCCATAAAAGACCATCAGCCCCCGCCCGCACCTCCACCACGCTCTCGCCAAGCAAACCACTCAGTCTGTTTCAAGAGCGCCATCCGGGGCGATCCCCGGCAGAAGCACCGACCAGAACCGGGTCAGCGCGTGCGGGGCTCCCGGCCCGGACGGAACGAGCGCCTCCAGCCCGACCATGGCAGCCACCACCAGCCGCGCCGCGTCCGGCACCGACACCCCCTCGGCCAGCAGCCCGTCCCGCGCCGCCCCGCCGAGCGCCTCCTCGGCCCACCGCCGCCACTGCGCCCGCAGGTCCACCCGGCTGCGGTGCGCGACGTCCGCCCCGAGCCGGAACGCGGCCCGCACGAGCACGTCGTCACCGGCCAACGCCACCAGCGCGTACGAGGACCCCACCAGCGCCCGCAACGGGTCCCGCCCCACCCCGGTGATCCCCCGCACCCTCTCGGCGGCCCGTTCCTCGACGGCCTCCGCCAGGGCGTCCTTCCCGTCGAAATGGAAGTGCAGCGCGCCGGAGGTCACCCCGGCCCGCTCACTGATCGCGGCGACCGAGGCGACGGCGAACCCCTCCTCGGCGAACACCTCCGCGGCCGCGCGCACCAGAGATTCCCGCGTACGTAACGCACGCTCCTGCTTGACCATGGGGGCTCCGTGATTCGCCCCGGACAGGGGTACGGGATCGTCGCGGCAACGCTCGACGCCCCCACCAGAGCCCGGACGGACTCCCACCGGAGACCCCCACCCCCCACCCACACTCCCGGCACACGTGTCAGCGCCGGCCCCCGCGGCGTTAACGGCGTTAACGCCGTTGAGGGCCCCCTCCTTCCTCAACCACCCAAGCCGTTAACGCCGTTAAGTCCCTCCTCCGCCAAAAAGGAACAACACAAACCGCCCCACTCCATCCCAATTCACCGCCCCAACGCTCCTTAAAAGTACTGGTCGACTGGTTTCCTTTCACCCCGCCTCATAGATTGACCCCGCACACCACCACGACCGACAGCGACCGCGACAGGAGGACCCACGTGGCGAGGGTCAGGCAGGAACGGGCCGAGATCACCCGGCAGGCGATCCTCGACGGCGCGGCCACCGCCTTCGACCGCGCCGGCTTCGGCGGCACCAGCCTCAGCGACGTGGTCAAGCACGCCGGAGTCACCAAGGGCGCCCTGTACTTCCACTTCCAGTCCAAGGACGCCCTCGCCCGCACCCTGATCGAGGAACAGTTCCAGGTGTCGGACGCCGTCCCGGCCATCGAGAACCCGGGCCTCCAGACGGTCATCGACCTCACCCACCGCATGGCGGCCGGCCTGCGCTCCAACGTCCGCGTCCGCGCGGGGATCCGCCTGGTCATCGAGCTGGGCTCGTTCACGCACCCGGACCCGTCCCCGTACAACACCTGGATCGACACCTGCGTCCACTGCCTGACGCCGGCCCAGGAGCGTGGTGACCTCCACCCCTTCCTCGACGTACGCGACCTCTCGACCTTCCTGGTCGGCTCGTTCACCGGCATCCAGGTCACCTCGCACGTCCGCACCGGCCGCGGCGACCTGCACTGCCGGGTGGTGGACCTGTGGAACTACCTCCTCCCCGGGATCACGCCCGAGCGGCGCCGGCCCTTCTTCGACCCCGCGGGCTCCCCCGCCTGCCGGACCGAACTCGGCCTGCACACGGTCCTCCCCAACTCCACCACCACCGGCTGACGGCCTGACGGCTCCCCCCGACAGGGCGGCCCCGTGCACGCCGTGGCGAACCACGGGGGTGCTCGCCACGGCGTGCACGAGGCCGCCCTGCCCCCCTTTCCCCACCCCTCCAGGCCCCTTCGTTAGCAAAACCCAAGCGTGGCGCTCACGCGCACCCAAGAACGTTAGTAAAGTCCCTCTCATGACTTCGCCCTCGTCCCAGAGCGACCGAGAGAAGGTCGTCTCCAAGCTCCCCCCGTGGCTCCGCCAGGAGTTGAAGATCCGCACCGCCCAGCTGCGGGTCGACATCCAGGACGCCGTCCACGAGGGCATCGCCCAATGGAGCGCCCTCGCCTCCGCCCCCTCCCCCGTCGACACCTCCGGCGCCGAGTCCTTCTCGACCTGGCTCCCGGCCGGCCAGTGGGAGTCCTTCCGCACTCACGCCAAGGACCGCGGCGTCTCCCTCATCCAGGGTCTCGCCCAAGCGGTGGTCCTCTGGCTGGAGCTGAACCCGGCGCCCACCGTCAAGCGCCCCTCCGTGGTCCGCCGCATCGTCGTGTGCAACCAGAAGGGCGGCGTCGGCAAGACCGCCATCACCGCCGGCACCGCCGAAGCCCTCGCCGAGGACCCCTCCTCACTCCACCCGGTCCGCATCGCCCGTCAGCTGGCCCGCCTCGGCCCGGCCGACGAAACCGAGCAGCACCACGCCCCCGCACCTGCCACCCCCCTGGACCTGGAAGACCTCCCGGGCCTCGGCATGCGCGTCCTGCTCGTGGACTTCGACCCGCAGGGCCACCTCACCAAGCAGCTCGGCCAGCAGCCGCTCCCCATCGGCGGCGACAGCCTCACCTGCCACATGGCGGGCGAAGCCAAGGGACCGCTCTCCGACCTGATCGTCCCCATCCCGGACGAGCGCTTCGGCGACCGCCTCCACCTCCTGCCCGCCTGCACGGACGCCTTCCTCCTCGACGTCCGCCTCTCCACGGTCCGCGCCCGCGAGGCCGCCCTGGAGCGCGCCCTCTCCCCCGTCGAGTCCGACTACGACGTCATCCTGATCGACTGCCCGCCCAGCCTCGGCCTCAGCATGGACGCCGCCATCTACTACGGCCGCCGCCGCGACGCCGAACAGCCGGGCGCGTCCGGCGCGCTGATCGTCGTACAGGCCGAGGACTCCTCCGCCGACGCGTACGACCTCCTCACCTCGCAGATCAACGACCTGCGCGACGACCTCAGCCTCGACATCGACTACCTCGGCCTCGTCGTGAACCTCTACGACGGCCGCCGCGGCTACATCGCCACATCGTCCCTCCAGGCCTGGATGGACATAAAGGATCCCCGCGTGGTGGCGATCGTCCCCGACCTCAAGGAACAGCGCGAGGCGGTCCGCGTGAAGCAACCGCTCTTCGTCTACGCACCCAAGGGCGACCAGGCCGTGGCCCTGCGCGCCCTCGCAAGGGAGATCTCATGAGCAAGGCCGACAAGCTCGGGGTATCGGCTTCCTTCGCCCGCGCCCAGCCGGTCGGCGTGAGCTCCCGCCGCGCCGCCATCGCCGAGGCCACCGGCGCCCCCACCTCCGGGGTCGTCCCGCCCTCCGAGGTCCCCATCGAGGCCCTCGCCCACAACCCCTTCAACCTCCGCGAGGACCTCACCGAACTCGACGAGCTGGCCGAGTCCCTGGCCGTACGGGGCCAGCTCCAGCCCCTCGCGGTCGCGACCCGGATGGCCTTCATGGAGGCCCACCCGGGCGCGACCGACGGCCTGGGCCGCGCCCCGTACGTGGTCATCGACGGGAACCGACGCCTCGCCGCCGCCCACCTCGCCGGCCTGAAGACCATCCAGATCCACGTCAACGACGCCCTCTCGGCCTCGGCGGCGGACATCCTGGAATCGGCGCTCATCGCCAACGTCCACCGGGTCGACGTGGCCCCCATGGACCAGGCCCGCGCCCTCCAGGAACTCGTCGACGTCCACGGCTCCCAGGCTCAGGTGGCCAAGCGGATCGGCAAGACGGCGGCCTGGGTCTCCCAGCGGCTGACCCTGCTCAACCTGACGCCCACCCTCCAGGAGAAGGTGGAGACCGGCGAGCTGAAGGTCGAGCCGGCCCGCCGCATCGGCCGCCTCCCCCAGGAGGCCCAGGAGGCAGCCGCCGACGAGAGCATCAAGGCGGTCAACCCACCCCGCCAACGCACCCGCCCGACCCCCCCAACCGTTAACGCCGTTAACGCCGTTAACGCCGAACCCCCCGCCCCGGCCCCCACCCCCCGCATCACGATCTCCACCCAGTCCCCGGAAACGATCGCGGACGCCCTGACCGCGCACCTCACCCCGGACGATCTCAAGGCGGTCACCGAACTCCTCCTGACCCGCATCTGAGACCGCACACGCGGGGGCGCTGACTGAGCAACCGGCAACGCCCCCGCATGCCGTCCGAGGCGGAGGCACCGTTAACGCCGTTAATACCCCACGTGCGTTCCATGTGCGTTCCACAGTGCGATTCACGTAGGCTGCCGCTGGAGGTATCCATGAGCGAGATGAACGAACAGACCACCCTCTTCGCAGCGGTCGACGCCCTGCTCGAAGAGGCCGCAGCCCTGGACCCGCTGCCCAGCCCCGACGAGCGGAGGCGCCTGCGCGAGGCCGGAGGCTTGAGCCAGGACCAGATCGCCAAGGCCCTCTCGGTCCGCCGCGAAACGGTCACCTCCTGGGAAACGGGCCGCACCGCCCCCCGCCCTCCCAAGCGCGCCGCCTACGCCCGCCTCCTGGAAGGTCTCGCCTCCCTCCACCCCTCCCACACCGAGGACCTTGTTAACGGCGTTAACGGCGTTAACGCCCCCACGCCACACCCCAACCCACCCCACCCCGAACCCCGCACCCCCACCCTTAACGCCGTTAACGCCACCCCCACCGCGACACCCCCCACCCCGGCCACCGTTAACGCCGTTAACGCCCCCTCACCCACCAGGCCCTCCCCCAAGCCGGCCACCACATCCCCCCTCCCCCTCTTCTCCGGCAACGGCCCCCTGGCCGTCCTGGACGGCACCGGCCACGCCCACGCCGCCGACGGCCTCCTCCTCCCCCACCCCACCTCCGACCTCCCCGCCCTCATCACCTGGGCCCTCAGCCCCGACGCCGACCTCCGCGCCCCCCGTCTCCACCGCAACGGCAAGGACGGCGACCCCCTCCTCGTCCTCACCCCCGCCGCCTGCGAAGCCCTCGGCCTCCCCCTCACACTCGAAGACCGCCGCGCCCTGCGCCTCCCGGACAACCACCCCGTGATCAAGCAGCTCACCAAGGCCAAGTGGCAACTCACCCGCCGCGGCTTCGGCCCCTGGGCCCGCGTCTACCGCCCGGCCTCCCCCACCACCGGCCGCCAGTGCGTCCAGCTCGCCGTCCTCCCCTGGGGCGCCCTCGACGCCCGCGCCTGGGGCGAGGACACCCCGGACCTCCCGGCCCCCGAACTCGCCGAGCTGCTCACCACGTACGCCGCCCGCGTCCTCACCCCCCGCGGCTCCACCGCCGTCACGGGCCTGGAACTGATGACGGCCCTACGTCCGCCCACCCGCGCCGCGCGCAACCCGCAGACCAACGCCTGGGAATCCGCCCCCGTCCCCGGCTCCCTCACCCGCCCCGTCGACCCGGCCCCCCCGGAGGCCCCCGACGAACACCCGGTGGTCGCGTCCCTCTACCCCCGCTCCCACCAGCGCACCCCGGACCAGGTCCTCGACGAAGAGGCCTACGACTGGATCCGCGACCCGGAACTCCTCACGGACGCGGAGTGCGCCGCCACCCACGCGGTCGGCATCGACGTGAACATGGCCTTCGCCGCCGCCGCGAACCGCCTCGTCGTCGGCGTCGGCCCCGCCGTCCACACCCCCCACCCCCGCTTCGACCCCAAGACCCCCGGCTGCTGGCTGGCCGACCTCTCCTCGGTCCCCCACGACCCCCGCCTGCCCAGCCCCTTCACCCCCCACGGCAAGGCCCCCACCGGCCCCGCCTGGTACGCCACCCCGACCCTGGCCTACGCCCAGGAGCTCGGCCACGACGTCCGCCCCACCGAAGCCTGGCTCCGCCCCGACCACGCCCCCTACCTCGACGCCTGGTACACCCGCCTGCGCGACGCCTACCTCGCCACCATGGCCGACCTCGGCGTCACCCCGGCCCTCACCGAGCCCGAGTTCCTTGAGGCCATGGCCATCCACAAACAGCGTGGCCCCCTCTCCACCGCGGTCCTCTCGGCGATCAAGTCCACCGTCAAGGGCGGCATCGGCAAGCTCCGCGAACGCCCCCAGGGCGCCGCCTACCGCCCCGGCGAACCCTGGCCCGCCCTGGAACGCCCCACCTGGCGCCCCGACATCCGCGCCGCCGTCATCTCCACGGCCCGCGTCAACATGCACCGCAAGATGCGCAAGCTCTCCACCGAGGCCGGCCTCCACCCCATCGCGGTCCTCTCCGACTGCGCGGTCTACCTCTCCCCCGGCCCCAGCCCCCTCGACTTCCTCCCCCGCACCCCGGAAGGCAAGCCCCTCCCCGGCGGCTTCCGCCTGGGTGTCAGCCCCGGCATGGTCAAGCACGAAGGCACCCAGCCCCTCCTCTGGGCCGTCGGCATGCTCGACGAAGGCCTCAACCCGGCCCGCCACATCAAGGGCCACGACGCAGCGGCAGACGGCGAGTAACCACACACCATGCCCGACGACATCTCGGACAGCCTGACCAAGGCCGACGAACTCCACTTCACCCGCCCGATCCCCAAATCGGCGGGCGCCCAGATGCGCTTCCTGGTCAAGAACCTCAAATCCACGAAGCAGGCAGCCGCCCTCCTCAACATCTCCCAACGCACGGTCGAGCGTTACGTCAAGAACCAGCTCAAGCAGCCCAAACCCGAACTGGCCGCCCGCCTGGAGGCGGAGGTACGCCGCCGCTGGCAGCCCCTCGTCCGCAAACGCGCCCGCGACCAGGCCGCCCGCACCACCGGCCTGGTCATCGAAACCCGCGCCCGCTTCGGCTTCACCGCCGCCCCCGGCACCACCGACGACGGCCGCATGCGCCGCATCACCCAGCACCTTCCCCCGGAGTACGCCCAACGCCTCTTCACCGCCCAGGAATCCGGCGCCACCGAAGCCCAACTCCGGCACATCACCGCCGAAGCCCTCCAGGAGATCTACTTCAAGGACAACGGCGCCCGCGCCACGAGCCTGCTGGTCGAATTCACCGACATCGACTACGTCGACTTCGCGTTCTAGAAGAAGGCCACACAACCGCCGCACAGCCCCTGACAACGCAAAGAGGGCCCCGGGATACCCCGAGGCCCTCAACCACTCCCAAAACCCCCTCAGAACCCCTCCAGGGCCCTGCCCACCTACCCGACGGCGTGCAACGTCCTCCGCCGCTTCGACTCCGCAGCCTTCTTCGCAGCGGCCTGCGCCGCCCGCTTCTTACGCTGCTCCGCCAACTGGTCCTGATACTCCGCCACCGCCTGGTGGTAGCTGGCGACATACCCCCGGGCGTCCAGCCGCTCCTCGGGCGCCATCTCGTTCACCGCGGCGACGGCGTCCTCGAAGGAGTTGTACCCGGCCAGCATCGGATTGATCTGGTAGACCCCGTTCCTGACCTTCCGCACGAGCTTCGCGAGCTCCAGGCTCCGCAGCGCCGCATTGACGCTCGGCCGGCTGAGCTCCAGCATCCCCCCGATGGAGGCCTGATCGATGAGGATCCGCCCCCCGGGCTCACTCAGCGAACGCAGCTTCAGCAGCACGCGGTACGCAGCCGGCGGCAGGTCCAGGTCGGAGAGAAGCCCGTCGGCGTTGACCGCAGCGAATCGCAAGGTGCTCACTGAGCTGTCCCTTCTTCCTTACGCTGCGCCCGGCTCAGCCGGCGCGCAGCGCGCTCCTTGGACCGTTCGGCCCGCAGTTCCTCGATTGCCTGCCGCATGTGGTCCAGCGACGGGAAGCGCACCAGATCGGGCAGGCTCGTGTCACCGCGAATCTGCGAGATGGTGCTGTGCTGCTCCACCTTCACGAACTCACCCGCCGTCTCGGTCCCCGGGATGAACTCGGCCACCCGGTAACTGTAAGGCGGGTTGAACTGGTACACACCCCGCCGCACCTTGAAGACGATCCCATGAGACATGACAGTGTGCAGTGCCTCCGACGTCTTTGTCCGGCTGACGTCCAGGATCGTAGCCATCTCCTCCTGAGTAAGCGGAATCCGCCCCCCCGCGCGCTGACACGCGATCAGCAGCAGGATGAGCCTCAGGGGCAAGGCTTCCCTGAAGTACTGGGCGATCACCAAAAAAAACTCAAGGCTGTCCATCGAAAACGCATTTGGCTGACTCTGCGTCCCGTAGAACTCCAGCGGCTTGCGCTCGCCGTCCAGGGTGAGCTTCCGGCTGGGGTACCGCTTCGCGAGACTGTCCAGATCCTTGACCGGAGCCAGCGGCTGACTCCAGGCCGAGATCGCGTCATCAACGGGGAGATCAGGACGCGGCGCGCGCGACGGACTCGGCCGACGGCGCTGTGGCTCTGATGACACGAGGATGCTCTCCACTTCGTTGATCTGCAGAGAGAGTATGTCAACAAGGGTGACACTAATGTCACGCTCGTTGACGTTCGGCGTGTCTTGTGTCCCCTCAGCAGGGACACATCTCAGCCATGACGCTTCCAGCCGCCTCCCGGCCGCGGCTCCCCAACCACTCCCTCCCCTCACCCAGTTCGCGGACCTATCTCCGCTAAAACGTCAGCCCCCCCGACGTTTTAGCCCAAAAAGCGTCAGCCTCACTGACGTTTTGCCGTCGTTCTGTCCCCCTAGCAGCGACACATCGCCCGAGTTATGTCCCTCCTGAGGGGACATAACTTTCCCCCCGCACCCCGTCTGACCTGCGACAACGCATCTCCGTACCTTCTATAGGCCGTCGGCTGCCGCGCTCAACGCCTCACAACGTCCTACGTCCGCCATCTCCGACAGAACCCAACGCCCCCTTACCCGTCTAGCCCCCACACACCGCCACCCCGGACACGGTGTCCATAACCACGCAGAATCTGACTGATTCCTATCTCTATCCTTACTTCACTTTGAATCACCCCGTTGGCGGGAGGCCTGGTGTTGGCTCTGCGGCCAACTGATGGATTGTCTGGCCTCGTAGTGGGCTCGGTGGGTGTTAACGGCGTTAAGGGGGGCGGGCCGGTAATCAGCGCCCTAGGTCCGGAACGAAACGGGGGACTGTCTGAAGCGAAGCGGAGGACAAACCGGCTCTGAGCAGAGCGAAGGCTTCACTGTCTAGGCGCGCAACGCCTAGAACTGTCCGGAGCGAAGCAAAGGACAGGCCAGCCCAAAGGGCTGGCAATGGGCCTGCGAAGCGGGCCTCCTCCGAGCGCAGCGAGGCAGGTTCGCTACCTAGGCGCGCAGCGCCTAGGTCTTGGCCTGAGCGAAGCGAGGGCCAAGGCTGGCCCTGAGCAGAGCGGAGGGCCAGCTCAGGGCTGCAAAGCGGCCCTCCCGGCGAGCGCAGCGAGGCGGGCCCCTGTCCAGGCACGCAGCGCCTGGCCTTCCCCACGGAGCGAAGCGTAGGGGGGAGACCGGCCCGAAGGGCCGGCTATGGCCTTGCGAAGCAAGGCCTCCGCTGAGCGCAGCGAGGCGGGTTCGTTGCCCAGGCGCGCAGCGCCTGGGCCTTGGCCAGAGCGAAGCGGAGGCCAAATCGGCCCGGAGCGGAGCGGAGGGCCGACTCTGGGCCGCGAAGCGGCCCTCCCGCCGAGCGCAGCGAGGCGGGCTCCCTGCCCAGGCGCGCAGCGCCTGGGGTCCCGCTCCGCGGGAGATCGGAA
>NZ_JBVJLO010000025.1:0-81876 GCF_055584685.1 Streptomyces sp. NPDC102258
CCACCGAAATCGAAACCACCCTCACCACCCACCCCCACATCACCCAAGCCACCCTCGCCACCCACCCGGACCACCACCGCACGCCCCAGCTGACCGCCTACCTGGTCACCACCGACGCGGGCCTCTCGCCCCAGGACGTCCGCCTCTGGCTGCGCACGCTCCTGCCCGACCACATGGTCCCGGCCTTCGTCGTCCTGCTGGACCGGCTGCCGCTGACGCCCAACGGGAAGATCGACAAGAGCGCCCTGCCCGCACCGCAGGCCGTGACCACGGCGGGCGGCCGCGCCCCTCGCACGCCGCTGGAGGAGCGGGTGCGCACCTGGTTCAGCGAGGCCCTGGCCACGCCCTCCCCGCTGTCGATCGACGACAACTTCTTCGACCAGGGCGGCCACTCCCTCCTCGCCGCCCGTCTCACGCACCGCATCGGCAGCGCCCTCGGCGTCACCCTCACCCTGCGCGACGTCTTCCAGCACCCCACCCCCGCCACGCTCGCCCAGCACATCGAGACCCGGCTGCTGGCGCCCGCGGCGCCCGCACCCCGGCGCGCCAGGCCCGCCCTGCGCCGCCGCACCACCACCGACCAGGAACGGAGTTCCTCATGAGCGTCATGAGCACCGACGACCAGGACCAGGCCGGCTTCACCCCGGCGCCCGACGACGTCGTCTGGGACCTTCCGGGCGAGGGCCCGCAGCGCACGGCGCTGCTGGTCCTGCCGCACGCCGGCGGCAACGCCCACGCGTACGCGGAGTGGCGCGCGCACCTGCCGTCCGACGTGCGCCTGCTGATCGGCCAGTACCCGGGCCGGGGCGCCCGCTTCGCGGAGGACCTGCCCCGCGACATCGCCGACCTGGCCGGGCCGGTCGTGGCGGCGCTGCCCGCCGGGGTCACCGAGGACCTGGTGGTGCTCGGGCACAGCATGGGCTCGCTCGTCGCCTTCGAGGTGGTACGCCGCCTGGAGGCGGCCGGACACGCCCCCCGGGCCCTGGTCGCGTCGGCCTGCCGGGCCCCGTTCCTGGCCAACCCGTGCGCCGTGTACCCGGAGCTGCTGGACGACGACGAGCTGGTCGCCGCGATCAAGGAGCGCGGCGGCACCGACGACGGCATCCTGGACGAACCGGAGCTGAGGGAGATCATCCTGCCGTCCATCCGGGCCGACTTCGCCATCGACGACGTCTACCGCTGCGAGGAGTCCGACGCCAAGGTCTCCTGCCCGGTGACGGTGATCGGCGGAGACGCCGACCCGGTCGCCCCGGCCGTCTCGCTGGGCCGCTGGGCGCAGATCACCGACGGGGACTTCGACGCGTACGTCCTGCCCGGCGGCCACTTCTACTTCCAGGAGCAGCTGCCGGAGTTCTTCTCCGTGCTGGCTCCCGTGGTCGGCGGCCACACCACCGCCCCGGCCGCCGCCTGACCCGCCCCGGCCCGCGCCGCCGCTCCGCCTCCCGTAAATCCCGCTCTCCCCCTCAAGGACGTTCCATGACCACGTACGCAGAGTCCCCCGCCGCGGCCACCGGCGTCAGCCCGGTCCGCGAACCCGGCAAGCCCGTCGTCGTCCACACCCCGGCCGGCCTCGACCAGGCCGCCGCCGTGGCCTGGCTCACCGCGCACCGCCCCGCGATCCAGGCCGAGTTGCTGCGCAGCGGCGCCGTGCTGCTGCGCGGCCTGCCCGTCGAGGACGCGGCCTCGTTCGCCGCCGCCCGGGACGCGCTGATCGAGCGGCGCGCCGGGTACAAGGAGAAGGCCACGCCGCGCACCGACTTCGGCGAGGGCGTGTTCTCCTCCACCGATCTGCCGGCCGTCCAGCCGATCCGGCTGCACAACGAGAACAGCTACACCCTGGACTTCCCGGGCGTGCTGCTGTTCGGCTGCGTGACCGCCCCCGAGGAGGGCGGGGCGACCACCGTCGGTGACATGCGCGAGGCGCTGCGGCTGCTGCCGCCGGAGCTGGTCGCCCGGTTCGAGCGGGCCGGCTGGCTGCTGGTGCGCAACTACTCCGAACTCGCCGGGCTGCCCTGGTACAAGACGTTCGCCACGCGGGACAAGGCGGTCGCGGAGGCCTACTGCGAGGAGAACACGGTCGGTTACGAGTGGGTGGAGGAAGACGATTCGATGATCACCCGGCAGCGCCGGTCGGCGATCGTCACCCACCCCGTGACGGGCGAGCGGACCTGGTTCAACCACTTCGCGTTCTGGAACAGCCGCACCCTCGACCCGGACGTCCGCGAGGTGCTCGTGGAGACCTACGGCGAGGACGGGCTGCCCTTCAACACCTACCTGGGCGACGGCTCCCGGCTCACCGACGCCGAGGTCGACGCGGTCAACGCCGTGTACGACCGGGTCACGGTACGGGAGACCTGGCAGGCGGGCGACCTGATGCTCGTCGACAACATCCTGTGCGCGCACGGCCGCGAGGCCTTCAAGGGCGACCGGAAGATCCTCGTCGCCATGGGCGAGCCGGTCGCGCTGGCCGACTGCGCCCCCGCCACCCAGCCCGCCACCACCGTCTTCGCCGGGGAGTGACCGCCGTGACCGCCGTACTTCCCGAGCGCCCCCGCACCCACGCGGGGGGCACCGCCCCCGACCTGCTGGCGCGCCTCGCGCTGGCCCCGGCCGACCGGACCGCCGTCGTGGCGGGCGGGCGCGAGCTGGACTTCGGCGCGCTGCGCGCCGAGGCCGCGCGGATCGCGGCCCGGCTGGCCGCCCGCGGCATCGGGCCGGAGAGCGTGGTGGCGCTGTGCCTGCCGCGCGGGGCCGAGCTCGTCACCACCCTGATCGGCACCCTCACCGCGGGCGCCGCCTATCTGCCGGTGGACCCGAAGCTGCCGGCCGAGCGGCGGCGTTACCTGGTCGAGGACGCGGGCGCCGACCTGGTCGTCACCGCCGGGCCGGACACCGCGCCG
Source organism: Streptomyces sp. NPDC102258 (assembly GCF_055584685.1). Lineage (NCBI taxonomy): Bacteria > Bacillati > Actinomycetota > Actinomycetes > Kitasatosporales > Streptomycetaceae > Streptomyces > Streptomyces sp. NPDC102258. The sequence continues at coordinate 2,901 of NZ_JBVJLO010000025.1, forward strand.
CTCGCCGAGGGCGTCCCGCACCTGGCGGTGGAGGCGCTGACCGCGCCGGGCCCCGACCTCCCGTACACGCCGGCGGCGGTGACGGGCGACACCCTGGCCTATGTCATCTACACCTCCGGCTCCACCGGCCGCCCCAAGGGCGTCGAGGTCGGCCGGGCCGCCGCGTCCGCGCTGCTCGCCGAGCTGGAGGGCGCCGCGATCGCCGTCACCGAGGGCGGCCGGGTCGGCTGGAACGCCTCCCCGTCCTTCGACGCCTCCGTGCAGCAGTGGGTGCGCCTGTGCCGGGGCGACACCCTGGTGATGATCGACGACGAGACCCGCGCGGACCCGGCGTTGCTGGCCGCCCTGGTCGACGAACAGGCCCTGACCGACCTGGACATCACCCCCGCGCACGCCGATCCGCTGCTCGACCTGCTCAGCGCCGACGGCGGCCCCCGCCCGCTGACCCTGCTGATCGGCGGCGAGGCCCTCAGCCCGGCCCTGTGGCGGCGCCTCGGCGAGCTGGGGGCGCGCGGGGTGCTGCGTACGGTCAACCTCTACGGGCCCACCGAGTGCACCGTGGACGCCACGGCGGGCTGGGTGGACGCCGCCGACGCCCCGCACATCGGCACCGTCCTGCCGGGCCTGCGGATGCGGGTCCTGGACGAGAAGCTGAACCCGGTCGCCGAGGGCGCGAGCGGCGAACTGTACCTGGCGGGGCCCCGGGTGGGGCGCGGCTACCGGGGCCGGCCCGCGCTGACCGCCGAACGGTTCGTCGCGGACCCGGCCGGAGAGGGCGACGGCGGCCGCATGTACCGTACGGGCGACCTCGTACGGCTCCTGCCGGGCGGCCGGCTGGGCTACCTGGGCCGGGCCGACGGCCAGGTCAAGCTGCGCGGCCACCGCGTCGAACTGCCCGAGATCGAGGCGGCGGTGGCGGCCTCCCCCGGGGTCGCCGAGGCGGTCGTCGTCCTGCGCGAGGACGTGCACGGCGCCCCGGGCCTGGTGGCCTACTACCGGGCGGACCGGGCGGACCGGCAGGCCGGCGGGGTCACGGAGGCGGCGCTGCGCGAGCGGCTCGCGGCCGTCCTGCCCGGCTACATGGTCCCGGCCGTGTTCGTGCCCCTGGAACGGTTCCCCGTGACGGTGGGCGGCAAGGTCGACCGGGCCGCGCTGCCCGCCCCCACGGCGGCCCCCGCGCCCGCCCCCGCCGCGGCCGGGGGCATGACCGCCTCGCAGGCCCTGATCGCGGGCGTGTGGGCCGCGGTGCTCGGCGCCGAGCGGGTCGGTCCCGACGACAACTTCTTCAAGCTGGGCGGCCATTCGCTGCTCGCGATCAAGCTGGTCTCGCGGGTCCGCGCCGAACTGGGCGTCTCCCTCCCGGTGAAGGCCGTCTACGCCAACCCGCGCCTGCGGGACCTGGCCGCCCACCTCGACACGCTGGTCGCGGCCGCCGCGAGCCAGGACTCCTGAAGGACATCACCGTGATCCCGTTGTCGTACGCCCAGCGCCGGCTGTGGTTCCTGGGCCGGCTGCACGGCCCCTCCGCCACCTACAACGCCCCGGTCGTCCTGCACCTCGACGGCGAACCCGACGCCGGGGCCCTCGCCCTCGCGCTGGCCGACGTCGTGGACCGGCACGAGGTGCTGCGCACCGTCCTGCCGGCCGGCCCGGACGGAGAGCCGTACCAGCGGGTGCTGCGGGACGCCCCCGCCGCCCGGCTGACCGCCGAGGAGTGCGCGACGCCGGGCGAACGGGACACGGCGGTGGCCGCCTTCGTCCGCACCCCCCTGGACATCACCACCGAACCGCCCCTGCGCACACGGCTGTTCCTGCCGGGTGACGGCACCTCCACCCTGGTGCTGCTGATCCACCACGTGGCCACCGACGGCTGGTCGGTGCGCCCCCTGCTGCGCGACCTCGCCCGCTCGTACGGGGCCCGGCTGGCCGGACGGGCCCCCGGCGGGGAGCCGTTGCCGGTGCAGTACGCCGACTACGGCCAGTGGCAGCGCGAACTGCTCGGTGACCCGGCCGACCCGGACAGCCTGGCCGCCGAACAGGTGGCCTACTGGCGGACCGCGCTGGCCGGAGCCCCCGCCGTGCTGGACCTGCCCGCCGACCGGGTCCGGCCGGCCGAGCCCTCGGGCCGGGGGGCCGCGCTCACCGCCCGGCTGGACGCGGCCGCGCACGGCGGCCTGCTCGCCCTGGCCCGCGGCCACCGGGCCAGCCTGACCATGGTGGCCCGGGCGGCCCTCGCGGCGGCCCTGTCGGCGGCCGGGGCGGGCGAGGACGTGGTGATCGGGACACCCGTCGCGGGGCGCCCCGAGGAGGACCTGTACGACCTGGTCGGCTTCTTCGTGAACTCGCTGGCGCTGCGCACCGACCTGTCTGGCGATCCGGCCGTCGGGGAGCTGGTGGAGCGGGTGCGGGACGCGGACCTGGCGGCGTACGAGCACCAGGAGCTGCCCTTCGACCTGCTGGTGGAGCGGCTCAGCCCGGAACGGGCCCTCGGCCACCACCCCGTCTTCCAGACGATGCTGACCGTCGACGCGGGCGGCCCGGGCGGCGACGGCCGGGTGGAACTCGGCGGCGGCATCACCGGCCGCCTGGCCGACGTCGCGCTGGACGCGGCGAAGTTCGACCTCACCTGGTACTGCGCGCAGCGGCACACCGCCGACGGCCGCCCGGACGGCATCGACGTCAGCCTCCAGTACGCCGTCGACCTCTTCGACGAGGACACCGCCCGGCTGCTGCTGGACCTGTGCGTACGGGCCCTGGAAGCGTTCGCCGCCGATCCGGCGGCCCGCCTCGGCGCCCTGGAGCTGCTGGCCGCCGGCGCGGCGAAGGCCCTGGCGGCGCGGCCCCACCGCACCGCCGCGGCCCCGGCGCCCGCACCGGCCCGGGGCGCCGCCCCGGCCCGGCGGGACGTCCGCGCGCCCCGCGAGGAGATCCTGTGCGGGCTGTTCGCGGAGGTCCTCGGCCGCGCCGAGCCGGTCGCCGCCGACGCCAACTTCTTCCGCAGCGGCGGGCATTCGCTGCTCGCGAGCAAGCTCGTCAACCGGATCCGGGGCGCGCTCCGCCTGGAGCTCGGCATCCGGGACCTGTTCCTCGCGCCGACCCCGGCCGCCCTGCACCGGCGGCTGGCGGCGGCCGGCGGGGCGGGGGCGGCGCGGCCCGCGCTGGTCCCCGTACCGGACCGGCCCGAGCGGATCCCGCTGTCGGCGGCGCAGCGGGCGCTGTGGCTGCTGGGCCGCATCGAGGGCCCGTCGGCCGCCTACAACGCGCCGCTGGTGCTGCGGCTGGAGGCGGTCCCCGACCGGGTGGCGCTGGCCGCCGCGCTGGACGACCTGGTGGCCCGGCACGAGGTGCTGCGCACGGTGTACGGGTCCGAGGGCGGCGAACCGTACCAGCGGGTGCTGGCCGGTCCCGCCGAGCCCCTGGAGGTGAGCGGCTGCACACCGGCCGAACTGGAGGCGCTGGTCGACCGCTTCGGCCGGGAGACCTTCGACCTGGCCGGACGGCCACCGCTGCGGGCGCGGCTGTTCGTGCCGGGTGACGGGCGGGCCGTCCTGGTGCTGCTGGTGCACCACATCGCCACCGACGGCTGGTCCCTGGCCCCGCTGCTGCGCGACCTCGGCGAGGCGTACGCGGCGCGGCTGGCGGGCCGCGGCCCGGCCTGGGAGCCGCTGCCGGTGCAGTACGCCGACTACGCGCTGTGGCAGCGGGAGCTGCTGGCCGATCCGGCCGGCCTGCTCGGCTTCTGGCGCGAGACCCTGGCGGGCCTGCCCGCGCGGACCGCGCTGCCCGCCGACCGGCCGCGTCCGGCCGAGCCCTCGGGCCGGGGCGCCACCCTGTCGGCCGCGGTGGGCGCGGACGCGCACCGGGCGCTGGCGGCGCTGGCCCGGGAGCGGCGGGCGAGCCTGTTCCTGGTGGTCCGGGCGGCCCTCGCGGCGGCCCTGTCCGCCGCCGGGGCGGGCGAGGACCTCGCGATCGGCACGCCCGTCGCGGGCCGCCCCGACGAGGACCTGCACGAGCTGGTCGGCTGCTTCGTGAACTCCCTCGTCCTGCGCACCGACCTGTCCGGGGACCCGGCGGCCGGTGAGCTCGTCGAGCGGGTCCGGGACGCGGACCTGGCCGCCTTCGACCACCAGGACCTGCCCTTCGATCTGCTGGTCGAGCAAATGGCGACGCCGGACCGGGTGTTGGGCGAGCACCCGTTCTTCCAGGTGATGCTGACCGTACGGGAGGCCGCCGACGACCGGGTGCGGCTGGGCCCGCTGGCGGCCCGGGCCGGGAGCACCGACCTGGGCGCCGCCAAGTTCGACCTGAGCTTCCACTGCGCGGAGCGGCACACGGCCGACGGCGGCCCGGGCGGCCTCGACGTCCACGTGCAGTACGCCGTCGACCTCTTCGACGAGGACACCGCCCGGCTGCTGCTGGACCTGTGCGTACGGGCCCTGGAAGCGTTCGCCGCCGATCCGGCGGCCCGCCTCGGCGCCCTGGGGCTGCTCCGGGAGCCGGAGCGGCGGGCCCTGGCGGAGCGCCGGGCGCGGTGCGCGGCGCTCGCGGCGGCGGAGGTGGTACCCCAGGCCACAGCCGCCCCCGCCGTGCTCTCCCCGCGCGAGGAGATCCTGTGCGGGCTGTTCGCCAAGGTCCTGGGCAAGGGCGGGGCGTTCCCCGCCGACGCCAACTTCTTCAAGTCCGGCGGCCATTCGCTGCTGGCGAGCCGGCTCGTCAACCGGATCCGGGCCGTCCTCGGCGTCGAGGCGGGGATCCGCGACCTGTTCCTGGCCCCGACGCCGTCGGCGCTGCACCGGCGCCTCGGCGCGGCCGCCGGGGACGGGGCGGCACGGCCCGCGCTGGTCCCCGTACCGGACCGGCCCGAGCGGATCCCGCTGTCGTACGCGCAGCGCCGGCTGTGGTTCCTGGACCAGCTGGAGGGGCCGTCCGCCACCTACAACATCGCGCTGGTGCGGTGCCTGGAGCGGCCGCTGGAGCCGATGGCGCTCGCGGCGGCGCTGGCGGACGTCGCCGCCCGGCACGAGGTGCTGCGCACGGTGTACGGGGCCGAGGGCGGGGAGCCGTACCAGCGGGTGCTGGAGGGGGCCCGGCCCCAGCTGGAGCTGGTGCACACCGCCGACGTGGCGGCGGCCGTCGACGCGGCGGCCGGGCACGTCTTCGACCTGGCGCGGGACCTGCCGCTGCGGGCCTGGCTGCTGCTGCCGGAGGGCGGCGGCCCGCAGACCCTGGTGCTGCTGCTGCACCACATCGCGGCGGACGGCTGGTCCACCGGGCCGCTGCTGGCCGATCTGACGGCGGCGTACGAGGCCCGGGCGGCGACGGGCCGGGAGCCCGGCTGGTCGCCGCTGCCCGTGCAGTACGCGGACCACACGCTGTGGCAGCGTCGGCTGCTGGCGGACGCCGAGCCCGAAGCGGCCTACTGGCGCCGGGCGTTGGCGGGGATGGCGCCCCTGATCGACCTGCCGACCGAGCGGGAACGGCCGCCCGTGCCCTCGGGGCGGGGCGCCGTCACCGGCTTCGAGGTGGGCGCGGACACCCACCGGGCACTGCTGCGGATCGCGCACGCGCAGGGCGCCACCCTCTTCATGGTGGTCCAGGCCGCGCTGGCGGCGGCCCTGACCCGGGCCGGGGCGGGCACCGACCTGGCCATCGGCACCACGGTCGCGGGCCGCGACGACGACGCCATGTCGGGGCTGGTCGGCTTCTTCGTGAACACGCTGGTCCTGCGGACCGGCACGGCCGGCGACCCCGCCTTCGAGGAACTGGTGGCGCGGGTGCGGGAGGCGGACCTGGAGGCGTACGCGCACCAGGACCTGCCGTTCGACCTGCTGGTGGAAGCCCTCAACCCGCACCGCTCCTCGGCGCACGACCCGCTCGTCCAGGTGATGCTCCAGGTGAACCCGGCTCCCGCGGCGGCGCCCGGCGGGCCGCTGGCGGGCACGGAGCGGTCCTTCGCGGCGCGGACCGCGAAGTCCGAGCTCACCTTCGCCCTGACCGAGCGGCCCGGCGGCGGGCTGTCGGGGGTGCTGGAGTACGCCACCGACCTGTACGGGCCCTCGGGCGCGGGCCGGCTCGCGGCGCTGCTGGTATCGGCGCTGGAGCTGTTCGCGGCCGGCCCGGCGCGGCGCCTGTCGGAGCTGCCGGGCCCGGTGGACCGGCGGCCCGCCCGGCCGTCGGCCGGGGGTTATCCGGTGGACCCGGCCCGGGTGGCGGCGGTCCTGGCGGAGCACCCGGCGGTGGCGTCGGCCCGGGCCCGGGTGGAGGACGGCCGGCTGCTCGCGGAGGCGGTCCCGGCGGGCGGCGGCGGGGTGACGGAGGCGGAACTCCAGGCGTGGGCGGCGGAGCGGCTGCCGGAGTACGCGGTCCCCTCGGCGGTGCTCCTGCCGCGCGCCCCGGCCCCGGCCGCCCCGGATCCCGATCCGGCCGCCGCCACGCCCCTCACCGACGCCCTGCTGCGGCTGTTCGCGGAGGTGCTGGAGCGCGGCCGGGTCGGCCCGGACGACAACTTCTTCAAGTCCGGGGGGCATTCGCTGCTCGCGGTACGGCTGGTGAACCGGGTCCGGGCGGAGCTGGGCCGCGAGGTCACCCTGCGCGAGGTCTTCCGCCACCCCACCCCGTCCCGCCTGGCCACCCTCCTCGCCCAGACCCCCACCTCCCCGCCCCCCACCCCCACCCTCCGCCGCCGCACCCACGCGGGCTCCCGGGTCCACACCTGAGAGCCCCCCGCCCGCCGCTCATCGGCACCCGGCCGGTGAGCGGGGGGAGGGCACCTGCGAGCCGCCTGCTCCGGCCCCGCGCGTTCCCCCGCGCGGGGCCGTCCGCGTGTGGCTCCCCAGCGCCCCCGGCGGGCCCGGCGGCAGTGGGGAGCGGCAGTCGGGGTGGGGGGAGCTGCCGGAGGGACTGCCCGCCGGGGGTGGGGGTGGTGCCTAGCGTGGGGGCACGGACTGCGGTCCGCTCCCACCCCCTCGCCTGGAGGCCCCGCGATGCCCTCGACCGCCCCCACCGCCCGCGCCGTCCTGGACGGCGGCCCGGCGATCACCCCGGCTCCCGGTGTGCTCGACCGGCTCGACGCCCAGGTCGCCGCCGGACCCGGGCGGCTCGCGCTGGTGCACGGCAAGCGCCGGATGACGTACGGGCAGCTGGCCCTGGCGGTGGCGCTGCGGGCCGACGCGCTGGCCGCCGAGGGGGCCGGTCCCGGCCGGCTGGTGGCCGTACACCGCCCGCGCGGCCTCGACGCCGTCGTCGGTCTGCTCGCCGCGCTGCGGACCGGCGCCGCCTACCTGCCGCTCGACCCGGCCGCGCCCGCCGCCCGCAACGCCGCGATCCTCACCGACTGCACCGGCACCGAGGCCATCGCCCTGGCCGAGGGCGAGTTCACCCTGGACGGCGCCCACGTCCCGCCGGGCGCCGCCTACGTGATCTACACCTCGGGCTCCACCGGCACCCCGAACGGCGTCGTCGTCGGCCACGCCGCCCTCGCCCACTTCACGGCCGGCGCCACGGCCCGGTACGGGATCACCGCCGAGGACCGGGTGCTCCAGTTCGCGCCGCTGCACTTCGACGCCAGCGTGGAGGAGATCTTCCTCAGCCTCGGTGCGGGCGCCGCCCTCGTCCTGCGCGACGAGGAGATGCTCGACGTCCCCGGCCTGCTCGCCGGCTGCGCCGCCCACGGCATCACCGTCCTCGACCTGCCGACCGCCTACTGGCACGAGCTGGCCCACGCCCTGTCCACCGGAGTGGCCGAACTCCCCCCCACCCTGCGGACCGTGGTCATCGGCGGCGAGGCGGCCCTGCCCGAGCGGGTCGCGCAGTGGTGCCGGGCCGTGGACCCGGAGCGGGTGCGGCTGCTGAACACGTACGGGCCCACCGAGGCCACCGTCGTGGCGACCGTCGCCGACCTGTCGCGCCACCCCGGCGGCCCGGTGCCGATCGGCACCCCCCTGCCCGGGGTGCGGGCCGCCGTCGTGGACGGCGAACTGTGGCTGCTGGGCGGCGGCCTCGCCGAGGGCTACCTGGGCCGGCCGGAGCTGGACCGCACCCGCTTCGCCGCGCTGGACGGGGAGCGCGCGTACCGCACCGGGGACCTGGTCCACGTACGGGAGGACGGCCAACTGGGCTTCCAGGGCCGGGCGGACGACGAGGTGAAGATCAACGGGCACCGGGTGGACCCGGCCTCCGTGGAATCGGTGCTGACCGCCCACCCCGGGGTGCGGGAGGCGGCCGTGGTGGCCCAGGAGAGCGCGGACGGGGTCCGCCGGCTCGCCGCCTTCGTCGTCACCGACCCCGGCGTGGGCGCCGCCGAACTGCGGGACGCGGCCCGCGCGCGGCTCCCCGCGGCCGCCGTACCCGCCACCGTGACCCTCGTATCCGCGCTGCCCCGGACCCCCTCCGGCAAGATCGACCGCAAGGCGCTGCGGGCCCCCGCCCCGGACCCGTACGCGGTCTTCGACGGGGTGGTGCTGCCCACGGAGGACCGGGTCCCGCTCTCGTACGCGCAGCGGCGCCTGTGGTTCCTGGCCGGGCTGGAGGGCCCCTCGGCCACCTACCACCTGCCGGTCGTGCTGCGCCTGGACGCCGTCCCGGACCGGACCGCCCTGGCCGCCGCCCTCGCCGACGTGCTGGAGCGGCACGAGGTGCTGCGCACCGTGTACCCGGCGGTGGACTCCGAGCCGTACCAGCACGTGCTCCCGGCGCCTCCGGTGCCGCTCGCGGTACGCGACTGCGCGCCCGGGGAGGTCGCGGAGCTGGTGGCCCACTTCACCGCCACCGCCTTCGACCTCGGCGCCCATCTGCCGCTGCGGGCGGCCCTGTTCCTGCCCGGCGACGGCTCCGCCACCCTCGCCCTGCTGACCCACCACATCGCCACCGACGGCTGGTCCGTGGGCCCGCTGCTGCGCGACCTCGGCCGGGCGTACGCGGCCCGGCTGGCGGGCACCGGCCCCGACTGGGAGCCGCTGCCGGTGCAGTACGCCGACTACACCCTGTGGCAGCGCGAACTCCTGGAGGATCCGGCCGAGTTGCTGGCCTACTGGCGCGGGGCGCTGGAGGGGATGCCGGCCCTGCTGGACCTGCCCACCGACCGGCCCCGGCCCGCCGAGCCCACCGGGACGGGCGCCACCCTCACCGCCCGCCTCGACGCGGACGCGCACCGCCGCCTGGCCGCGCTCGCCGCCGAACGCGGCGCCAGCCTCCTCATGGTCCTCCAGCCCGCCCTCGCGCTGGCCCTGGCGGCCGTCGGCGCCGGGACGGACCTCGCGATCGGCACCCCGGTCGCGGGGCGCGGCGACGAGGCCCTGGACGACCTGGTCGGGTTCTTCGTCAACACCCTCGTGCTGCGCACCGACGTCTCGGGCGACGCCCCGTACGCGGAGCTGGTCGACCGGGCGCGGGACGCGGACCTGGCGGCGTACGCGCACCAGGAGCTCCCCTTCGACCTGCTGGTGGAGCACCTGCGGCCGCGCCGCGAGCTGGCCGTGAACCCGTTCTTCCAGGTGATGCTGACCGCGCAGGAGCATTCCGCCGCGGACACCGGCGTCGTCGCCGGGCCGCTGTCGGGGAAGTTCGTCGAAGCGGGCCTGGAGGCCGCCAAGTTCGACATCAGCGCCTCCTGCGTGGAGCTGCCGGGCGGCGGGCTGGAGGTGTGGTGGCAGTACGCGGCGGACCTGTTCGACGAGGGGACGGCGCGGCTGCTGCTGGACCTGTTCGTCCGGGCCCTGGAACGGGCCGCCGCCGACCCCGCCGCCGTGCTGGGCGGCCCGTCGCTGCTCACCCCCGAGGAGGGCGCCACGGTGGCCCGGCTCCGCGAACGGCGCGACGCCGACCGGCCCGCCGAGCCTGCCGCCGGGGCCCGGAACACCCCCGCCGAGCAGGTGCTGTGCGCGCTGTTCGGGGAGGTCATCGGCCTGCCCGGACCGGTGGCCCCGGACGCCAACTTCTTCTCCGAGGGCGGGCATTCCATGATGGGGGTGCGCCTGGTCAACCGGATCCGGGCCACGCTGGGCCTGGAGGCCCGGATCCGGGACCTGTTCCTCGCACCGACCCCGGCCGAGCTGGCGGTGCGCCTGACGCGGGCGGCCGGGCCGGCCGGGCGGCCCGCGCTGGTCCCCGTAACGGACCGGCCCGAGCGGGTGCCGCTGTCGTACGCGCAGCGCCGGCTGTGGTTCGTGGACCAGCTGGAGGGACCGTCGCGTTCGTACACGATCCCCTTCGCGCTGCGCCTGGAACGGCCGCTGGATCCGGCGGTGCTGGCGGACGCCCTGGCCGACGTCGCCGCGCGGCACGAGGTCCTGCGGACCGTGTATCCGGCGGTCGACGGGCAGCCGTACCAGCGGGTCTGCCCGGACGCGCGGCCCGTGCTGGACCTGGTGACCGCGCCGGAAGGGGGCCTGGAGCGGGCCCTGGACGCGGCGGCCGGGCACGTGTTCGCCCTCGCCTCCGATCTGCCGCTGCGGGCCACGCTGATCACCTGCGGGGAGGTCCAGGTCCTGGTGGTGCTGGTGCACCACATCGCCGCCGACGGCTGGTCCGCCGGGCCGCTCTTCGACGACCTGGCCGCCGCCTACGAGGCCCGCCTCGGCGGCTCGGCCCCCGCCTGGGAGCCGCTGCCGGTGCAGTACACCGACTACACGCTGTGGGAGCGGGCCGCCCTGGAGGGCGGGGCCACCGCCGAACACCTGGCCTTCTGGGAGCGGACCCTGGCGGGCGCGCCGCCGGTCCTGGAGACCACCTCGGCCCGCACCCGGCCCGCCGACGCCTCCCACCGGGGCGCGGCGACCCCGCTGGAGCTGGACGCCGGCACGCACGCCCGGCTGGAGCGCCTGGCCCTGGACCACGGCACCACCCTCTTCACGGTGGTCCAGGCGGCCCTGGCGGCCACCTTGACCCGGCACGGCGCGGGCACCGACCTGCCGCTGGGCACGGTCGTCGCCGGGCGCGACGACGAGGCGCTGGACGGTCTGGTCGGCTTCTTCGTGAACACCCTCGTGCTGCGCTGCGACACCTCGGGCGACCCCCGCTTCTCGGAGCTGGTGGACCGGGTGCGGGAGACGGGCCTGGCCGCGTACGCCCATCAGGAGCTGCCCTTCGACCTGGTCGTCGAGCACCTCAACCCGGAGCGCTCCACGGCCCGCCACCCGCTGGTCCAGGTGATCGTTCAGGTGCATCCGGCGGAGCAGCCGGCCGCGCCGGGCAGTGCGCTCGCCGGGACCCCGCTGGGCGCGGACTCCGGGTTCACCAAGTTCGACCTGACGCTGTCGCTGCGCGAGACGCGGGACGCGTACGGGGCGCCGGGCGGGCTGGCCGGCGTACTGGAGTACGCGACGGACCTGTACGACGAGGGGGCCGCGGCGCTGCTCGCCGATCACGTGGCGCGCACCCTGCGGGCGGTGGCCGAGGACCCGGAGCGGCGGATCGCGGACGTGCGGCTGCTGTCGCCGCAGGAGGAGCGGCGGCTGGCCGCCTACAACGACACCGCCGTGCCGGGCGCGGCGTGCGGGCTGGTGCACGAGCGGTTCGCGGAGCGGGCGCGCCGGACGCCGGGGCGGATCGCCGTCTCCTACGAGGAGGAGACGCTCACCTACGCGGAGCTGGACGCGCGGGCCAACGCGCTGGCGCACCGGCTGATCGAGGCGGGCGTGGGCCGGGACGCGGCGGTGGGGCTGCTGCTGGAACGCACCCCGTACCTGCTGGTGTCGGCGCTGGCGGTGCTCAAGTGCGGGGCGGCGTACGTACCGCTGGACCCCCGGCTGCCCGAGGCCCGGGTCGGCATGATCATGGAGGACGTGGGCGCGCGGGTGCTGCTGGTCCGCGAGGAGCACGCGGGGCTTCCCCAGGTGCGCCGCCAACTGGACGCCGGTGCGCGCGTGCTGTCGGTGGACACGGCCGTCCCCGGCTACCCGGAGAGCGACCCGGGGATCGCGGTGGGCGAGGACGCCCTGATGTACGTGATGTTCACGTCCGGGTCCACGGGCCGCCCCAAGGGCGTCGGCGTCACCCACCGCAACGTGGTGGAGCTGGTCACCGACCGCTGCTGGGACCTGGCCCACCACCGCCGGATGCTGGTCCACTCGGCGATCGGCTTCGACGCCTCCACGTACGAGCTGTGGGTGCCGCTGCTGAACGGCGGCCAGCTGGTGATCGCCCCGGGCGACGGCGCCGACGTCGCGGCACTGGACCACACGATCCGTACGCACCGGGTCTCGGCGGCCTACTTCACCATGGGCCTCTTCCACATCATGGCGGACGAGGGCCTGGACACCCTGAAGCTGCTGGACGAGGTGTGGACGGGCGGGGACGTGGCCTCCCCGAGCGCCCTCCAGCGGGTCCTGGACCACTGCCCCGAGACCGTCCTCGTCCATTCGTACGGGCCCACCGAGGCCACCTTCGCCTCGCACCAGCAGCGCTTCCCCCTCTCGCAGCGGGTGGTGCGCGGGGTGTACCTGGGCGCGGCCCTGGACAACACCCGCGTCCACGTCCTGGACGAGCGGCTGCGCCCGGTGCCGGCCGGGGTCGCCGGGGAGATGTACCTCGCCGGGACGCAGGTGGCGCGCGGTTACGTCGGCCGGCCCGGACTGACCGCCGAACGCTTCGTCGCCGACCCGTTCGCCGCGGACGGCGGCCGGATGTACCGCACCGGCGACCTGGTGCACTGGACCGCCGACGGGGAACTGCGCTTCATCGGGCGGGCGGACGGCCAGATCAAGCTGCGCGGTTTCCGCATCGAGCCCGGCGAGATCGAGGAGACCCTCGCCCGGCACCCGGGGGTGGGGCAGGTCGCGGTGGTGGTCTTCGAGGACGGCCCGGGCGGCAAGCGCCTCGTCGCGTACGCCGTCCCGCGCGCCGGACACACCCTGACGGACACCGGGCTGCTGCGCTGGGCGGCGGGTGAACTGCCCGAGCACATGGTCCCGTCGGCGGCGGTCCTGCTCGACGCGATCCCGCTCACCGTCAACGGCAAACCCGACCGGGCGGCCCTACCCGCCCCGGCCGTGGCCCCGCGCGGCACCGGGCGGGCGCCGCGCACCCCGCGCGAGGAGGTGCTGTGCGCCCTGTTCGCGGAGATCCTGGGCGTCGAGCGGATCGGCATTGACGACAACTTCTTTGCCCTGGGCGGGCATTCGCTGCTCGGGGTGCGGCTGGTGAGCCGGATACGGAGCGTGCTGGGGCTGGAGCGCGGGGTCCGTGACCTGTTCCGTACGCCGACCGTGGCCGGCCTGCTGGGCGACGAGCCCACCGGCTTCGACCCGATGGGCGTGGTGCTGCCGCTGCACACCGGGGGCTCCCGGCCGCCGCTGTTCTGCCTCCACCCGGGGACGGGCGTGGGCTGGCCGTACGCGGGCCTCGCCCAGCACCTGGGCCCGGACCAGCCGCTGTACGCGATCCAGGCGCGGGCGCTGAGCGAGCTGGGCCACTCCCCCGCCTCGGTGGAGGCGATGGTCGAGGACTACCTGCCGCTGATCCGGGAGGTCCAGCCGCACGGCCCGTACCGCTTCCTGGGCTGGTCCTTCGGCGGTACGGTCGCCCACGCGCTGGCGGTGCGCCTCGCCGAACTGGGTGAGCGCACCGACCTGCTGGCCATGATGGACGTGCACCTGCTGCCGACCGAGCCGGAGCGGCGCCGGATGACCCCGGCGCAGAAGCGGGACATGCTGGTCGGCGACGCCACCGGCGAGCCCGCGGACGCCCCCTTCGACGTGGACGCCCTGATCGGCCTGGTCCGGCTGAAGGACCCGGTGCTCGGCGCCTTCTCCGACGCGGAGATCCGCTCGGTCATCGGCGCCTCCATCAACCACGCCGAAATCATGAACCTGTACGCCCCGCGCCCGGTCGCCACCGATCTGCTCTTCCTGGCGGCCATCGAGGACGGGGAAACGGAGAACACCCTCGCCCAGCACTGGATTCCGTACATCGAAGGCCCCGTGGAAAACCATGTCATCGGGGTCCCGCACACCAGAATGGGCGAACCGGAACCTCTCGCACTGATCGGCCGTATCCTTTCCGAGAAATTGAGGAGTCTGTCATGACCAATCCTTTCGACGACACCGAGGGCACCTTCCACGTCGTGGTCAACGCCGAGGGCCAGCACGCCCTGTGGCCCGTGTTCGCCGAGGTCCCGGGCGGCTGGGAGGTGGTGTGGGGGGCGGGTACGCGCGCGGACGCGCTCGCGTACGTGGAGCGGAACTGGACCGACATCCGCCCCAAGAGCCTGATCGCCCAGTACGCGTAACAGCGCGACAGAATTGCCGAGGAAAAGCCGTGTCCCGCACCGCGGGCACGGCTTTTCCCATGCCTGACGACAGTCGCGTCGAATTCCCTGATACTGCCGCCGCAACTTCCCCTCGGCCGGTCCCGCGCTTCCTATATTCCTCGTATGCGACGACGGAATATGGACATCCTGCTGAGCGGTACGGCATCGGATTCCCACACCTGGAACCTGGTCTACCTCCAGCTCTTCCTGGAGGAACTGGGGCACCGGGTCCACAACCTGGGCCCCTGCGTACCGGACGACCTGCTGGCCGGCGCCTGCGCGGCCGACGTGCCGGGCGGCCCCGAGCTCGTGGTCGTCAGCAGTGTGAACGGACACGGCTACCGGGACGGGCTCAGCGCCGTCCGGGCCCTGCGCCGGGCCGGGGTGACCCTGCCCTGCGTCATCGGCGGCAAGCTCGGCGTCGCCGGGACCCCGGACCCGGAGCAGCGCGGCCGGCTCCTCGACGCGGGCTGTGACGCCGTCTTCGACGACGGGGACACCGACGCCCTGCGCGCGTTCCTCGACACCCTCGCCGGAGACACCCTCATCGAAGGCGCCCTCATCGGCGGCGCCCGCACCCGCAGCGCCGCCCGCCAGGCCGTGGCATGAGCGCCGGTGCCACGCTCCTGGCCCCGGCCGTGCCCCGCCCGCCGGCGATCCCGGCCGCCGCCACCGCCTCGTTCGGCGGGTTCGTCGCCCGCGCGGCCGCCGCCGGGCAGCTCGTCGTACAGCCCCGGATGGGCTTCAGCGACCCGCGGCGGATGCGGACCGGGCTGGAGCGCACCAAGCGGGCCGCCGCCACCACCGTCGGCACCCTCACCATCGACAGCTACACCCGGGTCGGTGACCACACCGGCGCCCGCGCCGCCGTCGCCGAGGGCACCCCGCTCAACGGGTACCCCATCGCCACCCACCCCACCGACCTCACCCGGCACCTGCTGGACGGCGTCGTGGACCCGGCGTTCCCGGTCCAGGTCCGGCACGGCTCCTCCCGCCCCGAGGCCATCATCCGGGCCCTCGCGGCGGCCGGGCTCGACGCCACCGAGGGCGGACCGGTCTCGTACTGCCTGCCCTACGGACGCACCCCGCTCGCCGAGTCCGTGGAGAACTGGGCCCGCTGCTGCGAACTGCTCGCCGAACTGGCGCCGGCGCCCCGGCTGCCGCACCTGGAGAGCTTCGGCGGCTGCATGCTCGGCCAGCTCTGCCCGCCCGGACTCCTGGTGGCGCTGAGCCTGCTGGAGTGCGTCTTCTTCGTCCGGCACGGCGTGCGCAGCGTCTCCCTCAGCTACGCCCAGCAGACCGACCCCGCGCAGGACGCCGAGGCGGTCCGGGCGCTGCGGCGCCTCGCGGACGAGTTCCTGCCCGCCGACGTCGACCGGCACATCGTCCTCTACACCTACATGGGCGTCTTCCCCCGTACGGCGGCGGGCGCGACCCGCGTCCTGGAGGACTCGGCGCGGCTCGCCGTCCGGTCCGGGGCGCAACGCCTGATCGTGAAGACCGCCGCCGAGGCGCACCGCATCCCGACCGTGCTGGAGAACGTACGGGCCCTGGAGACGGCGGCCGCCGCGGCCCGGTGCGCGCCGCCGGCCGATCCGCCCGGCCCGCCCGGCCCGGCCAGCCCGGCCGGCGGCGAGGTCTACCGCGAGGCGCGGGCCTTCGTGGAAGCCGTGCTGGAACTGGCCGAGGAGCCGGGCCGGGCGCTGCGCACCGCGTTCGCGCGCGGCGTGCTCGACGTCCCGTTCTGCCTGCACCCGGACAACGCGGGCCGCTCGCGCAGCTTCATCGGCGCGGACGGGCGGCTGCGCTGGTCCGAGACCGGCGCGATGCCGGTGCCCGCCGCCCGCGTGCGGGGGCCCGCCCGGCGGGCCCTGACCCCGGACGGGTTGCTGGTGGCCCTCGGGTCGGTGGCCCGGCGCTACGACGGCCCCGGGACCGGCGGCCCGTGAACCCCCTTTCGCTTCCCCCTTCCCCCTTCGGACAGCCAGGAGTCGGCATGGACCTTCGCACCCCTCCCCCGCTCGGCGAGCACCTGCGGTCCCCGCAGCTGCGGTCGGCGATGCTCGTCCAGCAGGAAGCCCTGTACGCCGTACGGGAGTTCCTGCGCGGCGCGGACTTCGTGGAGCTGCTGCCGCCGCTGGTCGGGCCGGTCACGGATCCCGGCGGGCGCGGCGCGAAAGCGCTCGACGTGGACTACTACGGGCAGCCGTACAAGCTGATGACCAGCGCGATCCTCTACAAGCAGGCGTCGCTGAAGGGTTTCCCGAGACTCTTCTACATCGCCCCGAACGTCCGGGTGGAGCCCCCGGAGACGGCGGGCACGGGCCGGCACCTGGTGGAGTTCCACCAGATCGACGTGGAGCTGGCGGGCGGGACCCGCGCCGACGCGCAGGAGGTGGCGGCCGGACTGCTGACCCACGTCGTGGAGCACGTGTGGACGGAGGTCCCGCACCTGCTGCGTGAACTGGGCCGGGAGGAGCTGGACTTCGCCGAGCTGCGGCAGGGCAAGTTCGACGCGCTGACCCACACGGAGGCCGTGGCCCGGCTGATCGGGCGCGGGCATCCGCAGAGCCCGGACGCGGAGATCGACTGGGAGGGCGAGAGGGTGCTCTCGCTGGAGGCGGACCGGCCCTTCTTCGTCAACGACTACCCGAAGGGCTCGCGCGGGTTCTACGACCGCGAGGACCCCGAACAGCCGGGCGTGCTGCGCAACTTCGACCTGATCGCGCACGGCGGGTACGGCGAGCTGGTCAGCGGCAGCGAGCGGGAGAGCCGGTACGCGGCGATCGTGACCCGGATGCGGGAGAGCGGGGAGAACCCGGCCAAGTACGCCTGGTACCTGGAGCTGGCCCGCGAGGGCATCGAGCCGAGCGCCGGTTTCGGCATGGGCCTCCAGCGCCTCGTCCGCTTCCTGACCGGACTCGACGCGTTGTGGCAGGTCAGCGCCTACCCGAAGCTGCCGGGGGTGATCGCGCCGTGAGCGGACTGCGGGCCGCCGGGTTCCCGGAGCAGGCGGTACGGGCCCGGGCGCGGGCCGGGACCGCGGAGGTGTTCCCGGAGGCGCGGGGGTATGGGGCCGCGCTGTTCGGGGCGGGCGCGGAGCCGCCTGCGCAGGGCGCAGACGGGGACGCGGACGCGCTGGACGAACTGCGGATCGTCCCGCCGGTGTTCATGCCCCGGCGGCTGGAGAAGCTCATCGACCTGGGCCGGGAGCCCTCGTACGAGGACGTGGACCTGCGCACGGAGCTCGGCGGCTTCGCCTCCGCCCTGCCCCTCTACCTCTCGGCGTTCGGCTCCACCCGGGCCGGCAGCGGCGACCTGGGCGTGGCCGCGGGCCGGCAGGCGGCGCGGCTCGGGATCCCGATGGTGATCGGCGAGAACATGGTCCCGGTGCACGGCTACGGCAGCAGCTCGGCGCTGCTGGAGCGGGTCGCGGCGTACGCGGACCACCTGCCCGACGGGGTGGGCGGGGTGGTGGTGCAGCAGTCCACCGAGGACGCCGACTCCGAGGTGTGGAACCTGCTCTACAGCGACCCGGGCACCCGGCCGCTGCGGGACTCCGGCCGGCTCGGCTTCGAACTGAAGGCGGGCCAGGGCGCGAAGCCGGGCCTCGGCGGGATGACGGTGGTCGGCGCCGCCGAAGCGGAGCGGCTCGGCGGGCAGTTCGCGGTACGGGACCTGCTGGGCGGCTCCGACGGCCGGCGGCTGCGGTGCGCCACCCCGGGGACGTTCACCGAGGAGATCGTGCGCCAGCAGCTGCGGTTCATGCGGAACAACTTCCCGCTGGCCCGCACCTGGGTGAAGTTCCACCCGGGCCGGGACATCGCCGCCGCGGCCGCCACCGCCTGGGCGGCGGGCGCGGACGCCGTCACCGTCGACGGCGCCGAGGGCGGCACCGGCTGGGCCCCGCGGGCGTTCCTCGCCGGGGCCGGGCTGCCGCTCGGCGAAGCCCTGCGGCGCATCGGCCGCCCGCCGGGGGTCCTGCTCGCGTCGGGCCGGATGTGGGAGGGCGGCCGGGCGGTACGGGCCCTGGCCCTGGGGGCGCGGGCGGTCGGCCTGGGCCGGGCGGCGCTGCTCGCGGTGGACGAGGACCCCGAGGAGGGGCTGGTCCGCCTGGTGGAGGCCCTCGCGCTGGAGGCCCGCCTGCTGATCAGCGCCCTCGGCAAGTACCACCCCGCCGACCTCGCCCCCGAGGACCTGTGGTCGCCCGGCACCCCGGCCGCCGGGGCCCCGTACGTCCCGGCCGCGGCTCCGGCTCCGGAACCCCGGTGACCGGGCCCGGACGCCCGAGAGGTGCTCCCGGAAGCCCGCCCGCCGCTCGGGGCGGGCCCGGGCGGGCCCGGCGGGGCGGGGGCCTGCGGGTGCGGTTCCGGTTCGCCGAGGTGCCCGGGGTGACCCTGGGCGCCCGGCCCGCCCCGCTCCCGGGCCCCGGGGCCCGCGCGGCCTGCGCGGCCGCCGCGAGGGCCCTGGCCGAAGCCGGGCTCGGGCACCTCGGGGGCCGCCTGGAACTGCGTACGTACGGACCCCCGCCCCGGGCCCCCCGGCTCGTCCGCGCCGCCCGCCGGGCCGTGGCCCTCGCGCTGACGGCCCGCCCCCGGCCCTGACCGACCGTCGATCCCATCCCCTGACCCCCTTGTGAAGAGAAGGTGCACCATGGACATCCCCGGACAGCCACGCGAGCGCGTGCAGTGGGGCCGCGTCAGCTCCCTGGTGGGCGGCCAGGCCGCCGTCCAGCTCGGCAGCTTCGCCCTGCTCATCGCCATGAACTGGACGGCCGTACAGCTCGGCGGCACCCGCGCGGTGACCGTGCTGATGCTCGCCGCGACCGTGCCCCGCGCGCTGATGCTGATCTTCGGCGGGGCGGTGGCCGACACCCTCGGCCCCCGCTTCGTCCTGCTGCGCACCACCGCCGCGCGCGTCGCACTGCTGGCCGTCGGCGCCGTACTCACCGCGACCGCCCAGCAGTTGTGGCCGCTGGTGGTGATCGCCCTGATCGAGGGGGTGCTGCTCGGGCTGGCCGGTCCCGCCTCGGGCGTGCTGCTGCCGATGTTCGCCCGGGGGGAGCAGCTGGCCCGTGCGAACTCCCTGTACGCGATGGTGCTGCGCGTCGCCCCGATCCTCGGCGCCCCGGCCGGGGCCTTCCTGATCACCGTCGGGGAGCTGTGGGTGGCCCTGCTGGCCGGGGCGGTCACGGGGGCGATCTGGTTCGGCTGCCTGCTGCACGTGACCCACGGCTTCGTGCGCCCCGAGCCCGAGCCCGGCGTCTCCCTCGTCAAGCGGTCCGGCGACGGGTTCCGGCTGCTGGCCCGCCACCCCCGGCTGCGCTGGATGTTCGTCGCCGCCCTCTGCCTGGACATGGCCTTCAGCTGGCCCGCCGAGGTGGCCCTGCCGCTGCTGGTCTCCGAGCGCGGCTGGGGCGTGAGCGCGGTGGGCGTGGTCCTGGCGGCCTTCAGCGTGGGCGCGCTGGGCTCCAGCGCGGTCGGCGCGGCGCTCGCCCACCGCATCCCGATGTTCGTCCGGCTCGTCGCGACCGGGGCCGGGCTGGCCGCCGGGATCCTGGTGATGGCGCTGATGCCGTCCGTGGTGTCGCTGACCGCCGTCGCGGCCGGGGTCGGGCTGCTGTCGGGGCTCAACGGGCCGGCCATCGTCACCCTGTACCAGCAGTCCGCCCCGGAGGAGCGGATGGGCGCCGCGATGTCGACGCTGTCGCTCGCCGGGATCGGTACGGCGCCGATCTCCATCGCCGTGTTCAGCTCCCTGTCACTGGCGCTGGGTGTGCAGACCACCTGGCTGGTCTGCGGGGCCATCGCCTTCGTGTCCCCGGTCGCCGCCGTCCTGGCCCTGCGCCACCCGGCGCACACCGAGGAACCCGCCACGCCGAAGCTCCCCGTCGCGGCGGCGGCATGACCACCCCGACGGCCCCGGCCCGGGGAACCCCCCGTACGGCCCTGAGCAGGCGGGCGGCGGTCTCCGGTGCCACGGCGGGAGCCGGCTCCGGGGGGCTTCCCGTCCCCGGGACGCTCCTGGTGCCCCGCCGGCTCACCGGGCCCGGGCCGGCGACCGCCGTGCCGGTGGCGGCCGGGGCGCCGCAGCTGTGGCTGGTGGACACCACCGCCTATCGGGAGCACGCGGCCCGGCACGCGCCCGGCACCCTGGACGCCCAGGAGCTGGCCCGCGCCGCCGAGTTCGCGCTCGCCGCCGACCGGGACAGCTACGTCTGCGCGCACGTCGCGCTGCGCCGCCTGCTCGGCGCGTACCTGGGGCTGGCCCCGCGCGAGGTCACCGTGGAGCGGGCGCCCTGCGCGCACTGCGACGAGCCGCACGGGCGGCCCGTACTCCCGGGCGGGGCCCTGCACTTCTCGCTCTCCCACTGCACCGGCATCAGCCTGCTGGCGTTCGCGGACACCCCGGTCGGCGTGGACGTGGAGGAGCTGGTGCGGCCCGAGGTGATCGCGGAGACGGCGGACGTCCTGCACCCCGAGGAGGCCGCCGAGCTGGCCGTGCTGCCCGCCGGGGAGCGGGCGTTGGCCTTCACCCGGGTGTGGACCCGCAAGGAGGCGTACCTGAAGGGGCTGGGGGTGGGCCTGTCGGAGGACCCGGCGGCGGACTACGTGGGCTCCGGCCCGCTGCCGGCGCGGATGCCGGGGTGGTCGCTGTCCGACGTACGGGTCCCGGAGGGGCACTGTGCGGCGCTCGCCCTCCAACTCCCGCCACCCATCTAGCGGTCACCTGTGACATGTGAAATATTACCTGCGCTCCGAGCCCCGGCCGGACCTCCCGGCCGGAACCCCGGACGGAACCCGGCCGAACTCCCCGAAAGGTCACCTCCGTTGCGCAGACTCGTCGCGACGGGAGCGGCGATATCCCTCGCCGCCCTCGCGCTCCTCTCCTCCCCCGCGGCGGCCGCCGCACCACCCCCCGCCCCGCCGGCGGCCACCGGCGGACCCGGCGCCGAGCACCGGGCCGCCGCGCCCCCGCTCGCCCCCCTCGAACTCCAGCGCCAGGCCCTGCGCCGCCAGGCCCTGGAGGAGGTCGCGGCGGGCGGCGGCGCCGGAACCGCGGCCGGCCTGCGCGCCGACGCCGACCGCACCCTTCCCCGTACGGTCAAGGTCGGCAAGCAGTACGTCGAGCTCGCCCAGGAACGCCACGACAAGGTCTTCGTCATCCTCGCGGAGTTCGGCGACCAGACGGACCCCCGCTTCGGCGGCACTCCCGGCCCCGCGCACAACACCATCGGCAAGCCCGCCGCGGACGACAACCACACCCTGTGGCGCAAGGACTTCGACCGGGCCTTCTACCAGCGGCAGTTCTTCTCCGACGAGCCCGGCGCGGCGAGCATGCGGGCCTACTACCGGATCCAGTCCTCCGGCCGCTACGACATGGACGGCACCGTCACGGACTGGGTCAAGCTCCCGTACAACGAGGCCCGTTACGGCACCGACGACTGCACCGAGACCGGTCAGTGCCGCACCAACTGGGACATGATCCGGGACGCCACCACCGCCTGGTACGACTCCGAGCGCGCGAAGGGCCGTACGCCGGAGCAGATCAAGGCGCAGCTCGCCGAGTACGACGTGTACGACCGCTACGACGCCGACCACGACGGGAACTTCGACGAGCCCGACGGCTACCTCGACCACCTGGTCGTCGTGCACGCGGGCAAGGACCAGACCTGGGGCGGCGGCGCCCAGGGCAAGGACGCCGTCTGGGCGCACCGCTGGTTCGCGTACTGGAACCAGGCCGGCAGCGCGGGCCCCGAGGGCAACAAGGCGGGCGGCACGCCGGTCGGCGACACCGGGATCTGGGCCGGTGACTACCTCACGGGCGGCGAGAACAGCGGCGCCGGCCTGTTCTCCCACGAGTTCGGCCACGACCTCGGGCTGCCGGACCTGTACAGCTCGGACGGG
The DNA here is from genome assembly GCF_055584685.1 of Streptomyces sp. NPDC102258. Classification (NCBI taxonomy): domain Bacteria; kingdom Bacillati; phylum Actinomycetota; class Actinomycetes; order Kitasatosporales; family Streptomycetaceae; genus Streptomyces; species Streptomyces sp. NPDC102258. The sequence goes on from NZ_JBVJLO010000025.1 coordinate 25,053, forward strand.
GACAACGGCGTCAACTTCTGGTCGCTGATGTCCTCGGCGTCCTACCTCGGCACGGGCCCCCGCACCACCGGGGAGGTCCCGGGCGACCTCGACCCGTGGAGCAAGCTCCAGCTGGGCTGGCTGGAGTACACGGAGGCCGACGCGGGCCGCCGCACCCGGGCCGTCCTCGGCGTCTCGGGGTACAACACCCCCGACCCACAGGCCCTCCTGGTCCATCTGCCGCCGTCGCAGACGCGCACCGAGCTCGCGGACCCGTACGAGGGCTCCAGCCAGTGGTGGAGCGGCACCGGCGACTTCATGGACAACACCCTGACCCGTACCGTCGAGCTCCCCGCCGGGGCCGCCGTCCTCTCCTCCCGGGTCTGGTACGACACCGAGCAGGACTTCGACTTCGTGACGGTGGAGGCCTCCACGGACGGCGGTCGGACCTTCACCGCCCTGCCCGGCAGCGTCAACGGCGCCCCCGTCCCCGCCAAGGGGCTGTCCGGCATCTCGGCGGGCTGGGCCGAACTGAGCGTCCCGCTGGACCGGTTCGCGGGCACTACGGTGCAACTGCGGCTCCGGGTCACCTCGGACGGCAACACGCACGGGCGCGGCGCGTCCTTCGACGACATCCGGATCACCGGCGACGGCGGCCGCGAGCTGCTGCGCGACGGCGCCGAGCAGGGCGCCAACGGCTGGACCGCGCTCAAGTGGTCGCGTACGGAGGGCCGTACCGGCAGTGAGCAGCACCCGCGCGCGTACCTGGTCGAGAACCGCCGCTACACCGGGTACGGCAGCCTGCTGAAGACCGGCCCGTACAACTTCGGCTTCACCGGCGACACAGTGGAGTTCTTCCCGTACCAGCAGGGCGTGCTGGTCTGGCTGTGGGACACCGCCTACAGCGACAACACCACGAAGGCCCACCCGGGCGCGGGGCTGCTGCTGCCGGTCGACGCCCGGCCGGAGCCGCTGAGGTTCGCGGACGGGAGCCTGCTGAACGCGCGCGCCCAGACGTTCGACGCCCCGTTCTCCACGAAGCCGACGGACCGCGTCACCCTGCACAAGGCGGGCACGCCGCTGAAGATCCCCGCCCGGCCGGGCATCGCGGTCTTCGACGACCACCGCGGCTCATACTGGAACCCGGAGCTGCCCCAGCTGGGCGTCAAGGTCCCCGACACGGGGACGCGGCTGCAGATCCTGAAGGAGTCCGGCACGCAGACCACCCTTCAGCTGAGCCCCTCCAGCTGAGGCCCGCCGGCTGATGCCTCGTACTGGGGGCGCCGACGCCCGGCCGGGATGTCCCCGGCCGGGCGTCCGGCGTCAGCCGCGCGGGACGACGGTGGAGAGGACCTGCGGCAGCGGGTACCAGTCCGCGGAGGTGATCGAGGCGTGGTGGCCGGCCATCAGGGCCAGGCGGGCGCGGGCCTCGGCCTCGGTGGGGTGGACCGCGTCGATGGCCGGGGCGACGTTCTGGGCGTCGGTGGCGATCAGGAGGTAGTGGTTGCGGTCGTACCAGCCCGTGTCGATGGACCCCGAGGCATAGGCCCCGGCGTCACCGTCGAAGACCACGAACCAGGGGCGCAGCGTGGCGTCCGCGTAGCGGCCCCGGGGGTCGCCCGCCTCGGCGCGGTGGACGGCCGGGAAGGCGGCGGCCTGGGCGAGGCGCCCCGCACCGGCGAGGGAGCGCAGGTGCTCCGCGTACTCCCGGTCCGTCCAGAGCTTGTCGGCGGCGTTGCCCTCCTCCAGCGTGCCGGGAATCAGCTCGACGAGGAACTTCCCGGCCATCGCCGAGCGAGCCGGCCAGGCTCCGGCGCGGGCGGCGGTGTCCAGGTCGGGGTGGCCGGCGGCGAGCTGGGCCGGGCGGTACAGGGCGTCGCCGAGCTTGGCGGAGAGCAGCGCGTCGAGGTCGGCGGGGCCGCGGCCCAGGTTGGCGGCGAAGCCGTCCTTCATTTCGAGCTTGAGGACGATGGGGCGGTGCCCGGGGTGGGCGTCGTGCCAGCTGCGGATGTCGGAGAGGCAGCCCGCGAGGTTCTGGTCGCGGGACTTGGTGCGCAGCTGGGCCGGGCTGGTGGCGTTCTCGCAGTTGCTGTTGTTGCCGAAGGGGTTGTCGTGGGCGACCCGCCAGGAGCTGCCGAAGAAGTTGGTCCACACGTCCAGCTCCAGCATCGCGGCGCCGGAGTCGAGGGCGTCCGCGAAGTAGGGGTACTTCGCCTTCTCGTACGCGTTGTGCACGCCGACGCCGGTCGAGCCCGCGTACGGCAGGTCCGCGACGGCGGCCCGCCCGGTTCCCGCGGCCCCGGCCGGGGCCGTGCCCAGGGCGAGGCCCAGCGCTGTGAGGCAGGCCACCGCCGCGCCCGTCGCACGCTTCCGTATGCTCATGTTTTCGGCTCCCGTTCGCCCGTACGTCTGTCCGGCTCAAGTCGGCTGGATCGTAGGGGAGTTGGGTGACGTGCGGAAGGACGGCAGATGGCGGTCGGCTTCGGAAGCGGGAACGGGAGCAGCACATGGCCGTCACGATGAGAAGCCGGGCGCTACGGCTCTGCGTCCTGGCCGGAGTCTGCTGCGCCCTGGTCGCCGCCGGACTGTCCTACCGCGCGGAGCTGCGCGCCCTGCTGGGCCCCGTCGCCGAGGGGGACCCCTCCCGTGGCCGGTACGTCCAGGACGAGGAGCTGGCCGACGAGGCGGCCCGGGCCGCGCTGGAGGGGCTCACCGAGCCGGCCCGGGGCGCCGAGGAGGCCCCGATCCTCGCGGAGACCGCCCCCGACGCCGCCCCCTGGCGGGACTCGGACCCGCTGGAGGCCGCGGTCGCCCCCGCCGAACCGGCGGTCGGGGCGCTGTTCTCCCCCGGCCCGGACTGGGACTCCGACCACCACTGCACGGCCGGCGTGGTCCACTCCCCCGCCGGGGACCTCGTCGCCACCGCCGCGCACTGCGTGTACGCGGGCGGCTTCCGCACCAACCTCGCCTTCGTCCCGGGATACGAGGACGGCACCGCCCCGTACGGGGTGTGGGTGCCGACCCGCGTGTACGTGGACCCGCGCTGGTCGGAGTCCTCGGACCCCGACCACGACGTGGCGTTCCTGCGGGTGCGCCGGCCGGGGCACCCCGGGCAGCGGCTGGAGGACCTCACGGGGGCGCGGACCATCGCCTTCCGGCCCCCGCTGCCCGCGCCCGCCCGCCTGGTGGGCTACCCGAACGACACCGAGCGGCCGCTGGCCTGCTCCCACACGGCGGTCGCCGAAGGGCCCACGCAGCTGCGGCTGGACTGCGCGGACGTACCGAACGGCACCAGCGGCGGGCCGATCCTGAGCGGGCGGACCCTGATCGGGGTGATCGGCGGGCGCGACGGGGGCGGCGACGAACTGACCTCGTACAGCAGCTACTTCGGCGACGGCACCCGCGCCCTGTACGAGCGCGCGGTGGGCGACACCCCCTGACGCGGGCCGGGCGGGGGCCGGGCGGGCTGGCGGGAGGGCGTCGACCGGCGGCCGTCGGCTCCTCGCCGATCCCGGGCCACCGCGTGGTCGCGGCCTGCTGGGTGGTTGTCCGGAGTGTCGTCCATGCCGAGGAGTTTCGTCGGCGCCCTCCCCCGGGGGTCACCCCGCAACCGGGGCGGACGGATGCACGACGGGGGCGGACGGACGCACGCCCGCGCGAGGCCTCACCGCACCCCGAGAACGATCACCCCGAGCAGCCCGAAGGCCACCACGACATAGGCCAGTTGCCGCCAGACCTCACTCACGCCACACCGGCCGTCTCCCGCTCGCGCAGCACCCTGACCATGCTCCGCACGATCCGGGCGAGGCCGCGCGCGTAGTTCCAGTTCGCGTGGTCCCCCGTGGTCAGCGGACCGGCGTCGAGGAAGTACGCCCAGTCGGCCAGCACGTGCCCGGCCCGCTCCCCCCGCTCGGCCCGCGGAAGCGCCGCCAGCGCGTCGTAGAGCGGCTGCCCGGCACTGATCAGCCGGTCGACGAGCCCCGCGACCCCGAGGGCGTCCATCCGCTCCCCATAGGGCACGAGGGCCTCCCGGGCCGTCTCCTCGGCGGCCCTCATCCGATCAGTCGTCATGGCGGTGCTCCCTACCGTCGTCCGGGGTGGTGAGACGACGGTAGGGACCCCCGGCAGGGGCGAGGGGGAGAGGTCCTACCCCCTTGACCGGGGGTAGCGTTCCTACCCCTCGCCCTTACACGGGGACGCCCAGTTCCTGTGCGAGGTGCCTGGCGTCGCCGCGGACCGTTCGGGGCCCCGTCTTCGCCAGCTCCGGGAGGACCATCCGGGTGTGCATGTTGTAGCGGACCGTCTCGGGGGACGCCTTGTGTGCCTTCTGCAAAAGGGCCACGGACGCGACACCCTCCCCGCGCAGCCCGTGCGCGCGGGCCATCTCGACCAGGTGGTAGGCGCGACGGGTCGCCGACGGCACCGTGTCCAGATCGAGCGCGGCCGCGACCTCCAGTGCCTTGCCGGGCTGCATCAGGTCGTTGTGCAGGGTGAGGGCGTACGCCTGCACGATGCCCTGTCCGAAGATCAGCCAGGGGTGTGCGTAGTCCGCGCCCAGACGGCCCGCAGCATCGTGCGCCCGGTCCCAGTACCGCCAGGCATCACCGGCTCGGCCGACCTTCGCAAAGCTGAGGGCGACGGCGAGTTGCAGCAGGCCCCATCGGGCGAGGTCTTCCTGGTCGTCCTGGCGCAGCAACCCGGCGGCCTGCTCGGCCAGCTCCACGCGAGCCTCCGCTGCCTCGTTGGCGTCGCGGTGGATGTGGTTCATGTACCAGGCCGCGCCGGCGATCGCGCGGGGGCTGTCCGCGTCCTGCGCGGCGGTCATGGCCCGGTCCCCGGTCATCATGACGAGCTCCGGCGCGGGCTGGAACGAAAGGAACAGTTGGACCAGGTGGTATGTCTGCGCCTGTGCCACCAGTGCTTGGCGCCGGGCCGCGCCCTCCAAAGCCCGTGCGGAGTGCTGGGTGTCCCTCAGCAAGTCCGGGAGCATCGCCGCGACCCGCGACCGATGGTCGCCGGGACCGTGCCACAGCTTCCAGGCCTGTCTCACGCGCGCGTGCAGGATCTCCGCCGACTCGGCCGGGTTGTCGGCATGGCTGAGCAGGTAGGTGGTCAAGGCCCTTTTAATGACGGGCAGTTCGGCATGCGACGCCTTGGTGTAGCTGGCGGCGCTGATTCGGTCGTCACCAGTCAGGTCGGCAACGTCACACTCGTAGATCGCCGCGAGGCGGATGAGCATGGGCAGTCGGGGCATTCCGATGGCGCCGGTCTCGATTCCCTTGACCCACTCGGCCGAGCGGCCGACGAGTCCGGCGGCGACGGGCCGGGTGAGCCCGGCGCGGTCTCTTGCGCTACGGGCGCGCTGGGCGAATGTCTGGGGGGCGGGTGCGGTGTCTTGCTGCTCGGGCATGCGGGACTCCGTTCTGGCCTGGACACTCAGAACGCTACTCCCGTTCGGCGACGAGGAAATGAATCCCGGGCGAGGCGGCCCCCAGGCAGCGAGACGGCCCGCCGGGCTCAGCGGGGCAGCGAGGCGTACGAGACGCCCGTGAGTTTCTCCGAGGCGGTCCAGAGGCGGGCTGAGGCCGCGTCGTCCAGGGTGCGCTTCGCGCGCCAGGACGGGGCCGGGGCGCCGCGCCAGCCGAGGCGGGGGCCGTAGAAGGCGTCCTGGGTGACTCCGGGGGCGGTGGCCGCGTACAGGGTGGGCAGCGCGCCGCCGGCGGCGGGCTGGGCGAGCAGGCCGTTGCCGAGGGCCATGACCCGGGATCCGAGCGTGCGGCCCTCCTGCGCGGACGCCCCCGCGTGCAGGTTGGTGGAGGCGTAGCCGGGGTGTGCGGCGGCGGCCGTGACCGTGGCGGCGGCCGCGGTGAAGCGCCGGGCGAGTTCGTGGGTGAAGAGCAGGTTGGCCGTCTTGGAGCGCCCGTACGCGGTCCAGCGGCGGTAGCCGTCCGCGCCGTGCGCCGGGTCGGGGTCCAGGTCCTCGGGGCGTACGTCGCCGAGGACGTGGAAGCCGCTGGAGACGTTCACGATCCGGGCCCCGGGGCCGGCCGCCCGCAGCCGCGGCAGGAGCAGGCCGGTCAGGGCGAAGTGCCCGAGGTGGTTCACGCCGAACTGGGTCTCGAACCCGTCGGCGGTCCGCCCGTACGGCAGCGCCATCACCCCGGCGTTGTTGATCAGGAGGTCCAGGCGGGGGTGCCGCGCCCCGTACGCACGCGCGAACTCCCGTACGGAGGCCAGCTCGGCCAGGTCCAGCGGGGCGAACTCCACCTCGGCCCCTGGCACTTCGGCGCGCAGCCGGACCACGGCGGCCCGGCCGCGCGCGGCGCTGCGGCAGGCCAGGGTCACGGCGGCGCCGTGCCGGGCGAGTTCGCGGGCGGTGACGTAACCGATGCCGCTGTTGGCCCCGGTCACGACGGCGGTCCGGCCGCTCTGGTCCGGGATGTGCGTGGCGTTCCAGCCGGTCACGGCGACTCCCTCGACTCCCTCGACACGAAGGTGCGGCCCACGGCACACCCGTCGCCACCCTACCCAGCCCCCACCCCCCACCGGCAGGGCCCCACACCACCCGCGCGAACCCCCGGGCCCGCACGGGGCCCCGGGCCACGCCGGAACAGGGCTCCCCGCATCCCCGCCGATCACCTGGCGCCGCTCCCGCCCCACGCAGACCCGGGCCCGCGGCCCGACCCGGACCACTAAGTCCCCCACGCCGCCGGGCCGCGCCCAACCCCGCCCCACCACGCCCACAAAGGCCCCGCCCCGGCGCCCCGCCCAGACCGCCGTATCCCGCCGGCCGCCCGGGGCCGTGCCCACGCCCCAACCCCCGCCCCACAGGCCCCCAGCCCCCACCCCACCCCGCAGGGATCCCGCAGGTCACCCGGCCCGGGATCGCCGGCGGGGGCGGCGGTAAGCTGCGGAGCCGCCCGTTCCCGCCCGCATCCCGAGGTACCCACCGTGAGCTCCGCAGCACCCCCCACCCCCGTCACGGTGGTCGGCGTCGGCGCCGACGGCTGGGCCGGGCTCACCGCCGCCGCCCGCGAGGCGCTGTCCGGCGCCGACGTCCTCATCGGCGGGCCCCGGCAGCTGGACCTGCTGCCGGCCGGCCCGTGCGCCGGACTGCGCGTGGCCTGGCCGAGCCCGCTGCGCCCCGCCGTCCCGAAGCTGATGGCCGAGCACGCCGGCCGCCGCATCGCGGTGCTGGCCAGCGGGGACCCGATGTTCTACGGGATCGGCCGCGCCCTCTGCGAAGAGCTCGGCGCCGGCGCCCTGCGGATCCACCCGCACCCCTCCTCCGTCTCCTACGCCTGCGCCCGCCTGGGCTGGCCGGTGGAGGACACCGAGGTGGTCACCGTGGTCGGCCGCCCCGTGGCCCGCCTCGCCGCCGCCCTGCACGAGGGCCGGCGCGTCCTGGTGCTGAGCGCGGGCGCGGGCAGCCCGGCCGAGATCGCCGCCCTGCTGTGCGAGCGCGGCTTCGGGCCGAGCCGGATGCGGGTGCTGGAGCGGCTCGGCTCCGAGCACGAGGACGCGTACGAGGGCACGGCCGCCCGCTGGGAGCACCCGCCGGGCGATCCCCTCAACGTCGTCGCCGTCGACTGCCGCCGCGACCCCGCCCACCCGGCGCCCCGGCTCGGCGCGACGCCCGGCCTGCCCGACGCCGCGTACGAGCACGACGGCCAGCTCACCAAGCGGCACGTGCGCGCCGCGACCCTGTGCGCGCTCGCCCCGGCCCCCGGCGAGCTGTTGTGGGACATCGGCGGCGGCTCCGGATCCATCGGCATCGAGTGGATGCGTACGCACCCCTCCTGCCGCGCCGTGACGGTCGAGCGCGTCCCGGAGCGCGCCGCCCGGATCGCCCGTAACGCCGCCGCACTCGGCGTCCCCGGCCTGCGCGTGGTCGTCGGCGCGGCGCCCACGGCCCTGGACGGCCTCCCGGCCCCCGACGCGGTGTTCATCGGCGGCGGCCTCACCGCACCCGGACTGATCGACGCCGCCTGGTCGGCGCTGGCCCCGGGCGGCCGGCTCGTCGTCAACACCGTCACCCTGGAATCGGAGGCGGTCCTCGCGGAGCGCTACCGGCGCCTCGGCGGCGACCTGGTCAAGCTGGCCGTCTCGCACGCCACGGCGGTCGGCGGCTTCACGGGCTGGCGGCCGGCGATGCCCGTCACCCAATGGTCGGTAACCAAGGAGAAGGATCAGTCATGACCGTGTACTTCATCGGAGCGGGCCCCGGCGCCGCCGACCTGATCACGGTGCGCGGTGCCCGGACCCTGGCCGCCGCCCCCGTCTGCCTGTACGCGGGCAGCCTGGTCCCCCGCGAACTGCTGGCCGAGTGCCCGCCGGGCGCCCGCCTGGTCGACACCGCCGGACTGAACCTGGACGAGATCGTCGCCGAGTTCGTACGGGCCCACGCGGCGGGCCAGGACGTGGCGCGGCTGCACTCCGGCGACCCCTCGGTGTTCAGCGCGGTCGCCGAGCAGATGCGCCGCCTGGACGCGGCGGGCATCCCCTACGAGGTGGTCCCGGGCGTACCGGCCTTCGCCGCGGCGGCCGCCGCGCTCAAGCGGGAGCTGACCGTCCCCACCGTCGGCCAGACCGTGATCCTGACCCGGATCGCCCAGCAGGCGACGCCGATGCCGCCCGGCGAGGACCTGGCCACCCTCGGGCGCAGCGGGGCGCTGCTGGTGCTCCACCTGGCCACGCGTTACGTCGAGCGGGTCGTGGACGAACTGCTGCCGCACTACGGCGCCGAGTGCCCGGTGGCGGTGGTCGCGATGGCGAGCCGCCCCGACGAGCTGATCCTGCGCGGCACCCTGGCCGACATCGCGCCGCAGGTGAAGGCGGCCGGGCTGGTGCGCACCGCCGTGATCATCGTGGGCCGGACGCTGGGCGCGGAGCAGTTCCCCGACAGCCACCTGTACTCCCCCGAGCGCGACCGGCATGTCTGCTGACCAGGCCCGTTCCCAGCCCCCGTCCCGGGCCCGGCCCCCCGCCCACGTCCTGATCCTGGGCGGTACCACGGAGGCCCGCCGGCTGGCGGAGGCGCTGGAGCACGACCCCTCGTACCGGGTGACGAACTCCCTCGCGGGCCGGGTCGCGGCCCCGGTGCCGCCCCCGGGCGAGACCCGGATCGGCGGCTTCGGCGGCGTCGCCGGGCTGGCCGGCTGGATCACCGCCCACGGCGTCACCCACGTCGTGGACGCCACCCACCCCTTCGCGGAGCGCATGAGCTTCCACGCCGCCGGGGCCGGGGCGCTCACCGGCGTGCCGCTGCTGGCACTGCGCCGCCCCGGCTGGACGCCCAGCCCCGGTGACGACTGGCTCCACGCCGACTCCCTGGAGGGGGTGGCCGGGCTGCTGGCGGAGCGGGGCGCGGACCGGGTCTTCCTGACCACCGGCCGGACGGGCCTGCACACCTTCGCGCACCTCACCGAGCCCTGGTTCCTGGTGCGTTCGGTGGACCCGCCCGACGGGCCGGTGCCGCCGCGGCTGGAAGTGCTGCTGGAGCGGGGCCCGTTCACCCTCGCCGACGAGCGGGAACTGCTCGCCCGGCACCGCATCGACGTCCTGGTCACCAAGGACAGCGGCGGCACCGCGACGGCCCCCAAGCTCACCGCCGCCCGCGAGGCCGGGATCCCGGTCCTCGTCGTACGCCGCCCCCCGGTTCCGGCGGGGGTCACCGAGGCCCCGTCGGTGCCGGCCGCCCTGCGCTGGCTCTCCACGACGGACGCCTCCGCCCGCAGGCCCTGAAGTGACCTCCGCACCCTCTAGGCTGAGGGAATGCGGATACGTCACTGCTTCGCCCTGGTCCTCGCCGTCACGGCGCTCGTCACCGGCTGCGGCGAGAAAGCGGCTCCCCGAGGGTGGGAGCCCGACGACGCGCTCCAGCGGGCCGACGAGGTCCTCGGCAAGGGCACGGGGAACGGCAAGGTGACGATGCGCGGCACCGCCTTCCTCGCCAAGGGGCTGGAGAAGAACCTGGAGACCGGCGGGGAGCGCCCGTACCGCTTCGACGTCGCCTGCGACAGCGAGGAGCGCCCCCGCGTCACCCTCGTTCTGTCCCGGGAGGGCGGCGCGGGCGACCGCTCGTTCGACGTGTCCTGCACCGCCGGGGAGGTCACCCGGCTCAACCTCCCGGCGGGGGCGGCGGTGTCCGCGCACATCGAGCCCGTGCAGCAGGACGACTCGCCCCCGGCCGGCGTCGTCTCCTGGCAGCTCCTCACCCTGGACCCCCGGGAGGTACAGGGCTGCGCCGACGTCCTGACGGGCTGCGCGGGCTGACCCCCCGCGGCCCTGAGGGTCAGCCCTAGCGGCGCGTGGTCACGTCATCCGCGACGTCAGCCGTAGCGGCGCGGGGTCCACGTCACCCGCGACCCGTCGGGCCGCTCGGTGACCCGCGTCTGCGAGGAGCCGACCAGCAGGATCGTGCGCATGTCGACCTCGGCGGGCTCCAGCTCCCCCAGCGTGAGGACGCGCACCGACTGCTCCGGCCCGCCCACGTCCCGGGCGACGACCACCGGCGTCTGCGCCGAACGCAGCTCCAGCAGCAGCTCCTTGGCCCGCTCCACCTGCCAGGTCCGGCTGCGCGAGCCCGGGTTGTACAGGGCCAGCACCAAGTCGGCGGCGGCCGCGGCGCGCAGCCGCTCCGCGATGACCTCCCACGGCTTGAGCCGGTCGGACAGCGAGACGGTGGCGTAGTCGTGGCCCAGCGGGGCCCCGGCCGCGGCCGCCGCCGCGTTGGCGGCGGTCACCCCCGGCAGCACCCGTACCGGCACGTCCGCGTACGCGGGCTGCGCGGCCACCTCCAGGACGGCGGTGGCCATGGCGAAGACGCCCGGGTCACCGCCGGAGACCACGGCCACCCGCCGGCCGCGCCGGGCGAGGTCGAGGGCGAACTCGGCCCGCTCGGACTCCACCTTGTTGTCGGAGCCGTGCCGCACCTGGCCCGGCCGTACGGGCACCCGGTTCAGGTACGTGGTGTACCCGACGAGCACCTCCGCGTCGGCCAGCGCCCGCCGCGTCTCGGCGGTCAGCCACAGCGGCCCGGCGGGCCCGGTGCCGACGACGGCGACCTGTCCGGGGCCGGAGGGCACGCTGCCCGGGTTGCCGGTCCGGCTCGGCACGACGGCCACGGCGAAGTACGGCACGCTGTCCGGGTCGGTGTCCGCGAGGAGGCCGGTGCGCTCGCCCTCCATGGTGGCGCGCTCCACGTAACGGGCCTCCGGCAGCCGCCCGGCGGCCTCCATCGCCCGCCGCACGGCGGGGAAGGTGCGGCCGAGCTTCATGACGACGGCCGAGTCGGTGGCGGCGAGGCGTGCGGTCAGCTCCTCCTCGGACAGGGTGCCGGGCAGGATCGTCAGCACCTCCTCGCCCTCGACGAGCGGGGTGCCGAGGCGGGCCGCGGCGGCGCTCACGGAGGTCACGCCGGGGATCACCTCGGTCGGGTACCGGTCGGCGAGCCGCTTGTGCATGTGCATGTACGAGCTGTAGAAGAGCGGGTCGCCCTCCGCGAGGACGGCCACGGTGCGCCCGGCGTCCAGGTGCGCGGCGAGGCGGGCCGCGGCGGCCTCGTAGAACTCCTCCATCGCCCCCTGGTAGCCGCCGGGGTGGTCGGTGGTCTCGGTGGTGACCGGGTAGACCAGCGGTTCCTCGATGTGGTCGGAGCGCAGGTGCTTCGCGGCGATCGAGCGGGCGATGGAACGGCCGTGGCGGGCGCTGTGGTAGGCGACCACGTCGGCTCCGGCGATGGCCTCGACGGCCCGCAGGGTCATCAGAGAGGGGTCGCCGGGGCCGAGCCCGACGCCGTACAGCTTGCTCATTCTTCCTCGCTCGCGATCGCGTTGACGGCGGCGGCCGCGATGGCGCTGCCACCGCGCCGGCCGCGCACGATCAGGTGGTCCAGGCCCGAGGGGTGCGCGGCGAGCGCGTCCTTGGACTCGGCGGCGCCGATGAAGCCGACGGGCACGCCGATCACGGCGGCCGGGCGCGGGGCGCCCTCCTCGATCATCTCCAGCAGCCGGAACAGCGCGGTGGGCGCGTTGCCGACGGCGATCACCGAGCCCTCCAACAGGCCCCGGTCCCGCCACACTTCGAGGGCGGCGGCGCTGCGCGTGGTGCCCATCTTCGCGGCGAGCGCGGGCACCGCCGGGTCGGAGAGGGTGCAGATCACCTCGTTGGCGGCGGGCAGCCGCTTGCGGGTGACGCCGCTGGCGACCATCTGCACGTCGCACAGGACCGGCGCGCCCGCGCGCAGCGCGGCGCGCGCCCGCAGCACGACGTCCGGGGTGTAGCCGAGGTCCCCGGGCAGGTCGGTCATCCCGCAGGCGTGAATCATGCGCACCGCGACCTGGGCGACGGAGGCGGGCAGCCCGGAAAGGTCCGCCTCGGCGCGGATCGTGGCAAAGGACTGCCGGTAGATCGCGGCGCCGTCCTTCTCGTACTCGAACACGGTGTACTCGCTCATTTCTTCACTGGGTGGTGCTGCGGGCGGTCGTCAGGGCCGCCGCCAGATCTGGGTGCCGGACGGTCGCGGGGGCGCGGCCGGCCGCGGAGACCTCGTAGCCGTCCGGGGTGGCGACGAGGTCCACCCAGGCGGCGGCGCGCGGATGCCCGCAGCGGCGTTCGCATCCGGACCAGTGCACGGGCAGCGGCCCGGGCGTCCGCCGTACGAGGGCCAGCGCGTCGGCGCGTACGTCGGCCCGGGACTTGGCGCAACCGGGCCGCCCGGTACAGGCGGTGACGGAGCGCCAGGGGTCTTCGGGGGTGGTGACGAGGCCGGCGTCGGCGGCGGCGGCGAGCGCGCGGGCGGCCGAGGGCCCGGTCAGTCCGGGGACGACGATCCCGCGCCAGGGTGTCAGCCGCAGCCCCGCGCGGCCGCCCGCTCGGGCCAGCGTGCGCCACTGGCCGCTGCTCAGCCGGCCGAGGGGGGCCAGTACGGACAGCGCGGCCCGCCCGTCCGCTCCGCGCACCAGCCCCGGCTCGGGCCCGTCACCCGGCGGGGGCACGGACGCGTCCGCGACCCGGCCGGTGATCCCGGCGGCGGCCAGCCGACCCGCCAACTCGTTGGTATCCAGGGCGTGTTCGGGGGGCAGTTCGCTCACCCGCCAGGCTCGCGTACCGGCCGACCGGGCGGCGTCGAGGAAGTGGCGGGCGGCGAGCAGCGCGGCCCGGGGGGCATGCTCCGCCGCGACGCGGACGCCCTCCCGGGCGCCGGCGGTGGACACCAGGGCCGTGCCGTCGGGGCGCGCGACCACGACGACGTCTCCGGCGAGGGCGGCCACGTCGCCGCGCCCGTCGTCGAGGGCGAACAGGAAGCGCCCGGAGAGCCCGGCCGCCGCCGGATCGGCGCACAACAGCCGGTCCAGCTCCGGCACCCAGGCCGACACATCGGGCAGGCCGGAGCGGTCCAGGCCGGTCAGCGGGGAGGCCACGATGTTGCGGACGCGCTCGTGCGAGGGCGCGGGGAGCAGCCCGGCCCGGTCCAGCAGCGCGGCGAGTTCCCCGCCGCAGGCCGCGCCGAGGCCGCGCAGTTGCGCGTTGCCGCGCGAGGTGAGGTCGAGGTGGCCGTCGCCGAGCCGGTCGGCGGCGTCGGCCAGCGCCACCGCCGCCGGGCCGTCGAGGAGCCCGCCGGGGATCCGGACGCGCGCCAGGAACCCGTCGTCCGCCGCGTGCAGGCGCAGCGCGCCGGGGCAGGCGTCACCGCGGTCCCGTATGACGGGTTCGTCCCGCGATGTGACGGAAGGGGGCTGGGGCATGGCCGCGAGCATACCCACGATTCCCCACGCCCGGCCTGTGTCAGACGCCACCCTCCCCACCCCGCAGCCCCCTCCCCCGTACGGTTCCCGCCGCCCCGTCGGCGTTTCGCGGCGCGGCCCCCGGGGCAGGTCCCCCGCGCTCCCGCCCGAGCGGGCCACCCCCACTCCCGGCCAGGGACGACGCCGCCTAGGATGACCTTCCGACGGGCCGTTCGGCCCGTCATCGCCGAGGACGGCGACATGGGAGGAAGCCCGGTGCGATTCCGGCGCGGTCCCGCCACTGTGAACCCCGCGGAGCGATCGGCGGGGTGAGTCAGGAACTCCCGTCGTCCTCACTGCCCGGGGCGCGGAAACCCCGAGGAAGGCCTGCCGCCGCATGATCCTGCTGCTGTCGACGTCCGACACCGATCTGCTGAGCGCTCGCGCCGCCGCGGACGGCCCCGTCCCGTACCGGTTCGCGAACCCCTCCCGCCTCCCCCTCGACGACCTCCCCGGGCTCCTCGACGGCGTCGGGCTGGTCGTCGTACGCCTCCTCGGCGGCCTCCGCGCCTGGCAGGAGGGCCTCGACGTCCTCCTGGCCCCCGGCCAGACCCGCCCGGTCGTGGTGCTGACCGGCGAACAGGCCCCGGACGCCCAGCTGATGGAGGCCTCCACCGTCCCCATCGGCATCGCGGCCGAGGCGCACGCCTACCTCGCGCACGGCGGCCCCGCCAACCTCGACCAGCTGGCCCGCTTCCTCTCCGACACCGTGCTCCTCACCGGCCACGGCTTCGAGCCCCCCGCCGCCTCCCCCACCTGGGGCCACCTGGAGCGCCCCGCCGCCGAGTCGGCCGAGGGCCCGCGCGTCGCGGTGCTCTACTACCGCGCCCACCAGATGAGCGGCAACACCGCCTTCGTGCACGCCCTCTGCGCGGCCATCGAGGCCAAGGGCGGCCGCCCCCTGCCGCTGTACGTGTCCTCCCTGCGCACCCCGGAGCCGGAACTGCTGGCCGAGCTGGCGGGCGTCGACGCGCTCATCACCACCGTCCTGGCCGCCGGCGGCACCCGCCCGGCCACCGCCTCCGCGGGCGGGGACGACGAGTCCTGGGACGCGGGCGCCCTCGCCTCGCTCGGCGTACCGATCCTCCAGGCCCTGTGCCTGACCGGCTCCCGCGGCGCCTGGGAGGAGAACGACGAGGGCCTCTCGCCGCTCGACGCCGCCACCCAGGTCGCGGTCCCGGAGTTCGACGGCCGCCTGATCACGGTGCCGTTCTCCTTCAAGGAGATCGACGAGGACGGCCTGCCCGCCTACGTCGCCGACCCCGAGCGGGCCGCCCGCGTCGCCGGCATCGCGGTGCGCCACGCCCGGCTGCGGCACATCGAGCGCCGCGACAAGCGGATCGCCCTCGTCCTGTCGGCGTACCCCACCAAGCACTCCCGCATCGGCAACGCCGTCGGCCTCGACACCCCGGCCAGCGCCGTGGAGCTGCTGCGCACCCTCATCGCGGGCGGCTACGACTTCGGCCCGGCGACCGATATCCCCGGCCTCGTCTCGGGCGACGGCGACGAGCTGATCCGCGCGCTGATCGAGGCGGGCGGCCACGACCAGGACTGGCTGACCGAGGAGCAGCTCGCCCGCAACCCGGTCCGCATCCCGGCGGCCGACTACCGCCGCTGGTTCGCCGAACTGCCCGCCGAGCTCCGCGAAAGCGTCGAGGAGCACTGGGGCGAGGCTCCCGGCAACATGTTCGTGGACCGTTCGGCGAACCCCGAGGGCGACATCGTCCTCGCGGCGCTGCGCCGCGGCAACCTGCTGATCCTGATCCAGCCGCCGCGCGGCTTCGGCGAGAACCCGATCGCGATCTACCACGATCCGGACCTGCCGCCCTCGCACCACTACCTGGCCGCGTACCGCTGGATCCAGGCGCGCGCGGAGGACGGCGGCTTCGGCGCCGACGCGATGATCCACCTGGGCAAGCACGGCAACCTCGAATGGCTGCCCGGCAAGAACGCCGGCCTCTCCGCCTCCTGCGCCCCGGACGCCGCCCTCGGCGACCTCCCCCTGATCTACCCCTTCCTCGTCAACGACCCGGGCGAGGGCACGCAGGCCAAGCGCCGCGTGCACGCCACCCTGGTCGACCACCTGGTGCCGCCGATGGCGCGCGCCGAGTCGTACGGGGACATCGCCCGGCTCGAACAGCACCTGGACGAGTACGCGCAGATCAGCGCCATGGACCCGGCGAAGCTGCCGGCGATCCGCGCGCAGATCTGGACGCTGATCCAGGCGGCGAAGCTGCACCACGACCTGGGCCTCGAAGAACGCCCGGACGACGAGGGCTTCGACGACTTCCTCCTCCACGTCGACGGCTGGCTGTGCGAGGTCAAGGACGCGCAGATCCGCGACGGCCTGCACGTCCTCGGCGGCGCCCCGACCGGCGAGGCCCGCGTCAACCTGGTCCTGGCGATCCTGCGGGCCCGCCAGATCTGGGGCGGTACGACGGCCCTCCCGGGCCTGCGCGAGGCCCTCGGCCTGGACGAGTCGGCCCCCACCCGCACCTCGGCGGACGCCGTCGAGGAGACGGCCCGCGCCCTGGTCCGGGCGATGGAGGACGCCGGCTGGTCCGCGGACGCGGTCGCCTCCGTCGCCGCCGGCCACCCCGCGGCGGTGGCGGACGTCCTCGCCTTTGCCGCCCGCGAGGTCGTCCCGCGCCTGGCGGGCACCACGGACGAGATCGCGCACGTCGTCCGGGCCCTGGACGGCGACTTCGTACCGGCGGGCCCCTCCGGCTCCCCGCTGCGCGGCCTGGTCAACGTCCTGCCGACCGGCCGCAACTTCTACTCGGTCGACCCGAAGGCCGTCCCCTCCCGGCTGGCGTGGGAGACGGGCCAGGCCCTCGCGGACTCCCTCCTCACCCGCTACCGCACCGACAACGACGGCGAATGGCCCGCCTCCGTCGGCCTCTCCCTGTGGGGCACGAGCGCGATGCGCACGGCGGGCGACGACATCGCGGAAGCCCTGGCCCTCCTCGGCGTCCGCCCGGTCTGGGACGAGGCCTCGCGCCGCGTCACGGGCATCGAGGCGATCCCGCTCACCGAACTCGGCCGCCCCCGCATCGACGTGACGCTCCGTATCTCGGGCTTCTTCCGCGACGCCTTCCCGCACGTCATCGGCCTGCTGGACGACGCGGTCCGGCTGGCGGCCGCCCTGGAGGAGCCCGCCGCGGACAACTACGTGCGTGCCCACGCCCAGGCGGACCTGGCCGAGCACGGTGACGAACGCCGCGCGACGACCCGTATCTTCGGCTCCCGCCCGGGCACCTACGGCGCCGGCATCCTCCAGCTGATCGACTCCCGCGACTGGCGCACCGACGCCGACCTGGCGGAGGTCTACACGGTCTGGGGCGGTTACGCCTACGGCCGCGGCCTGGAGGGCCGCCCGGCCCGCGCCGAGATGGAGTCGGCGTACAAGCGCATCACGGTGGCGGCGAAGAACACCGACACCCGTGAGCACGACATCGCGGACTCCGACGACTACTTCCAGTACCACGGCGGCATGGTGGCCACGGTCCGCGCCCTGCGCGGCACGGCTCCCGAGGCCTACATCGGCGACTCCACGCGCCCCGAAACGGTCAAGACCCGCACCCTGGTGGAGGAGACCAGCCGCGTCTTCCGCGCCCGCGTGGTCAACCCGAAGTGGATCGAGGCGATGCGCCGCCACGGCTACAAGGGCGCCTTCGAACTGGCGGCGACGGTCGACTACCTCTTCGGCTACGACGCCACGACGGGCGTGATCGCGGACTGGATGTACGACAAGCTGACGGAAACCTACGTCCTGGACCCGGTGAACCGCGCCTTCCTGGAGGAAGCCAACCCCTGGGCCCTGCACGGCATCGCGGAACGCCTCCTGGAAGCCGAATCCCGCGGCATGTGGGAAAAGCCGGACCCCCAGATCCTCGAATCCCTCCGCGAGGCCTACCTGGCCACGGAAGGCCACCTCGAAGCCGAAGCGGAATAACCGCCCGGACCACCGCCCGGCCCGGCCCCTCGTTGCGAGGGGTCGGGCCGGGCGGCGTTCGGGGGCTTAGCCGGTGTTCGGGGGTGGTGGGGGCGAACCGGGGGTGTGTCACCTGATGAAGTGAACTCCCCCTTATCCCACCGGCGGTGTGGGTAGGGCAGTGCTGATCTCATGCGGGGGCCGCGAGTGCCGGTCGCCGCAGTCTCGATGAAAGGCCCACGCCGCCGTGACGCAGCCGTTTCAACTGCCGGATTTCTACGTGCCCTATCCGGCGCGACTGAACCCCCACCTGGAGAGCGCGCGGGTCCACACCAAGGCGTGGGCGCGCGACCTCGGGATGCTGGAAGGTTCCGGCGTCTGGGAGGAGAAGGACCTCGACTCGCACGACTACGCGCTGCTCTGCTCCTACACGCACCCCGACTGCGACAGCGAGGCGCTGTCGCTGGTCACCGACTGGTACGTGTGGGTGTTCTTCTTCGACGACCACTTCCTGGAGATGTACAAGCGCTCCCAGGACCGCACCGGCGCCAAGGCCTACCTCGACCGGCTCGCCGCCTTCATGCCGATGGACCTCGCCGCCGGGTTCCCCGAGGCCACCAACCCCGTGGAGGCGGGGCTCGCCGACCTCTGGGCGCGGACCGTGCCGGCCATGTCGATGGACTGGCGGGAACGGTTCTCCCTGTCGACGGAGAACCTCCTCAACGAGTCGATGTGGGAGCTCGCCAACATCAACATCGGGCGGGTCGCCAACCCCCTCGAATACATCGAGATGCGCCGCAAGGTCGGCGGCGCCCCCTGGTCGGCCGGACTGATCGAGTACGTCTCCGCCGAAGTCCCGGCCCGCGTGGCGCATTCGCGGCCGCTCGCGGTGCTGCGCGACGCGTTCTCGGACGCCGTGCACATCAGGAACGACATCTTCTCCTACCAGCGCGAGGTGGCCGAGGAGGGCGAGCTCTCCAACGCCATCCTCGTCCTGGAGACCTTCCTCGGCTGCTCCACCCAGGAGGCCGCCGAGGCCTCCAACGACCTGCTCACCTCCCGCCTCCAGCAGTTCGAGCAGACCGCCCTCGCCGAACTCCCCCAGCTCTTCGCCGACCACGCCATGACCCCCGCCGAGATCGCGGCCGTCCTCGCCTACACCAAGGGACTGCAGGACTGGCAGTCCGGCGGCCACGAGTGGCACATGGTCTCCAGCCGCTACATGAACAAGGAGGCCAAGGGCACCACCCCCCTCACCCTCCCCTTCCTACCCACCGGGCTCGGCACCACCGCGCTCGATCTGGGCTCCCTCTTCAACCGGCGCTCGATGGACCTGCGCCGCCGCTCCTTCACGCACGTGCCGTTCGAGCGCACCGGCCCCTCCGTCATCCCCGACATCCACATGCCCTTCCCCCTCTCCCTCAGCCCCCACTACGCCCACGCCCGCGAGGGGTCGGTGGCCTGGGCGCGCCGCATGGGCCTGCTCGACCCGCAGCCCGGCGACCCCGGTTCCGCGATCTGGACCGAACAGCGGCTGCGCGGCTACGACTTCGCGCTCTGCTCGGCCGGCATCGACCCCGACGCCACGCCCGAGGCGCTGCTGCTGAACGCGTGCTGGCTGACCTGGGGGACGTACGGGGACGACTACTACCCGGTGGTCTTCGCCCAGGCCAAGAACCTCCAGGCCGCCAAGGCGGCCACGGCCCGGCTCGTGATGATGATCCCGGTCGACCACGCGGAGCAGGCGCTCCCGGTCACCGCGATGGAACGCGCCCTCGCCGACCTGTGGCTGCGCACCACCGCGGACATGAGCCCCCAGGTCCGCGCCGAGTTCCGGACCACGCTGGTGGAGATGCTGGAGAGCTGGGTGTGGGAGGTGGACAACCAGGTCCGCAACCGCATCCCCGACCCGGTGGACTACGCGGAGACGCGCCGCCACACCTTCGGCTCGCACCTGACGATGTACCTGTGCCGTCTCGGCCAGGCCGGGCGGGGCATCCCCGAGGCGATCTACCGGTCGGGGACCATCCGCTCGCTGGAGAACGCGGCGGCCGACACGGCGTGCCTGATCAACGACGTGTTCTCGTACCAGAAGGAGGTGGAGGTCGAGGGCGAGGTGCACAATTACGTCCTCGTCACCCGGAACTTCTTCGACATCGGCTACGAGGAGGCCCTGCGCGTCTGCCACGACCTGATGACGCGGCGCACCGAGGAGTTCGAGCACATCGTCGCGACACAGCTGCCGCTGCTGTACGAGGACTGGCAGCTGTCCGCCGGGGCCCGCGCCGGGCTGGACGCGTACGTCGGGGAGCTGAAGGACTGGCTGTCGGGCATCCTCAACTGGCACCGGCAGTGCCGCCGCTACCGCGAGGAGGACCTGCACCGGCTCGGCGACGCCCTGTCCACCGGGGTGTGGGGTTCCGGTTTCGGCATGGCGGCGGCCCGGATCGGCCTCCCCGCCTGAGGGCGCCACACGCCGGGGCGCCGGGATCGGCAGCGCGGGGGCACGGGCGCGTGCCCCCGCTTCAGGCGACCGAGCCGATCCGGCTGACCACCGTCTGGGACGGGTCGTGGTGGATCGGGGTGTGCGCGCCGGTCAGGGAGACGCCCGTGCCGCCCCGGCGGTTCGCGACGATCTCGGCGGCGATGGACAGCGCGGTCTCCTCCGGGGAGCGGGCGCCGAGGTCCAGGCCGATCGGGGAGCGCAGGCGGGCCAGCTCCCGCTCGCTCACGCCGACCGCGCGCAGGCGCTCGTCGCGGTCCAGGTGGGTGCGCCGGGAACCCATGGCGCCGACGTAGGCGACGGGGAGCCGCAGCGCGAGGGCGAGGAGCGGTACGTCGAACTTCGCGTCGTGGGTTAGCACGCACAGGACGGTCCGGCCGTCGACGCGGCCGGCCGCGGCCTCGCCCTCCAGGTAGCGGTGGGGCCAGTCGACCACGACCGCGTCCGCTTCGGGGAAACGATTCTGCGTGGCGAAGACGGGCCGGGCGTCACACACCGTGACGCGGTACCCGAGGAACGTGCCGATCCGCACCAGGGCGGCGGCGAAGTCGACGGCCCCGAAGACGATCATCCGCGGGGGCGGGACGCTGGACTCCACGAGCACCGTGAGCGGCTCTCCGCACAGCCCGCCGTCGGCGCCCACCTCCAGCACGCCGGTCCGGCCGGCGTCGAGCAGGGCGCGGGCCTCCCCGGCGACCGTGCGGTCCAGCTCGGGGTGGCCGCCGAAGCCCCCCGTGAAGGAGCCGTCGCCGTGGACGGCCACGGCGCGGCCCAGCAGCGGCGCGGAGCCGGTGGCGATCCGGGCCACGGCGGCCGCCCGCCCGTCGGCGGCGGCGGCCAGTACCCCGGCCAGCACGCCCCGCTGCGCAGCGTCCACCCCGACCGGGGTCACCAGGATGTCGATGGTCCCACCGCAGGTCAGGCCCACGGCGTAGGCGTCGTCGTCGCTGTAGCCGAAGCGCTCGTGGACGCTCTCGCCGTCTTCGAGCGCCTGCCGGCACAGCTCGTACACCGCGCCCTCCACGCATCCGCCGGACACCGACCCGATGACCGTGCCCTCGCCGTCGACGGCGAGGGCCGCGCCCGGCTGGCGCGGCGCGCTGCCGCCGACCGCCACGACCGTGGCGACGGCGAAGTCGCGTCCCTGCTCGACCCACCGGTGGAGTTCTTCGGCGATGTCCAGCATGTGCGGGCCTTCCTCCGGGGGCGTGTCGTTTCCAGTATCGGACGCGCGAAGGGATCAGGCGGCGCTCACGGCCCGGCCCGGGTCACGCCCGGCCCGGGCCACACCTGGCCCGAGCCACACCTGGCCCGGGCCACGCCCGGCCCGGGCCACACTCCGCCGGAACCACGCAGGGCCCCGCTCACCGCCCCGCCTACTTCACGCCCATCCACCCCTCGATCGGGTGCAGGGCGAAGAAGACCAGGAAGACACCGGTCAGGACCCACATGAAGGCCCCGACCTCGCGGGCCTTGCCCTGGGCCACCTTGATCGCCACGTACGAGATCACACCGGCGGCGACACCGGGGGTGATGGAGTACGTGAAGGGCATGATCACCACGGTCAGGAAGACCGGTATGGCCGTCGCCGTGTCGGCCCAGTCCACGTGGCGGGCGTTCTGCATCATCATCGCGCCGATGACCACCAGCGCCGCGGAGGCGACCTCGCTGGGGACGATCTGCGTGATCGGGGTGAAGAACAGGCAGGCGGCGAAGAAGAGGCCGGTCACGACGGAGGCGAGGCCCGTGCGGGCACCCTCGCCGACGCCGGTGGCGGACTCGACGAACACCGTCTGGCCGGAGCCGCCGGCGATGCCGCCGATGGCGCCACCGGCGCCGTCGATGAACAGCGCCTTGGACAGGCCCGGCATCCGGCCCTTGTCGTCGGCGAGCTTGGCCTCGGTGCCGACGCCGATGATGGTGGCCATCGCGTCGAAGAAGCCGGCGAGCACCAGGGTGAAGACGATCATGCCGACCGTCATGATGCCGACGTCGCCCCAGCCGCCGAACTCGACCTTGCCGAAGAGCGAGAAGTCGGGCATCGAGATGGCCGAGCCGGGCAGCTCCGGCGGCCCGCTCTTCCAGGCCTTCGGGTCGATGTCCGCGACCGCGTTCAGGACGGCCGCGACGACGGTGCCGCCGACGATGCCGATCAGGATCGCGCCCGGGACCTTGCGGGCCTGGAGCATGAAGATGGTCAGCAGGGTGAGGCAGAAGATCGCGACGGGCCAGCCGGCGAGCTCACCGACGGAGCCGAGCTGGACCGGTGGGCCGAACTCGGAGCCCTTGCCGACGAACCCGGCCTTGACCAGGCCGATCAGGGCGACGAACAGGCCGATGCCCATGGTGATGGCGTGCTTGAGCGCGAGGGGGATCGCGTTCATGATCATCTCGCGGAGGCCGGTGACGACCAGGAGACAGATCACGACGCCGTACATCACGCACATGCCCATGGCCTGCGGCCAGGTCATCTGGGGCGCCACCTGTGAGGACAGCACGCCGGAGACGGACAGGCCGGCCGCCAGGGCCAGCGGGACCTTGCCGATGAAGCCCATGAGCAGGGTGGTCAGCGCCGCGGCGAAGGCCGTGGCGGTGATCAGCGCCTTCTGGCTCATGGTGTCTCCGGCGACGTCCTTGCCGGAGAGGAGGAGCGGGTTGAGCAGCAGGATGTACGCCATCGCCATGAAGGTCGTGATACCGCCACGGACCTCGTTGCCGACGTTGGAGCCTCTGTGCGTGATGTGGAAGTACCGGTCGAGCCAAGAACGCCCGGCGGGGTTCAGAGAGCCGTCGCCGGCCTCTTCCGCACTGGTCTTGGGCTCCACTGAGGACTGGGTCATGGTGCCTAACTCCCAAGGTTCATAGGGGCACCCGCAAGAAGATTGGAGACGCGGGATTTGGGAAATTCCGTTGGCTGCACGACCCGGGGTGACGGCCCGAGGCGACGCAAAAGTGCACTGCGTGTACTGCGGGTAGAGCGGTGGTGACCGCTGGTTCTACGTGGGGGTGGCCCGGCATGGGTGCTGCCGGTTGGTGCGAGGACCGCGAGCGGAGCGGTACTGCGTGCTCCGGGCGGTGCGAGTGGAAGTGTGACGTTCCCGTGTCGCACCGCCCGGAAATCCAGGGGGTCCGGGTCAGAGCATGCCGGTGAGGGCTTCCGGACGGATCGGTGTCTTGTCGAGCTCCAGACCCGTCGCCTGCCGGATCGCCGCGAGGACGGCCGGGGTCGACGAGAGGGTCGGGGCCTCGCCCGCGCCGCGCAGGCCGTAGGGGGCCTTCGGGTCGGCGAGTTCCAGGACGTCGACCGGGATCGTCGGCGTGTCGAGGATGGTGGGGATCAGATAGTCCGTGAAGGACGGGTTGCGCACCTTCGCGGTCTTCGGGTCCACGATGATCTCCTCCATGATCGCGACACCCAGGCCCTGGGTGGTGCCACCCTGGATCTGACCGACCACGGAGAGCATGTTCACCGCCTTGCCGACGTCCTGGGCGGTCGCCAGCTCGACGACCTTGACCAGGCCCAGCTCGGTGTCCACCTCGACCACCGCGCGGTGCGCGGCGAAGCTGTACTGGACGTGGCCGTTGCCCTGGCCGGTGACCGGGTCGAACGGTTCGGTCGGCGCGTGCCGGAACTCCAGCTCCAGGTCGATGGCCTCGTCCTCCAGGAGGTCGGCGATGTCCGCGAGGACCTCGCCGCCGTCGGTGACGACCTTGCCGCCCTCCAGGAGCAGCTCGGCCGTGTTCCACGCCGGGTGGTACGAGCCGTTCTTGCGCCGGCCGATCTCCAGGAGCGCCTCGCGGACGGCCTCACAGGTGTTCTTCACCGCGCCGCCGGTCATGTACGTCTGCCGGGAGGCGGACGTGGAACCGGCGGAGCCGACCGTGGTGTCGGCCGGGTGGAGGGTCACCCGCGTGACGCCCAGCTCGGTACGGACGATCTGGGTGTGGACGGTGACGCCGCCCTGGCCGACCTCCGCCATGGCCGTGTGGACCATCGCGACGGGCTCGCCGTTGACGGCCTCCAGCCGGACGCGGGCGGTCGAGTAGTCGTCGAAGCCCTCGGAGAAGCCGACGTTCTTGATGCCGACCGCGTAGCCGACGCCGCGTACGACGCCCTCTCCGTGGGTGGTGTTCGACAGGCCGCCCGGCAGTGCGCGGATGTCCGCGCCCTCGCCGGCCGTCTCCCACTGGCGCTCGGGCGGCAGCGGGCGGGCCTTGACCCGGCGCAGCAGCTCGGCGACCGGCGCGGGGGCGTCCACGACCTGGCCGGTGGGCATGACCGTGCCCCGCTCCATGGCGTTCAGCCGGCGGAACTCGACCGGGTCCATGCCGAGCTTCGCCGCGAGCTTGTCCATCTGGGCCTCGTACGCGAAGCAGGCCTGGACGGCGCCGAAGCCGCGCATGGCGCCGCAGGGCGGGTTGTTCGTGTAGAGCGCGATGGCCTCGATGTCCACGTCGTCCAGGACGTAGGGGCCCACCGAGAGGGAGGAGGCGTTGCCCACGACCGCCGGGGAGGCGGACGCGTACGCGCCGCCGTCCAGGACGATCCTGCACTTCATGTGCGTGAGCTTGCCGTCCTTGGTGGCGCCGTGCTCGTAGTGGAGCTTCGCCGGGTGGCGGTGGACGTGGCCGAAGAAGGACTCGAACCGGTTGTAGACGATCTTGACGGGCTTCCGCGTGACCAGGGCCAGCAGGCAGGCGTGGATCTGCATCGAGAGGTCCTCGCGGCCGCCGAAGGCACCGCCGACGCCGGAGAGCGTCATGTGCACCTTCTCCTTGGGCAGGCCGAGGACGGGGGCGATCTGCCGGAGGTCCGAGTGCAGCCACTGGGTGGCGACGTACAGCTCGACACCGCCGTCCTCGCTGGGCACGGCGAGACCGGACTCCGGGCCGAGGAAGGCCTGGTCCTGCATGCCGAAGGTGTAGTCGCCCTCGACGATCACGTCGGCCCGCTCGCGGGCCCGCGCCACGTCGCCGCGGACGATCGGCTGGCGGTGCACGATGTTCGGGTGCGGGACGTGGCCGATGTGGTGGTCGGTGCGGTTCTCGTGGATCAGCGGCGCGTCGGGGGCGAGCGCGGAGGCCTCGTCCGTGACGAGCGGCAGCTCGCGGTAGTCGACCCTGATCTTGGCGGCCGCTCGGCGCGCGGTCTCCGGGTGGTCGGCGGCCACCAGGGCGACCGGCTCGCCGTGGTGGCGGACCCGGCCGTGGGCCAGCACGGGGGTGTCCTGGATCTCCAGGCCGTAGTGCTTCGTCGCGGCCGGCAGGTCGTCGTACGTCAGCACCGCGTACACGCCGGGCAGGGCGAGCGCCTCGGAGACGTCGATGGAGACGATCTCGGCGTGGGCGACGGTGCTGCGCAGGGTCTGGCCCCAGAGCATGTCCTCGTGCCACATGTCCGAGGAGTACGCGAACTCGCCGGTCACCTTCAGGGTGCCGTCCGGGCGCGGGACGGACTCGCCGACGCCGCCCCTGGGGTGCTGCTGGGTGACTTTCGCGGGCGTACCGGCGGGCGCGGTGCGGGTGTTCCGAGCCATGTCAGACCGCCTCTCCCTGACGGGCGGCCGCCAGGCGGACCGCGTCGAGGATCGTCTCGTAACCCGTGCAGCGGCAGAGGTTGCCGGACAGGGCCTCACGGATGTCCTGGTCGGACGGGTCGGGGTTCTCCTCCAGGAGGGCGTCCGCCTGGATGAGCAGACCCGGCGTGCAGAAACCGCACTGCACCGCACCGGCGTCGAGGAACGCCTGCTGGACGGCGGAGAGCGCAGTGCCCTCCCCGGCCCGGGAGTCCCCGGCGGGCGCGGCCCGCCACTGCCTGGCCGTGTCCAGGGACACGCCCTCGCCCTCGGGCCCGCAGCTGCCGCAGGCACCGCCGTGGCCGTGCTCCTCGCGCCGCCTGGAGAACGCGGCCAGACCCTCGACGGTGACGACGTCGCGGCCCTCCACCTGCCCGGCCGCGACCAGACAGGAGCAGACCGGCACGCCGTCGAGACGGACCGTGCAGGAACCGCATTCGCCCTGTTCACAGGCGTTCTTCGAACCCGGCAGGCCCAGCCGCTCGCGCAGGACGTAGAGGAGCGACTCGCCCTCCCAGACGTCGTCCGCTTCCAGCTGCCGGCCGTTGACGGTGAATGTGACGCGCATGATCACGCAGCTCCTTCGAGCGGGCGGCCGGAGCCGGCGGCGCGGTACTGCTCCCACGTCCAGACGAGCTGGCGGCGGGCCAGGATGCCGATCGCGTGCCGGCGGTACTCCGCCGTGCCGCGCACGTCGTCGATCGGGTTGGCCGCGCCGGAGGCGAGGGCGCCGAACTGCTTGACGACCGACGGGGTGACGACCCGCCCGGACTCCCAGAACCCGCCCTCGTCGAGCGCGGCGTTCAGGAACTCCTCGGCGGCCTTGGCCCGGATCGGAGTCGGCGCGGCCGACCCGATGCCGGTGCGGACCGTGCGGGTGGCCGGGTGCAGGGCCAGGCCGAAGGCGCACACCGCGATGACCATCGCGTTGCGGGAGCCGACCTTGGAGAACTGCTGGGGGCCGTCCGCCTTCCGTACGTGGACGGCCTTGATCAGCTCGTCCGCGGCCAGCGCGTTGCGCTTCACACCGGTGTAGAACGCGTCGATGGGGATCATGCGGGTCCCGCGTACGGACTCCACCTCGACCTCCGCGCCCGCCGCGAGCAGGGCGGGGTGGGAGTCACCGGCCGGTGAGGCGCAGCCGAGGTTGCCGCCGACGCCGCCGCGGTTGCGGATCTGCGGGGACGCGACCGTGTGCGAGGCGAGCGCGAGACCGGGCAGCTCCGTACGGAGGTTCTCCATGATCTGCGTGTACGTGACGCAGGCGCCGAGGCGGACGACGTCCTCCCCGGTCTCCCACTCGCGCAGCGGGGCGATGCGGTTCAGGTCCAGGAGGTACTCGGGCCTGCGGTGGTCGAAGTTGATCTCGACCATGACGTCGGTACCACCGGCGATCGGCACAGCGGTGGGGAACTCGGCCTTGGCGGCGAGCGCCTCCTCCCAGCCTGCGGGGCGAAGGAAGTCCATGACGGCCCTCTTCCTCTTCGTGTCGTTCACTTCGAGCCAGATGCCCGAGCCCCCGACTGGTCGTTCATGTGCTGTTAACGCGGTGTGGAGTCAGTACACAAGCCGCGCGTCCCCCGGGTGCAGTCACCGAAACCATGAAGGAGTTGGCTGACGACCTCCCTCGTCTTGTAGATTCGTATGAAAGGCAGGATGCGACGACCTGCCCGTTTTCCAACGGCAACATCGAGACAGATCGGCGGCGACATCATGCGGCTGCGCGCACTGCTGGAAACCGAGGCGCTGGGGCTGCGGCTGCTGGGCGGCGAGGAAGAACTCGACCGGACGGTCCGCGGGGTCATGACGACCGACCTACGTGATCCCAGCCGATATCTCTCCGGAGGCGAACTGGTGCTCACCGGCCTGGCCTGGCGAAGAAATCCAGCCGACTCCGAGCCGTTCGTACGAATCCTCGCCAGCGCGGGCGTCGCGGGCCTCGCGGCGGGCGAGGCCGAGCTCGGGGACATCCCGGACGACCTGGTCTCGGCCTGTCTGCGCAACCGGCTCCCGCTGTTCGTCGTGAACGAAAACGTCGCGTTCGCGACCATCACGGAGTACGTGGTGCGGCAGGTCTCCGGGGAGCGCGCGGGCGACCTCGCGGCCGTCGTCGACCGCCACCGGCGTCTGATGACCTCCGGTCCCGCCGGGGGCGGACCCGATGTGGTGCTGGATCTGCTCACCACGGACCTCGATCTGCGGGCCTGGGTGCTCTCGCCGACCGGCCGGCAGATCGCCGGAGCGGGTGAACCACTGGCGCCGGGCGTGTGCGCGGCGCTGGCGAGCGAACACCTGGCGACGGTCCGGACCGGCCGCAGGGGCCCGCACCGGATGTCCATCCAGGGTATTACCTACTCCCTGTTCCCGATCAGGGGCCACGGCCGCGGTCCGGGCCCCGCCGTCCGGGACGTGCGCGAGAGCGTGCTCTCGGACTGGCTGCTGGCCGTCGAGGCGGACGCGGGCGACTGGCCCGCCGAGCGCCTGGACCTGCTCCAGGGCGTCACCCAGCTGATCGCCGTCGAGCGGGAGCGCCGCGACGCCGCCCGTACGGTGCGCCGCCGGCTCGCCCAGGAGATCCTCGAACTGGTCCAGACGGGCGCCCCGCCGGCCGAGATCGCCGCCCGGCTGCGGGTGGCCGCGCCGGTCCTGCTCCCCGGACTGGGCACGGCCCCGCACTGGCAGGTCGTGGTGGCCCGGGTGGACTGGGAGGGCGGGGACGTCCCCGGCGGCCCGGTGGCCCAGTCGCTGCTGGAGGAGATCCTGGTCGACCCGTCGATGGCCGGACCCGAACCGTCCGACCGGATCGCGGTCGCGCACGCCGGGGACGAGGCCATCGCCCTCGTCCCGCTGGCCGCCCTCACGGGCGACGCCGGGGAGGACAAGGGCCCCGCCTCCCCCCTGCACGCCGACGCCCTGCTGGCGGCCGTACGCGAACCCCTGGCGGCCGGTCTGGCCGACGACGGGCGGCTCACCCTCGGCGTCAGCGCGTCCGTGCACTCCGCCGAGGGGCTGCGCGGGGCGCTGGAGGAGGCCAGGCACGCCCGCCGGGTCGCCGCGGCCCGCCCGGGCCGGGTCTGCGCCGCCGGCCACCACGAGCTCGCCTCGCACGTGCTGCTGCTGCCGTTCGTCCCGGACGACGTGCGCCGTGCCTTCACGGCCCGGCTGCTGGACCCGCTGCGGGACTACGACCGCCGCCACCGCGCGGAGCTCATCCCGACCCTGGAGGCGTTCCTCGACTGCGACGGCTCCTGGACCCGGTGCGCGACCCGGCTGCACCTCCACGTCAACACCCTGCGGTACCGGGTCGGGCGAATCGAGCAGCTGACGGGGCGTGACCTTTCCCGGCTGGAGGACAAGCTCGACTTCTTCCTGGCCCTGCGCATGAGCTGACCCCCGCCCCTCCCATCAGGCACGGCCCGTCCGAGGGGCCGGCCGGGGCCCGCTGACGCGCCGTCCGGACTTTGTGAAAGAGTTCACCCGACCCCTTGGCCGATGCACCCGATCCGTGCTCTCATTTCGCCCCAGGGCTCAAAGACGTGCTGCTTGGTTGCTTCGGGGAGGGCAATGTGGCGGATACCGCCATGTCCGGTGCGGGATCCACGGGGGGCGACGACCCCCTCCAGCGGGCGATATGGCGGCTGCGCTCGCGCGGCTGTTGGACCGACGCGGCGGCCCTGCTGACGCCGCACGCGAACGACGCCGGGGCGGCCGTACAGCGCACCGCGCTCCTGGTGGAGCGGTGCCTGTTCACCGGCCAGGGCTGGGCCGAGGCGGAGGACGCCCTGCGGGTGGCCGAGGCCGTGGCCCGCGACGACCACGAGCGCGGCGCGGCCGCCTGCGAGCGCGGCCAGCTGGCGTACGCGGCCACCGTGCTCGGGGTACGGGACCGGGCCGACGAGGCCCGCTCGGCGCTCGGGCGCGCGGCGGCGCTGCTGGCTCCCGGCTCGCGGGCCCGGCCGCTGCTGGACTTCCGCCGGGGGCTGGTCGCCGAACACCTGGCGGACGACCCGCAGGCGGCCCGTCCGGCGTACCACCGCGCCCACGCGGGAGCGGAAACGCACGGGGACACCCTGCTGCTGTCGTTCACCTGGCGGCACCTGGCCGCGCTGGCCCTGCGCGACGGTGAGGTGGCGGAGGCCCGCAAGGGCTTCGCGGAGTCGCTGCGCATCCGAGAGGACCTGGGCTTCCTGGTCGGCACGGCGCCCGCCCTGGCGGCCCTGGCCGAGGCCGAACCGGAACCGGAGGCCGCCCGGCTGCGCGCGGAGGCCCGCCGCCTGTTCCACCTGCTGGGCGGCATCCCCACCTGGCTCGCCGACCAGCTGGCCCCCGCCCCCGCGTAACGGGACCGCCGGGTCAGGCACCGCCCGCGAAGTGTTCGCGTACGAGGGACTCCACCACCGGGAGGTCCCGGGCGATCAGCGCCTCCAGGAGGGCCGCGTGTTCGGCCGCATCGGCGACCAGGTCGGCGCGGCGCACGCGCGGGGCGCCCGGCAGCGGCCACTGGGCGCGGCGGTGCAGCTCCTCGGCGGTACGGACGAGCTGGCCGTTGTCCGCCAGGGAGAGCACCGCGCGGTGGAAGGCCCGGTCGGCGTCCGCGTAGGCCGGCAGGTCTCCCGCCGTAGCCGCTTCGGCGGTGGCGCGGGCGGCCGGGCGCAGGGCCTCCCAGGTGGCGGTGGGCACGGCGCGGGCGAGCCGGAGCATCACCGGCACCTCGATCAGCGCCCGTACCTCGGCCAGCTCGGCCAGGGCCCGGGGGGTGCGGGAAAGCACGCGGAAGCCCCGGTTGGGCAGGCACTCCACCGCGCCTTCCAGCGCCAGCTGCTGCATGGCCTCGCGCACGGGGGTCGCGGAGACCCCGAACCGCTCGCCCAGCGCGGGTCCGGAGTAGATCTCGCCGGGGGCCAGCTCCCCGTCGACGAGGGCGGCGCGCAGCGCGTCCAGGACCTGTCCGCGCACCGAGTGGCGCAGCACCTTCTGGGCCGGCACCAGCGGTTTCGCCGGGGCAGCTCCGTCCCACGGCTCCTCGGACACCGGGGTGTGGGCCGCTTCGTGCACTCGGTCCTCCTCCAGGTCTCGACCGGTACCGAGGATAGGTGACGGCCCGGACGGCCTCGTGGAGACGGCGGGGTGAGGGGGTGAGGGTTACGGAACCGCGATGATCCGTTAAGGTAAGGCTTACCTTCTCTCGATCGACGATGCGGTGGTCCGCCATGTCCGGTTCGGCTGTTGACGTCCTGTCCCCGCCCGCCCCCGCCCCGGCCGCCCCCACCCCGGCCGGCTCGCCGCTGGCGGAGGCGTACGGGCGCCTGGCTGCGGTCTGTCCCGGCCTGCGGATCGAAGAGCTCGGGGCGCGCGAGGCGCGCCCCCGTGGCGCGGGGTGGGTCGGCGCGGACGAGCTCGCGGCCGGTGGCGCAGCCCTCGACGCCTACCTCGCCTGGGACGAGGCGCAGGTGCTGCGCGACTACGGCCGCCCGGCGCGGCCGGACGTGGTGGCCGGCTTCGGGCTGCACCGGTACGCCTGGGCCGCCTGCCTGGCCGTCACGGTCCCCTGGTTCCTGGCGCGCCGGGTGCCCCGGCTCCCGGTGGAGGCCGTGTCCTACCACCGGACCTCGGGCCGGATGGCCGTACGCGCCGACGGCTTCGCCTGCCTGCCGGACGACCCGGCGGCCGCCCTCCCCGGGGCCCGGGTCGTGCCCGGCGAGGAGGCGCTGCGCGAGGAGGTGCGGGCCGCCGTGGCCCGGCACCTCGGACCCCTGCTGGACGGCTTCGGCCCCCGGCTGCGGCGCGGCCCGCGGGCGCGCTGGGCCCTGGCCACCGACGAGGTCGTCGAGGGCCTCTGGTACGCCGGGAGCCTGCTCGGCGAGGAGGAGCGGGCCGTGCGCGAGCTGGACCTGCTGCTGCCGGGCACGAACGCCCCGTACACCGGCGGCGCGGGCTTCCGCGCCCTCGGCGGCCCCGGCGGGGCGCGGCTGACGACCCGCGACCGGGCCGGCTGCTGCTTCTTCTACACGATCCGCCCCGAGGACACCTGCACGACGTGCCCACGTACCTGCGACACCGACCGGGTCGCCCGGCTCACGGCAACGGCCGCCGCCGCCTGAACCCACCCGCACGGGTGAAGTCGATTCGAACGCAACTCAGCTGACACGGCAGTCCGTTCGATTCGCAACGCCCTATCCGACGGGCCGCGCCCCCCGATGGCGTCGTCTTGTCCCGAAACCCGCGTGCACCCCTGACCCGCTGCGCCACTATGGCGCCCGGAAAGCCGCATACGCGAGGCAAGGGACACCGCATGAGACTGACCGACATATCGCTGGACTGGCTGCTGCCCGGCGGCCTGCTGATCCTGGGCGTACTTGCGGCAGTGGCGGTGCTGGCCCGTGGCAAGCGGGAGAGCGAGAAGGCCGCCGCGGCCGAGGACAGCTGGGAACGCAGCGAGGAACGCAGGCGGCGCAAGGAAGCCGTCTACGGGACCGCTTCGTACGTCCTGCTCTTCTGCTGCGCGGCGGTGGCCGCCGCGCTCTCCTTCCACGGGCTGGTCGGCTTCGGCCGGCAGAACCTGAACCTCTCCGGAGGCTGGGAGTACCTGGTCCCCTTCGGCCTCGACGGCGCGGCCATGTTCTGCTCGGTCCTCGCCGTCCGCGAAGCCAGCCACGGTGACGCGGCGCTCGGCTCGCGCATGCTGGTCTGGCTGTTCGCGGGCGCGGCGGCCTGGTTCAACTGGGTGCACGCGCCCAGGGGTTCGGGACACGACGGGGCTCCGCAGTTCTTCGCCGGGATGTCGCTCTCGGCGGCCGTGCTCTTCGACCGCGCCCTCAAGCAGACCCGCCGGGCGGCGCTGCGCGAACAGGGCCTGATCCCGCGGCCGTTGCCGCAGATCCGGATGGTCCGCTGGCTGCGCGCCCCCCGGGAGACCTTCGGCGCCTGGTCACTGATGCTGCTGGAGGGCGTACGCACCCTCGACGAGGCGGTGGACGAGGTGCGCGAGGACAAGAAGGAGAAGGAGAACGACCGGCACCGCAGGCGGGAGCAACACCGCCTGGACCGCGCCCACATCAAGGCGCTGGGCCGGCAGAACAGGGCGTTCGGGCGGGCCCGGGCGCGTCAGGTCGACGTACCGGGGCTGGCCCCCGGCTCGGGCTCCGCGCCGGTCGGCACGGAGCCGGCCATATCGGAACCGGGACAGCTGCCCTTGCGCCGAAGGCCCTCCCTGCAAGCCGTGAACGCGAACGCGAACGCGAACGGAAGCGACGCACCTGATCCGTCCGGCCCCCGGACGGTGGACCTCACCGCCGAGGACGACACCCAGACCCTTCCCCGGCTCGACTCACTGGAGCGCAAACTGAAGGACCTGGAGCAGCAGTTCGGCTGACACCGGACCGCCGCACACCGCACCACCTGCCGCAGCGGGGCGCCGGGCGCCCCGCTGTGGCGCGTCCGGCGTCCGGCGTCAGGCCGGGGCCGCCGCCGCCAGTTCGAACCAGACCACCTTGCCGCGGCCCGGCACGAGCGGATCCACGCCCCAGGTGTCGGCCAGCTCCTGTACCAGGAACAGCCCCCGGCCGTGCGTACCGTCGTCGGCGGACGTGCCGTACGGGGTGAGGCGGCGGGCGTTGAAGTCGCGGACCTCCACCCGTAAGCGGGTGGGGGCCAGGCGCACGGACACTTCCGCACCCTGCTCGGTATGGACCAGGGCGTTCGT
Source organism: Streptomyces sp. NPDC102258 (assembly GCF_055584685.1). Taxonomy (NCBI): domain Bacteria; kingdom Bacillati; phylum Actinomycetota; class Actinomycetes; order Kitasatosporales; family Streptomycetaceae; genus Streptomyces; species Streptomyces sp. NPDC102258. The sequence continues at coordinate 58,534 of NZ_JBVJLO010000025.1, forward strand.
CACGAGCTCGGTGATCAGCAGTTCGGCCACGTCGGCGGTATCGGCCCGGCAGCGGTGGCGCATCAGCTCGCGCAGCGCCCGGCGGACCTCACCCACCGCCTTCAGGTCGGCCCGGCGCACGCTGCGCCTGATCTCGGTCGTACCCGCCCTCGCGGTCCCGCCCCCGGCGGACGGCTCGTACTGCACCGGGCTTCCCCTTCTCCACGGCTTCCCGGTATTCGCCCCCACTCGCACGGCGATGCCCCTCCCGCGTTCCGTCGTGCTCGAACAGGCCTACGGGATGCATGCCCCCCGGGGCGGTCCGCACTCCTGCGCGCTCCGGGGCGGGGGACGTTGCGCAGGGTTGGATCGAGCCATCTGGATCATTCGGCCCACACCGCCGTCCAGCACGATCTTGCTGGCCGACAGGGCGAAACCGGTCACCATGTCGGCACTGGTCTTCGAAGAAGGAAGGCCGGAAACCAACATTCCCAACTCAACCATGACGAGGGATGAGTTGGTGAAGAGGACCACTTTGACGGGCAGGTCGTACTGCACCAGGGTGAGGAAATCTCCCACCAGCATGGAGAAACCGCCGTCACCCGACATGGACACCACTTGACGGCTCCGGTCGGGACGGGGCTCTTGCCCGGACTACTGCCCGAGAATCTGGTGCGGCCCGTCGAGCCAGGCGCGCTGGCCCGCACTGTCCACGGTAATGCCGAACCGGGTGATGTGCGGCCGGCCCTTGATTTCGTACCAGGCGTAAGCCGCCGTCACCTCCGCCCAGAGATCGCGTGGACCCCACGAGCGGACCGCGCCCTCTTCCCACCAGCCGTCGTAATTGACGATCGTGGCCGACGTGCCGGCTTCGTCGACGAACTGCACTTGCCTGGCGGCGCCCTCCCCACGGTGTGAGTAGGAGACATCGGGGACATGGAGGCCCAGCGCGAAATCCTGGAGATAACCCCCCTCCAGGACCTGGGCGGGGTCGACCGGGGATCGTCGCGCGGTCGACGTGTCGGGGAGACGCAGGTCGACCGTCGGCCGCTCCGAGCGGATCCACATGTACGAGGACGCGCCGACGAAGCAGCCCTGAGCCGTTCCTCCGGCGCGGTCCACCCGGAGCCGCAGAAGCCCCGCGTTGCTGTAGGCCGTGCCGAACGGCGTCAGGATCACCCCGTTGCCCGTGGACTGTTCAAGCCATGCTCGCGGCACGTGCCGGAGCGATGCCGTGTTGATGATCCGCTCGAACGCACCCCTTCCGGGAGCGCCTTCGAGGCCGTCGCCGACGATCAGTTCCGGGTCGTAGCCCGCAGTCTTCAGGTTCGCGGCGCCGGTGCGGGCCAGTTCCCCGTCCACCTCGACGGCTGTCACCCTTTCCGGGCCGACGCGTTCGCAGAGCAGCGCCGTGTGATAGCCGGAGCCGTAGCCGATCTCCAGCACGCGGGACCGGGGCGTCAGGTCCAGGTGCCGGAGCTTGCGCATGACGACGTCGAGGGCGGACACCGACGACGTGAAGTCGCCCGCGCTCGGCCCCGGCGCCGTGCCGCCGTTGTCCAATTGCGTGACCACCGACTGGTACGGGTTCCAGACCGCACGACTCCAGGCTGCGACTTCCTCATTCCGGTCGATGAATTGCCAGAGTCCGTCATCGTTTTGCACGGGAAGCCACACGCCCTGCGGGACGAAGGCCTCTCGGTCGACCGCGTCGAAGGCTTTCTCCAGCCACGGCTCGCGAAGTAACCCGCCGGCGACCAGGGCCTCGCGGCAGATTTCCCGGTTCACTTCTTGCCCGGAGGCGGCGAAGAGGGCTGCGGGGCCGGGCGGTTGCCGTCGGGGCTGGACGGCGTCGTAGGCGGGGTCCACGGCTTGTCCGCGGGTGGTCCGTTGTGCTTGCCCATGTAGATCTCCTCGTCAGAGAACCCAAGAGATTGTTTCGTACCGCCTGTGGCGGTGTACAGGAGCGGGCAGGGTCCGCGCACGCCGACCTCACCAACGGCGCGAGCCCTGCCGCCCCTCCACCAGCCGACCGCCTCGCAGCCGGCGGTGGGTCTATGAGGACGTGTCGTCCAGTCGTTGCCGCATGTGCCATGCGAGCGACCCGACGACCTCGACGGTGTCCTCCAGCCAGTCGATCTCGTCGCGCTCTTCCGCCATCCCCGCTGCGGCAGCCGCCTTCAGCTCGTCATGAACTGATCGTCATACCGGTATCCCGCCATGGACGGCCGATCCTCTCAGTGGGGATGCCGCCGGATCTCGACGGCCACGTCCGACGCCCGGGACGGATTGAACTCCGGCCCGCGCGGGTTCTTCAGCTCGCGCCACTGCTTGATGAGCGCTCCGCAGACGTCGCACCCGGCGGGGGGGACGGGGGCTGGCGGGGGAAGTGAGGTGGAGGGCATGGCAGCACCCTCCGTACGTCAACGCCGGCTTGGCGCGGAGCTGAGAAGCCTGCGGGAGCGGTCAGCATTGAAGGGTGCGGATGTCGTCCGTCAGGTGAACGAGCGTCAAGCAGCGGAACGGCAGGCCGGGGATCTCGACCAGCCGCGCTTGTCGCGCATCGAAGGCGGTCGGCTCGGGATCAAGCCCGGCGTCCTCGACACGCTCCTCGACGTTTACGGCGTAGACGACCCGGCCAAGCGCGACGTCCTTCACGCCCTGGCTCGGCACGGCAGCCGTCGCGGTTGGTGGCAGACGTACAAGGACATCATCTCGCCGGCCTACGCCGAGCTGATCAGTCTGGAGGCTGACGCGAAGAACCTCCGCAGCTACCAGACGCTCCTGATCCCCGGCCTCCTGCAAACAGCCGCCTACGCCCGCGCCTCGATCTCAGCGATCAACCTCGGGTCCACCCCCGATCAGGTGAACGCACTCGTCGAAGTGCGGCAGGCGCGTCAAGCCGTGCTGTCGCGCCCGGCGCCGCTGGAGGTCTGGGCGATCATCCACGAGGCGGCTCTACGGCCGAAGGCCGGGGACCCCTCGGTCATGCGAGACCAGTGTCAGCGCCTACTCGATCTCATGGATCTGCCGCATGTCTCCATACAGATCCTCCCGCTCGATGCTCCGTTGCACCCCGGAACGGCGGGCTCCTTCACCGTGCTGGGCTTTCCTGAGTCCGCCGACCTTGACGTGGTGCACGTGGAGCACCTGGCGAACGCGCTGTACGTTGAAGACGCCGCCGATGTGTCGGTGTACGGCGCCGCGTTCGATGCTCTACGGGCCCACGCGCTTCCCTTCGACAGGTCGGCCGACCTCACCGCAAGAATCAAGCAGGAGCACAGATGATCAGTATCGCCAGCACCTCAGGCCGCCCCCTCACGTGGACCAAGTCCAGCTACAGCAGCGACGGCGGAAACTGCGTAGAGACTGCCGCCGGGCAGCTTCCGGGACTCGTACCGGTCCGCGACTCGAAGCTGATCGACGGGCCCGCCGTCGCGTTCGGCAACCCGTCCTGGGGCGTCTTCCTCGACGCCGTCAAGGGCGGTCAGCTCTAGCACGCGCCGCGGCGAACGCCCGCTCCCAGGGGGCGCGGGCGTTCGCAGCGGTCGGCGTCAGGGGCGGGGCACGTTGCGCAGGTTGGACCGAGCCATCTGGAGCATCCGGCCCACACCGCCGTCCAGCACGATCTTGCTGGCCGACAGGGCGAAACCGGTCACCATGTCGGCACTGATCTTCGGTGGGATGGACAGGGCGTTGGGATCGGTCACCACATCCACCAGCGCAGGGCCCTTGTGCCGGAAAGCGTCCTTCAGGGCCCCCGCCAGCTGCTTGGGCTTCTCGACGCGGACCCCGTAGGCACCCGCCGCCCGGGCGACGGCGGCGAAGTCCGGGTTGTGGTTCGCCGTTCCGAAGGAGGGAAGGCCGGAAACCAACATTTCCAACTCGACCATGCCCAGCGACGAGTTGTTGAAGAGGACCACTTTGACGGGCAGGTCGTACTGCACCAGGGTGAGGAAATCCCCCATCAGCATGGAGAAGCCGCCGTCACCCGACATGGACACCACTTGACGGCTCCGGTCGGTGAACTGCGCCCCGATGGCCTGCGGGAGGGCGTTGGCCATGGAGCCGTGGCTGAAGGAACCGATGATGCGCCGCTTGCCGTTCGGGGAAAGATAGCGCGCCGCCCAGACGTTGCACATGCCCGTATCGACGGTGAACACCGCGTCCTCGTCGGCGAGTTCGTCGAGTACGGAGGCCACGTACTCGGGGTGGATCGGGGTGTGCTTCTCCACCTTGCGGGTGTACGCCTTCACCACCCCCTCCAGGGCGTCGGCGTGCTTCTTCAGCATCCGGTCCAGGAAGCGGCGGTCCGTCTTGGTCCGCACCCGCGTGTTCAGGGCGCGCAGGGTCTCCCGTACGTCACCCCACACGCCGAGGTCCAACTGGGAGCGGCGGCCGAGGTGTTCGGGGCGGATGTCGACCTGGACGATCTTCACGTCGTCGGGGAGGAAGGCGTTGTACGGGAAGTCGGTGCCGAGCAGGATCAGCAGATCGCACTCGTGGGTGGCCTCGTAGGCCGCGCCGTAGCCGAGCAGCCCGCTCATCCCGACGTCGTACGGATTGTCGTACTGGATCCACTCCTTGCCGCGCAGGGCGTGGCCGACGGGGGCCTTGACCCGGCCCGCGAACTCCATCACCTCGGCGTGCGCCCCGGCGGTGCCGCTGCCGCAGAAGAGGGTGACCCGCTCGGCCTCGTCCACGAGCCGGACCAGCTTGTCGATCTCCGCGTCGCCCGGCCGCACGGTGGGCCGGGCCGTGACCAGGGCGTGCTGCACCGCCTTCTCGGGGGCCGGTTGGGAGGCCACGTCCCCGGGCAGCGCGACGACGCTGACACCGCTGCGTCCGATGGCGTGCTGGACGGCGGTCTGGAGCAGCCGGGGCATCTGCTTCGGGTTGGAGATGAGCTCGCTGTAGTGGCTGCAGTCTCGGAACAGCCGATCGGGGTGGGTCTCCTGGAAGTAGGCGAGGCCGATCTCGCTGGAGGGGATGTGGGAGGCCAGGGCGAGGACGGGGGCCATGGAGCGCTGGGCGTCGTACAGGCCGTTGATCAAGTGGAGGTTGCCGGGCCCGCAGGAGCCCGCGCAGGCGGCGAGGCGGCCGGTGATCTGGGCCTCTGCGCCGGCCGCGAAGGCGGCCGTCTCCTCGTGGCGGACCTGGATCCAGTCGATGCCGTCGGTGCGGCGGATGGCGTCGACCACCGGGTTCAGGCTGTCGCCGACGACCCCGTACATCCGGCGCACGCCGGCGCGCACGAGGATGTCGACGAACTGCTCCGCGACGTTCTGCTTGGCCATGGAGGGTCGCCCCTTCTGCTTCGGTGCCGGGTGCTCCGGGACCATCCACGCACGTTCCGCGCGGTTACGCCTCCCAGACCGCGGCCGCCGTCCGGTCGTCCGCGTACCCCTTGAGGCGGAGCTGGGTGTCCGCGAGGAAGGGCGCGAGACCCGGGGGCTCGCCCTGCGACCAGCGGGCGGCGAGCTCGTCCGGGAGCAGGTCCTCCTCGCGCATCGGCTCGGCGAGGCCGCCGGAACAGAGCAGCAGGGTGTCCCCCGGGCGGGCCACGGAGGCGCGGAAGCGGAACCCGCCGGCGCCGGGCTCGTCGGCCTCCAGGTCCTGCCAGCGGCCCGTGCGGAGCCGGAAGAGGCCGCCCGCGCCCGCGCCGAAGCACACCCGGTGGGGGCAGGCGGGGTCCAGGGGGAGGAGGAGGCCGCGCAGCCCGGCGGTGTACGCCTCCTCGGCGAGCCCGAGCTCGGCGGCGCGGGCCCGCAGGCGGCCGTACCCCCGGTCGGTGAGGCGCTGGAGGCCGGAGAGCAGGGCTTCGCGGCGGCCCGCCCGGACGTCGTCGGCCAGCCGCTCGCGGCTGCGGCCGACGGCCGCGGCGACGCAGTGGCCCAGTTCGGCGGCGGCCTCGCGGGCGCCGGGAGCGGAGCGGTCGCCGCCGGCCAGCACCACGAGGAGCACGCCCGTATCGGCGGCGCCGAAGCGGGCGGTGAGCAGGAAGTCCCGGCGGGCCTCGCCCCGGAACCGGGCGGAGTCCCCGCGCACGGAGGCGGCGCGCAGGGTGTACCCGCCGTAACGGGCGCCCTCCAGGACGGTGTCGGGGGTCAGGTGGCCGAGGGCGGCCGGGTCGGCGTCGGGGAGGGCGGTGGGCTCGGCGGCGTAGGTGGGGGCCCGGTCCCCGAGGTGCCGGACCGCGGGCCGCGGATCTCGCGGGGGCCGCGGGGGTTCGCCGGGCGGCGTCACCCACCGGCCGCCCTCGACGGGCGGCACGGCCACGTCACCCCGCGCGTAGCTGGTCACCCCGGCCACCCGCGGATCCACGGCCCCGCGCTGGGCCGCCGGCGGTACGGGGGCGTCCCCCGGGCGGGGCGGAGCGGGGGGAGGCGGCGGGGGCGGGGGGACGGCGGCGGGGGGCGGGAAGGGGGGTGCGGAGGCGTCCGGAGCGACCCGCGCGTGCGGGACCAGTCCGGACCCCGCCGTCCCGGGCCGGCCGGGCACCAGGCGCTGGGGCGGCTCCGGCGGGGGCGCGGACGTACGCGGCGGCCCGACGGGCGGGGCCGGGGGCACCGGCGCGGGCGGCCCGGCGGGCGGGGGCGGTGTGGCGCCCCGCCCCATTGGCCCCGGAGCGCCCTCCGGACCGACCCGCGCGGGCGGGACCGGCCCCGGCGGGGCGGCAACGGGCCGGGGCGGCGCGGTGGCGTCAGGGGTGGGGCGGCCGGGCGGTCCCGGGTCGGCGGGGGCCGCCGGGGGTGGGGGCGTCGTCAGGACCGAGGCCGAGCGGAAGCGTTGGTCCAGGGATTCTCCCGGGTCGGGGTCGGGGACCGCGTCCGGGTCCGCGTACAGCTTCTGCCACCAGTCCTCCGCGCCCTGCTGACTCATGCCCACATTGTCGGCATCCGGGGGCCCCGAAAAACCCGGAACGCGCGAAAAGGACCCACCGGGCCGCCGCCCGGTGGACCCCTTCCGCATAACCCGGACGGAGGAACGGACTTCGTACGCCCACTCGACCGTCTGGGTGACCATGGCGCCGCTCGCGTCGGCCAGTTCGACCGGGGAGTGCCGTACGCGATACCGGGCGCATCACTCTCCAGGCGAACTCCAACCAAAGGCTCTCCTACAGGGCATGACGGGCATGACGGGGCATGACGGCCCCGCACCTGCCCCATGACCGGCGGTGGCTGGTGCTGCGGTGGCGTCACTTTGGCAGAGGGACGGGAGGAACGGAGATGATGTCCGCGGCGGGTTCGCGCCGTGGCCGCTTCCCGCCAGGAACGGCACCGAGAGTGGGGTGGACGGGTTGCTGGGTGCGATAGGCCTGGACGAGGGCCAGGAGGCGGCGTACCGCGCGCTGGTGGCACTGGGGGCGGCGGAGGTACCGGACCTCGCGCACCGGCTGACGCTGCCGGTGCCGCAGACGGAACGGACCTTGCGGCATCTGGAGCGGCAGGGCCTCGCGGCGCAGTCCTCGGCCCGGCCGGGCCGCTGGGTGGCGGCGCCGCCCGGGGTCGCGCTGGGCGCGCTCCTGACGCAGCAGCGGCACGAGCTGGAACAGGCGGAGCTGGCGGCGGCGCTGCTGGCGCGGGAGTACCGGGCGGAGGCCGCCGAGCCGGCCGTCCACGACCTGGTGGAGGTGGTGACGGGGGCGAGTGCGGTGGCGCACCGCTTCCACCAGCTCCAGCTCGGCGCGGCGGAGGAGGTCTGCGCGCTGGTCACCGCGCGGCCGCAGGTGGTGACGGGGATGGAGAACGAGGCCGAGGAACGGGCCGCGATGCGGGGGGTCGCGTACCGGGTGGTGATCGAACGGGACGTCCTCGCCCGGCCGAACGGGATCCGGGAGGCGTCGACGGCGCTGGCCCGCGGGGAGCGCGTCCGGGTGACGCGCGAGGTCCCGACGAAGCTGGTGATCGCGGACCGGTCCCTCGCCATGGTCCCCCTCACCACCCGGGGGGCGGAGCCGGCGGCGCTGGTGGTGCACGCGTCGGGCCTGCTGGAATCCCTGAGGGGGCTGTTCGAGGCGGTGTGGCGGGAGTCGCTGCCGCTGCGGCTGGGCGCGACGGGGCACGCGGAGGAGGGCGACGGCGGTCCGGACACCATCGACCTGGAGATCCTCTCCCTGCTGCTGGCGGGGATGACGGACGCGAGCGTGGCCAAGCACCTGGAACTGGGGCTGCGGACGGTGCAGCGGCGGGTGAAGGGGCTGATGGAACTGTCCGGGGTCACGACCCGGCTCCAGCTCGGCTGGTACGCGTACGAGCGGGGCTGGGTGGCCCGCTAGCCGCAGGTCGGTCACGCTGGGCAGATGGATCTGCCTCAGCTGCTCCTGGTGGGGCTGGTGCTGTTGCTCGGAACGCTCGGGGTGCTGGTCCCGGGCGTGCCGGGGACCTGGCTGGTGTGGGCCGGGCTGCTGTGGTGGGCGCTGCACGTGCGGTCGGGCCCGGCGTGGACCCTGCTGGTCGCGGCGACGGCCCTGCTGCTGGTGGTGCAGGTGGTGAAGTGGCTCCTCCCGCCGCGCCGGCTGCGCGGCACGGCGGCGTCGCGCCGCATGGCGGTGTACGCGGGCGGGGGCGCGGTCCTCGGCTTCGTCCTGCTGCCGGTGGTCGGGGCGGTCCCGGGCTTCGTGGGCGGCATCTACCTGTGCGAACGCCGCCGCCTGGGCACGCACGGCGAAGCCTGGTCCTCGACCCGCACGGTGATGCGGGCGGCAGGAACGAGCATCCTGACAGAACTCCTGGCCTGCCTCACCGCAACGGCCGCCTGGCTGTACGTGGCCCTGTGGGGGCCGTGACCCGCCGCCCCCGGCCCCGGGGGCGGGGGCGGGGGCGGGCCCCGCGCCGGGAGCCGCCCCCGACAGGCCTGGACGATGCGCGCCGCTGCCGGGGGCCGGCCCCCGGACCCCCGCGCCTCAACGCCAGCGAGGCTGGGTTGTGCCAACGGAGCCAGGTCGCGCCGCAGGGGCTGGGATTGCCCGCAGGGCAATCCCAGCCCCGCCGGCGCTTGAGGCGCGGGCGCGAAGCGCCGTGTAGTGAGCCGCGCCGGCGCTTGAGGCGGGAACGGTGGAAGGGCGGGTAGGGGACAGCCCCGCGCAGCGGCAACCACCCGCACGCGACAACCCGCCCCCACCACGGCCACCGGCCCCGCCCGTCAGCCCGACGGACGGAGTCCGGCACAGCGCCGCGCAGCCGGGGAGGCCGCCCGCGGCCGAGCCGTGCAAGCGGCGCGTCGGAAAGGGGCCCGGCGCATCAAAAAGGGCTCACACCCGCCCACCCCGCTTCGCCGCATAATTCGCCCGCCCCTCCGCCGACTTCACCCGCCAGTCCCGCCGCAGCTCCGCCCGCAACCGCGCATCCGTCTTGGCGACGATCCGCTGGTTCTCCCGCAGCAGCTTCCGGTAGCTCTCCAGCCGGCGCTCCGGCAGCTCCCCCGACTCCACCGCCGCCAACACCGCACACCCCGGCTCCGCCTCGTGCGCGCAGTCGTGGAAACGGCAACGGGCCGCGTACTCCTCGATCTCCGAGAAGACCTGTCCGACCCCCGCCTCCGCGTCGAAGAGACCCACCCCCCGCAGCCCGGGGGTGTCGATCAGGACTCCCCCGCCGGGCAGCACCAGAAGGTTGCGGGTGGTGGTGGTGTGACGGCCCTTGCCGTCGACGTCACGGGTCTCCTGCACCTCCATGACGTCCGACCCCAGCAGCGCGTTCGCCAGCGTGGACTTGCCGGCGCCGGAAATCCCGAGCAGCACGCTCGTACCGTCGCCGACGACCGCCGCGAGCACGTCGGTGCCCTCCCCCGTGTGGGAGGAGACGGTGAGCACCTGGACGCCGGGCGCGGCGGCCTCCACGTCCTGGACGAGGTGGGCGAGAACGGCCGGGTCCGGCACCAGGTCGGCCTTGGTCAGGACGACGAGGGGCTGCGCCCCCGACTCCCAGGCCAGCGCGAGGAACCGCTCGATACGGCCCAGGTCGAGCTCGACCGCGAGCGAGACGGCGATGATCGCGTGGTCGACGTTGGCGGCGAGGATCTGCCCCTCCGAACGCTGCGAGGAGGTGGACCGCACGAAGGCGGTCCGGCGCGGCAGATACGCCTTCACGTAGCGCGGGTTCCCGCCGGCCTCGACGGCGGCCCAGTCACCGGTGCAGATGACGCGCAGCGGGTCGTGCGGGGTGACGAACGCGGTGTCGGCACGCACGACGCCATCCGCGGTCACGACATCGCACTGCCCCCGGTCCACCCGCACGACCCGGCCCGGGAGCAGTCCCTGATCGGCGTACGGGGCGAACTCCGCGGCCCACGCGTCGTCCCACCCAAAGGGCACGAGAGCATGCGGAAGGGAGGAGGAAGAAGAGAAGAGATCGGAAGAAAGCGAAGACGACAAGGGAAACCCTTCACAGGGCGGCCCCGGCAACACGCGCACGTCGGCGCGCGGCAAAGTGTGTGGTCAGCCGGAGGCCACGGAGGTGGAAACGATGATGAACTCCTGAATGCGGGCCGTGCCCGTCTCCGTGACAGTCATCAATGTCCTCACCTCCTGATTCCTCTGCGTTCTCGACTCCCGAACCGTAAAGGGCCGCCGCCCGAGGGCGCCACCGATTTTTTCCGGCCTTCTTCGAACGTGCGGATCAGGCCACCCGCAGACGTCCGCTCAGTGCTTGCGCAACCGGGACGTGTAGTCCTCCGGGGGGAGGAACTTTGACCAGCGTTCCGGGAATTCCGAGGGCATTCCGGCGTCCTCGTCGTCCTCGGACTCCCCCTCCGCCAGGGCCCGCCAGGCGGCGGCGCGGGCCACCAGTTGGGCGGCTTCGGCCTCGCGGACGCGTTCGTTGGCCTCGCGGGCCGCCGCCGTGGCGACCGACGGCCAGACCCGGTCGATGGCGGCGTTGACGGCCGCGCCGACGAGCACCGCGAAGGCCGAGATGCCGATCCACAGCAGGATCGCGACGGGCGCGGCGAGGGAGCCGTAGATCGTCGGCCCCTCCACGGTGTTGGTCAGGTAGATCCGCAGCAGGAACGAGCCCAGGACCCACATGGCCAGCGCCACCAGCGCCCCCGGCACGTCCTCGATCCACGGCGAGCGGACGGGGACGGACACGTGGTAGAGGGTGGTCAGGAAGGCGATGGAGAGCAGGGTGACCGTGGGCCAGTACAGGACCGCGATCACCTCCGTGCTCCACGGCACCAGCCGGACCACCGCGTCGGGGCCGACGACCATCAGCGGCAGCACGATCGCGCCGATCAGCAGGGCGGCCACGTACAGGAGGAAGGCGAGCAGCCGGGTCTTGACGATGCCCCGCTGTCCGTCGAGCCCGTACATGACGGTGATGGTGTCGATGAAGACGTTGACGGCGCGCGATCCCGACCACAGGGCGAAGGCGAAGCCCAGCGAGATCAGGTCGGGCCGGCCGCGGCTGGTGACGTCGTCGAGCATGGGTTTCGCGATGTCGTTGACGCCCCGGTCGGACAGGACGGTGCCGACCGCGCGCAGGATGTTCTCCTCGATGCTCTGCACGGACTGGGTGTCCGTCCAGCCGTCCACATAGCCGAGGAGGCCCAGCAGGCCGAGGAAGAGCGGCGGCAGGGAGAGCAGGGTGAAGAAGGCCGCCTCGGCCGCGAGCCCGAGGATGCGGTACTCGATGCACGAGTTGACGGTGTCTTTGAGCAGCAGCCAGGCCATCTTTCGCTTGGAGACGTTGCGATAGACGGCGCGGGCCCGGTGGAGCCGTCCTGGGATCCGCTCGGGTGTTTCTTTTGCTGGCTGCACGTCCTTACGGTATCCGCATGGCAGCCACCACCCACACAGTCAGCAATCAGGTCCCGCCGCTCGTGGGCCACGAGGTCTACCTCGGCGACCGCGCCCTCACCGAAGGCGTCGAGCGGCACCTCGCCGACGCGGCGCCCGGGCTCCGCGCCGAGGTGACGGGGGAGCTCACCGCGCTGGGGCGGGCCGCGGGCTCCGCCGAGGCCCAGGAGTGGGGCCGGCAGGCGAACGAGAACCCGCCGGTCCTGCGTACGCACGACCGGTACGGGAACCGGATCGACGAGGTCGAATTCCACCCGGCCTGGCACCGTCTGCTCGGGCACGCGGTGTCCTCGGGGCTCACCGACGCCTGGGGGCGCCCGGCGGGCCACCTGCGGCGCGCGGCGGGCTTCTTCCTCTGGTCGCAGGCCGAGTCGGGGCACGGCTGCCCGGTCTCGATGACGCACGCCGCCGTGCCGGCGCTGCGCACCGACCCGGAGCTGGCCGCGGAGTGGGAGCCCCGGCTGACCTCGCACGTGTACGAGGAGGGGCTGCGCCCGGCCGCCGAGAAGGCCGGGGTGCTCTTCGGGATGGGCATGACGGAGAAGCAGGGCGGCAGCGACGTCCGGGCGAACACGACGGTGGCGGCGCCGCTGGGCACCGACGGCGCGTACGTGCTGACGGGGCACAAGTGGTTCTGCTCGGCGCCCATGTCGGACGCCTTCCTGGTGCTGGCGCAGGCGCCGGGCGGGCTGACCTGCTTCCTGGTGCCCCGGGTGCTGCCGGACGGGACGCGCAACGCGTTCGCGATCCAGCGGCTGAAGGACAAGCTGGGCAACAAGTCGAACGCGTCGAGCGAGATCGAGTTCGACGGGACGACGTGGGCCCGGCGGGTGGGCGAGGAGGGCCGGGGGGTGCGGACCATCATCGAGATGGTCGCGGCGACCCGGATGGACTGCGTGATCGGTTCGGCGTCGCTGATGCGCCAGGCGCTGACGCAGGCCGTCCACCACGCGGAGTACCGCTCCGCTTTCGGGGCGCGACTCGTCGACCAGCCGCTGATGCGCAACGTCCTCGCCGACCTCGCCCTGGAGTCGGAGGCGGCGACCGCCCTCACCCTGCGCCTCGCGGCCGCCCAGGACGCCGCCGACGGGGCCGGATCGGAGCAGGAGCGGGCCTTCCTGCGCCTCGCGGTGCCCACGGCCAAGTACTGGGTGACCAAGCGCTGTACGCCGATGGTCGCCGAGGCCCTGGAGTGCCTGGGCGGCAACGGCTACGTCGAGGAGTCCGGGCTGCCCCGCCTGCTGCGCGAATCCCCGGTCAACTCCATCTGGGAGGGGTCGGGCAACGTCCAGGCGCTGGACGTGCTGCGCGCCCTCCAGCGCGAGCCGCAGGCACTGAACGCGTTCCTCCGGGAGGTCGGCCTGGCCCGGGGCGCCGACCACCGGCTGGACGCGGCGATCAAGGACCTGCTGACCGACCTGGCCGACCTCGACGGGATCCAGGCGCGGGCCCGCCGGGTGGTGGAGCGGATGGCGCTGGTGCTCCAGGGTTCGCTGCTGGTGCGGTGGGCGCCGCCGGAGGTGGCCGACGCGTTCTGCGCCTCACGGCTGGGCGGGGACTGGGGCGCGGCCTTCGGGACGCTGCCGCACACCCTGGATCTGGGGGCGGTGGTGGCACGGGCGCGGATCGCGGGCTGAGGGCGGTCCCCCTGGGCGGCCGTGGTCCCCAAACCACTGCGGCCCGAACCGCTCAGCGCCGGGATCCGGCCCGTGAAGGTGGGACCGGGGGGTGGCGCCGCGCCGACTCGGCGCCACCCCGCGATCCGAGAAGCCCCGAGGAAGGAGCTGTCACGCCGCTCGGCGGCGTGCCGATAGTTTCGGTCGGGTGACCGGGGGTTGGCGAGGGTTGCATACCGTTGCAACCCTGCGGACCCCCGGTCGGCGGGCCGCCCGCCGCACGTGCCCGGGGAAGATGCACGGACGGAGCCCGGGGGGCCCGCGCAGTACGTCCTGTTCAGCACGGGGAGGTTCCGGTGGCCAACACCGCAGGCAGCACGGTCGACGTGGCACGCATCTCGGCCATGGACGCGCGGAAGGCGGCGCGTCTGCTCAAGGGGGTACGGGCGGCCGCCCTGGCCGGAGACCGGCCCCCGGCCGCGCCCCGCCCGGAGATCGCCGAGTCCTGGCGGCGGATGCTGGCCGGCGGGGTGCACCCCGACCGGGACGCCCGCTCCCGGCTGCTGTCGGCGGCGGAGACCGAGGAGCGCCGGCAGGTCTCCCCGCTGCGGGAGGTGCTGCCCGTGCTGCGCGAGGGGCTGCTGCCCACGCTCGACGAGGCCCTGCACATCATGGTCGTCGCCGACGCCGACGGCCGGCTGCTGTGGCGGGAGGGGCACAGCTCGATCCTGCGCAAGGCGGACCGGCTGGGTTTCGCGGTGGGGGCCGACTGGGACGAGGCGGTGGTCGGCACCAACGGGGTGGGCACCGCGCTGGTGACCCGGCGGCCGGTGCAGGTGTTCTCCGCCGAGCACTTCGTCTCCAGCCACCACGACTGGACCTGCGCGGGGGCGCCCGTACGCGATCCACGGGACGGGCAGCTGCTGGGGGTGGTCGACGTGAGCGGGCCGCTGGCCACCATGCACCCGGCGACCCTGGCCTGGGTCAGCTCCGTGGCCCGGCTGGCCGAGCGCGAGCTGCGGGTGCGGCACCTGGAGTCCCTGGAGCGGCTGCGGGCCGTCGCGGCCCCGCTGCTGGCCCGGCTGCCCGGCCGGGCCGTCGCCGTGGACCCGCACGGCTGGACGGCGGCCGTCACCGGGCTGGCACCCGCCGACCGGATGCCGCTGCCGAAGGGGCTCGGGCCCGGGCGGCTGTGGATCCCGCAGCTCGGGGACTGCGTGGCCGAGCCGCTGCCCGGCGGCTGGCTGCTGCGGCTGGTGGACACCTCCGCCGCCGCGCCCGCCGTGAGCCGGGTCGTGCTGGACCTCAGCCGGCCCCGCTCCTGGTCGGCGACCGTGTACGGGGCCGCGGGCAGCTGGTCCCAGGAGCTGAGCCCGCGCCACGCGGAGCTGCTGTTCCTGCTGGCGGAGAGCCCGCGCGGGCGCACCGCCGCCGAGCTGGCCACGGAGCTCTTCGGGGACCCGACCCGTACCGTGACGGTCCGCGCCGAGCTGTCCCGGGTCCGCCGGCACCTCGCCGGGGTGCTGAGCCACCGGCCGTACCGGTTCGCGGAGGACGTGGAGGTGGAGCTGATCCGCCCCGAGGACCCGGCCCGGCTGCTGCCCCACTCGACGGCGCCGGCCGTGGTCCGGGCCCGCCTCGGGGGCGGGGGCGCAGGGGGCTCCCGGGGCGTGTGATTCCCTGAAACGCATGAGCACCAACACCCTGACCACCTGGTCCCTCGAAATGACGTCCCCCGGGGACCTCGTCCCGGCGGCCGTGCCCGGCCCCGAGATCCGCGTCGAGCGCGCCGAGGTCCCCTCCCCGGAGTTCAGCCGGTTCCTGTACGCCTCGGTGGGCGGGGACATCCACTGGACGGACCGGCTGTCGCTGACCCGCGCGCAGTGGGTGGAGTGGCTGGGGCGGCCGGGCGTGGAGACCTGGGTGGCGTACGACCGGGGCACCCCGGCCGGGTACATGGAGCTGGACCCGCAGCCCGACGGGGTGGTGGAGATCATGTACTTCGGGCTGCTGCCGGACTTCCGGGGCCGCCGGATCGGTGGTCACCTGCTGACGGTCGGCACCGAGCGCGCCTGGGACCTCGCGGACCGCTGGCCCGGCCGCGAGCGGACCCGCCGGGTCTGGGTGCACACGTGCAGCCAGGACGGGCCGACGGCGATGGACAACTACCGGCGCCGGGGCTTCGAGGTCTTCAGGACCGAGACGGAGGAGAAGCAGGACACCCCCACCCCGGGCCCCTGGCCCGGCGCGTAACCCTCCGGGGGCCAGCCGCACACCCCTCCCCGGCGCGCCTCCCCCGGCCCCCGCCCCCGCCGCCCCGCGGCGGCCCGGCCGGAATGCGCCCCTCCGGGCGGTCTCCGGCCGGGGTCCCGGCCCCCCTCCCCACCTGCGCGAATGCCGTCCCCGAGGTGACCCCCGTCACGTCATCCCACGATCCGGGACGACTTCGTCCACATCATGGACAGTAGTGGACTCCTCCAATCGGGCCATGACACGCTTCCGCCATGAATGGAGCTGGAATTGCCTTGGTGAGTCGGCGGCACGTCGACCTCGGCCGCATGTCCAGCGCCATCTGTCCGGCGCGCTGACGGAACCAGCCACCGCCGCACATCGCCGTCGTCCCGCTCCGCGGACGCGTCGATCACCCGCAGTCCCCTGAAGGCCGAAACCGCCCCCAGGCACCGGCAAACCCGGTCAAAGGGCGGCGATCAGCCACACCTGCTCAGAGTCGCCAGCATGCCAGGGGTCACGCCGCCGCTCCCCCTGCCCTTGCCTTGAGCCGTTGAAGAAGGACGTACCCGTCATGGCCGCCACCCCCGAAACGCCCGCAGCCGCACCCGCTGCCGCAGCCGCCGCGCGCCGCAAGACCGGCCGTCACCGCGGCGAGGGCCAGTGGGCCGTCGGACACCACACGCCCCTCAACGGCAACGAGCAGTTCAAGAGGGACGACGACGGTCTCAACGTGCGGACACGCATTGAGACGATCTACTCCAAGTCGGGCTTCGACTCGATCGACCCCAACGACCTGCGCGGCCGGATGCGCTGGTGGGGCCTCTACACCCAGCGCAAGCCCGGGATCGACGGCGGCAAGACCGCGATCCTGGAGCCGGAGGAGCTGGACGACAAGTACTTCATGCTGCGCGTCCGCATCGACGGCGGCCGGCTGACCACCGAGCAGCTCCGCGTCATCGGCGAGATCTCCCAGGAGTTCGCCCGCGGCACCGCGGACCTCACGGACCGCCAGAACGTGCAGTACCACTGGATCCGCATCGAGGACGTCCCCGAGATCTGGCGCCGGCTGGAGGCCGTCGGCCTGTCCACCACCGAGGCCTGCGGCGACACGCCCCGCGTCATCCTCGGCTCGCCCGTCGCCGGCATCGCCGAGGACGAGATCATCGACGGCACGCCCGCCATCGAGGAGATCTACCGCCGCATCGTCGGCAACAAGGACTTCTCGAACCTGCCCCGCAAGTTCAAGTCGGCGGTCTCCGGCTCGCCGCTGCTCGACGTCGCGCACGAGATCAACGACATCGCCTTCGTCGGCGTGCACCACCCCGAGCACGGCCCCGGCTTCGACGTCTGGGTCGGCGGCGGCCTCTCCACCAACCCCAAGCTCGGCGTCCGGCTGGGCACCTGGGTCTCCCTCGACGAGGTCCCGGACGTCTACGAGGGCGTCATCTCGATCTTCCGCGACTACGGCTACCGCCGTCTGCGCACCCGCGCCCGCCTGAAGTTCCTCGTCGCCGACTGGGGCCCGGCCAAGTTCCGCCAGGTCCTGGAGGACGAGTACCTGCGGCGCAAGCTGACCGACGGCCCCGCGCCCGAGCAGCCCAGCGGCCAGTGGCGCGACCACGTCGGCGTGCACCGGCAGCAGGACGGCCGGTTCTACGTCGGCTTCGCGCCCCGCGTCGGCCGCGTCGACGGCGCCACCCTCACCAAGATCGCCGACGTCGCCGAGCAGCACGGCTCCGGCCGCCTGCGCACCACCGCCGAGCAGAAGATGATCGTGCTCGACATCGAGGCCGGCCAGGTGGACTCGCTCGTCGCGGCCCTGGAGGCACTGGACCTGCGCGTCCAGCCGTCCCCGTTCCGCCGCGGCACGATGGCCTGCACCGGCATCGAGTTCTGCAAGCTGGCCATCGTCGAGACCAAGGCGCGCGGCGCCTCGCTGATCGACGAGCTGGAGCGGCGCCTGCCCGACTTCGCCGAGCCGATCACCATCAACATCAACGGCTGCCCGAACGCCTGCGCCCGTATCCAGGTGGCGGACATCGGTCTCAAGGGCCAGCTGGTCCTGGACGACGACGGCAACCAGGTGGAGGGCTACCAGGTCCACCTGGGCGGCGCCCTCGGCCTGAAGGCCGGCTTCGGCCGCAAGGTCCGCGGCCTCAAGGTCACCTCGGCCGGCCTGCCGGACTACGTCGAGCGTGTCGTCACCCGCTTCGAGGAGCAGCGCGAGGACGGCGAGCGCTTCGCCGCCTGGGTCACCCGCGCCGGCGACGAGGACCTGTCGTGAGCGAGCGCGCCGCACCGTTCTACTGCCCCTACTGCGGCGACGAGGACCTGTTCCCGAACGAAACCGGTCACGGCGCCTGGGAATGCCGCGCCTGCAACCGGGCCTTCCAGCTGAAGTACCTCGGGCTGCTGGCCCGGGGTGTTCAGACCAACTCCGTTGGAGGGGACGAGATATGACGACACCTCAGACGCCACAGGCACCTCAGGAGACCGACGACCTGCGGGCACTGGCCGAGCGGGCGGGCCGGGAGCTGGAGGACGCCTCCGCGCTGGAGATCCTCACCTGGGCCGCCGAGACCTTCGGGAGCAAGTTCTGCGTGACCTCCTCCATGGAGGACGCGGTCGTCGCGCACCTGGCCTCCCGCGCCTTCCCGGGTGTGGACGTGGTGTTCCTCGACACGGGTTATCACTTCGAGGAGACGATCGGGACGCGGGACGCGGTGGACGCGGTGATGGACGTGAACGTCATCACCCTCACCCCGCGCCAGAGCGTCGCCGAGCAGGACGCCGCGTACGGTGCCCGGCTGCATGACCGTGATCCGGACCTGTGCTGCGCGCTGCGCAAGGTCAGGCCGCTGGAAGAGGGCCTGACGGCGTACGAGGCGTGGGCGACGGGTCTGCGCCGGGACGAGTCCCCGACCCGGGCGAACACCCCGGTGGTGGGCTGGGACGAGCGGCGGCGGAAGGTCAAGGTCTCCCCGATCGCCCGCTGGAGCCAGGGCGACGTGGACGCGTACGTCGCGGAACACGGTGTGCTGACCAACCCGCTGCTGATGGACGGCTACGCCTCCGTCGGCTGCGCCCCGTGCACCCGCCGGGTGGCGGCGGGCGAGGACGCGCGGGCCGGCCGGTGGGCGGGGCGGGGCAAGACCGAGTGCGGACTGCACGGCTGATGACGACGAGCGAAGAACCAACGGAGAAGAAGCAGATGAGCGTGAGCGACCAGGGCGCCACCGTGTGGCTGACCGGGCTGCCGAGCGCCGGGAAGACCACCATCGCCTACGCGCTGGCCGACCGGCTGCGCGCTGAGGGCCACCGGGTGGAGGTCCTGGACGGGGACGAGATCCGCGAGTTCCTCTCGGCCGGGCTCGGTTTCAGCCGTGAGGACCGGCACACGAACGTGCAGCGGATCGGCTTCGTCGCCGAGCTCCTCGCGCGCAACGGCGTCAAGGCCCTGGTCCCGGTGATCGCGCCGTTCGCGGACAGCCGGGAGGCCGTCCGCAAGCGGCACGCCGCCGAGGGCACCCCGTACCTGGAAGTGCACGTCGCGACCCCGGTCGAAGTCTGCTCCGTACGTGACGTGAAGGGCCTGTACGCCAAGCAGGCGGCGGGCGAGATCACCGGGCTGACCGGGGTCGACGACCCCTACGAGGCACCGCAAACCCCGGACCTGCGCATCGAGTCGCACACGCAGACCGTGCGGGAGTCGGCTTCGGCCCTGCACGCGCTGCTCACCGAGAGGGGTCTGGCATGACCACCGTCGCCCACCTGCACGAAGGGACCGACGCGCCCTACGCGCTGTCGCACCTCGACGCCCTCGAATCCGAGGCCGTGCACATCTTCCGCGAGGTGGCGGGCGAGTTCGAGAAGCCGGTGATCCTCTTCTCCGGCGGCAAGGACTCCATCGTCATGCTGCACCTGGCGCTGAAGGCGTTCGCGCCCGCGCCGGTGCCCTTCACGCTGCTGCACGTCGACACGGGCCACAACTTCCCCGAGGTCCTGGAGTACCGCGACCGCACGGTCGCCGAGCACGGCCTGCGCCTGCACGTGGCCTCCGTCCAGGAGTACATCGACGCCGGGACGCTCCGCGAGCGCCCCGACGGCACCCGCAACCCGCTCCAGACCCTCCCGCTGACCGAGGCGATCCAGCGGCTGAAGTTCGACGCCGTCTTCGGCGGCGGCCGCCGCGACGAGGAGAAGGCCCGCGCCAAGGAACGGGTGTTCAGCCTGCGCGACGAGTTCTCCCAGTGGGACCCGCGCCGCCAGCGCCCCGAGCTGTGGCAGCTCTACAACGGCCGCCACGCCCCGGGCGAGCACGTGCGCGTCTTCCCGCTGTCCAACTGGACCGAGCTGGACGTCTGGCAGTACATCGCCCGCGAGGGCATCGCACTGCCGCAGATCTACTTCGCCCACGAGCGCGAGGTCTTCCAGCGGGGCGGCATGTGGCTGACGGCCGGCGACTGGGGCGGTCCCAAGGAGGGCGAGACGCCCGAGACGCGTCTCATCCGCTACCGCACCGTCGGCGACATGTCCTGCACCGGCGCCGTCGACTCCGACGCCGCCACGCTGGACGCCGTGATCGCCGAGATCGCCGTCTCCCGCCTCACCGAGCGGGGCGCGACCCGCGCCGACGACAAGATGTCCGAGGCCGCGATGGAAGACCGCAAGCGCGAAGGGTACTTCTAGCCATGACCTCCACCACCACCGAGCAGTTCGCCGACCTCTCGGCGACCACGCTGCTGCGTTTCGCGACCGCCGGTTCCGTCGACGACGGCAAGTCCACCCTGGTCGGCCGGCTCCTGCACGACTCCAAATCGGTCCTGACCGACCAGATGGAAGCCGTCGAAGCCGCCTCCGCCCGGCGCGGCCAGGAAGCCCCCGACCTCGCCCTCCTCACCGACGGCCTGCGCGCCGAACGCGAGCAGGGCATCACCATCGACGTGGCCTACCGCTACTTCGCCACCGCCCGCCGCCGGTTCATCCTCGCCGACACCCCCGGGCACGTGCAGTACACCCGCAACATGGTCACCGGCGCCTCCACCGCCGACCTCGCCGTGGTCCTGGTCGACGCCCGCAACGGCGTCATCGAGCAGACCCGCCGCCACGCCGCCGTCGCCGCCCTCCTGCGCGTCCCCCACGTCGTCCTCGCCGTCAACAAGATGGACCTGGTCGGCTACGAGGAGAAGGTCTTCGCGGCGATCGCCGAGGAGTTCACCGCCTACGCCTCCGACCTGGGCGTGCCGGAGATCACCGCGATCCCGATCTCGGCCCTGGCCGGGGACAACGTCGTCGAACCGTCCTCCCACATGGACTGGTACGGCGGCCCGACGGTGCTGGAGCACCTGGAGACCGTCCCGGTCAGCCACGACCTCACCGCCTGCCCGGCCCGCTTCCCCGTGCAGTACGTGATCCGCCCCCAGTCCGCCGAGCACCCCGACTACCGGGGCTACGCGGGCCAGATCGCCTCCGGCGTCCTGCGCGTCGGCGAAGCCGTCACCGTCCTGCCGTCCGGCCGCACCAGCACCATCGTGGGCATCGACGCGCTCGGCGAGAGCGTGGACATCGCCTGGGCCCCGCAGTCGGTGACCCTGCGCCTGGCCGACGACATCGACATCTCGCGCGGTGACCTGATCGCGCCGTCCGCGAGCGCCCCGGCCACCACCCAGGACGTCGAGGCCACGGTCTGCCACGTGGCGGACCAGCCCCTGTCGGTGGGCGCCCGGGTGCTGATCAAGCACACGACGCGCACGGTCAAGGCGATCGTCAAGGAGATCCCCTCGCGGCTGACCCTGGACGACCTGTCCCAGCACCCGAACCCCGGCCGGCTGGTGGCCAACGACATCGGCCGTGTGGTCGTCCGGACCGCCGAACCGCTCGCCCTCGACGCGTACGCCGACTCGCGCCGCACCGGGTCCTTCCTGCTGATCGACCCGGCCGACGGAACCACTCTGGCGGCGGGCATGGCGGGCGAGTCCTTCGCCTCCCAGGCCGATACGGCCGTCCAGGCGGACGAAGAAGGGTGGGACTTCTAGATCATGATCGCCGATCTGTACTCCACCTTCGCGAAGGAGGGCGGCCGCGTGGGCAGCGGCACCCTCGGCAGTGGCCAGGGAGGGGTGGCGCGATGTGCGTGATGACGTACGCGCACCGCATGCGCGCCCTCACCCCCCACGAGCCCCACCTGCCCCCGTTCCACCGACGAAGACGTGCGTCATGAGATGACCACGTCACGAGAGGAAGCCCTCCCGTGCCTGCCATCCGCCCCACCCGCAAGTCCCCGCGCCGCGGCGTCGTCGCCGCTGCCGCCCTGCCGCTGCTGATCGGCGTCCTCGCCTCCTGCGGCTACGGCTCCCAGACCGACAAGGCGGAGGACAAGACGGCACCCGCCGCCGCGACCGGCGCCAAGAAGCTTTCGGCCCCCGAGGTCCGCATCGGGTACTTCCCGAACCTGACGCACGCCACCGCCCTGGTCGGCCTCCAGGAGGGCCTGATCCAGAAGGAACTGGGCGCCACCGCCGTCAAGCCGCAGTCCTTCAACGCCGGTCCGTCCGAGATCGAGGCCCTCAACGGCGGCTCTCTCGACATCGGCTTCATCGGCCCCTCGCCCGCGCTCAACGGCTACGTGAAGTCCAAGGGGCAGAACCTGCGGATCATCTCCGGCTCCGCCTCGGGCGGCGTCAAGCTCGTCGTGAACCCGGACAAGATCAAGACCCTGGACGACCTCAAGGGCAAGCGGATCGCCACCCCGCAGAAGGGGAACACGCAGGACGTCGCGTTCCTCAACTGGATCGCCGAGAAGGGCTGGAAGGTCGACGCGGAGTCCGGCAAGGGCGACGTCTCCGTGGTCCGTACGGACAACAAGGTCACCCCGGACGCCTTCAAGCAGGGTTCGATCGACGGTGCCTGGGTGCCGGAGCCGACGGCCTCCAAGCTCGTCTCCGAAGGCGGTTCCGTCCTCCTCGACGAGACCTCCCTGTGGCCCGACAAGAAGTTCGTGATCACGAACGTCATCGTGTCGCAGAAGTTCCTCAAGGAGCACCCGGACGTGGTCGAGGCCGTCCTTGCGGGCACGGTGAAGACCAACGACTGGATCAACGCCCACCCCGACCAGGCGAAGGCCTCCGCCAACGCCAAGCTGGCCGCTGACAGCGGCAAGGCCCTGGACGCGAAGGTCCTCGACCCGGCGTGGCCGTCGATCCTCGTCACCGACGACCCGCTGGCCTCCACGCTGAAGACGGAGTCCGACTGGGCGGTCAAGGCCCGGCTCATCGAGCAGCCCGACCTGGCCGGCATCTACGACCTGACGCTCCTGAACAAGGTCCTCAAGGCCGCGGGCAAGCCCGAGGTCTCCGACGCCGGTCTCGGCGCCAAGTAAGCACGTAGTCCAGCGACCCCAGGAGGTGACGACCATGGCCACCACGCTCGCCAAGGCTGCCGAGGGCACCGTTGCGGAGCACGCGCACGCCGCCCGCATCGAGCACGTCTCGAAGTCCTTCTCCGGCCCGGCCGGAACACAGCTCGTCCTGGACGACATCAGCCTCGATGTCGCCCCCGGCGAGTTCGTCACCCTCCTGGGGGCCTCGGGGTGTGGCAAGTCCACCCTGCTGAACCTGGTCGCGGGACTGGACGAGCCGTCCGCTGGGTCCATCGCGACCCCCGGCGGCCGTCCGGCCCTGATGTTCCAGGAGCACGCCCTGTTCCCGTGGCTCACCGCGG